>NZ_CP019981.1:1512363-1824727 GCF_002982135.1 Pediococcus inopinatus | reverse complement strand
GTTTTAGTTGCTGAAATGCGTAAACAAACCGTTGATTTCATTGGGAGTTTGGTTGTGCAGGGCGCCGGATTGTCGAAACTGACGTTTAATATGGATAAGAATTTATAGGATTAGAATTGAATAGCTAAATAGTTTAAAAAGCTGATTTCCTCCATAAAAATTGGGCTGGAACGCTGTGGACGCAAATTTGAGATAACTTGTTGGCTCAAATCTTGGTCTTATTGTAAATGCTAAAACACATACAATAATTTGGGTCTCTGTCAAACTGTATTGGTAGAGATTTTTGAAGGCATGTTCACTTCGGTGAATGTGCTTTTTGTTTACTCATGAATTAAACTGATACGAATGAAGAAGTTATGAATATTTCGAAAACCAAAACAGCTACGCTTTAATACCTTGATTTTGCGATTAAGTCCTTCAATAGGACCGTTAGAATACGGATAACGACAACTGTTGAGCACTGCTGAGCCGTTCTTAACGAAGGTTGAAATGGTGACGTCCATTTGATTACCAGCTACTTGGTAGTTGGTAATCAAATTTTTAAATCCCGTGGCATTCTTTTGGTGGATAGCAGTTAGAATGCCTTGATAAGTTTGATACACAGTTTTGAATTCTGGAAATTCATCTAAGGCAAGGTCGATGGCGTTCTGTTGGGTCATATACTCGTTAATGCCTCGTAAATAGATAAGCTTAGTGTCATTGATTTTCTCTTCTGCCAAATGAAATAAACGCCATTGAGATTTAAGGATGCGGTAAATGCGTGAATGCTTATCTTGAAAAGTACGGATAATACATGTACGTTCATTGTCTAGTGCACGACCAGCAAGCTGAATAATGTGGAAACGGTCAATAATCGTGACAGCATTCGGGAATAAACGATGAATAAAGCTAGCATATTCGGCGTTCATATCAATAGTAATTGTTTGAACTTTCGCACGTTCTTGAACTGAATAACGAGCTTCAAAGTAATCAATGATATCCTTACTGAGACGATCTTTGAGGGTCACAATGCGGCGATGACTAACGGCATCGCAACAGTTAAAGGACATTAGATGATTACAGGAACGAAATTCATCGAAACAAAGATTTGGCGGAAGTTGCTTAACACGGTAAGCCAAGTGAATATTTGCATTTAAAATACGTTGAACACTACTTGGTGAAATGCCACAAATTTTAGCGATTTCTTTACTGGTCAGCATGTCACGAGCTAGCACAATGACCTGATGTTTAACATTGTGGGTAAAAGTTTCATTACGTCTAACGAGGTTAGTTTTAGCTCCACAGGTTTTTAAACAATGTTGGCATTGATATCTTTGTCGTCTTAGCTGCATTTCATAACGTCCGCCTGATAAGGTTCCCAACCTTAGATGACTAACGTGGGTACCGTTTTTAATTAGACTTTTATGGCCACAATGGGGACATTTCACAAGCTGATAAGAAAGGTTGGCGTGAACGACATGAATTCGTTGTCCATTCGGGCAACGTTTCTTGGTAACACCAGTTACGGTTATATTTGGGTCTGTCATTTCAAACAAGCTTAAAATAGAATTAGTTAGGGACATCTGTTTTTCCTCTTTTCGATTTTGTTTGGCGATTAAATCGTAGCACAAAGAGGACAGATGTCCTTTTAATTTTCAAAATAAAAACTGGTATCAGTTATTCACCAATACCAGAAAGTGTAGACCCAATAATTTCACAGCGGATCCCATGTTATTACGGGAATCAGCTTTTTAATCGAAAAAAACGACTCTTGCATGAAATCCTGCAAAAGTCGTTTTAGTTTTTAAGTGTCGTTTTAAATTACTTAAGATCCATCACATGCGCATAGCCAGCAATGTAAGGTTTCCAATAAGATGCCATGTAGCTTTCTTTGATTACGCCACGGTCTTGCGCATCAATCATTTGGTTATCACCAGAAACGACAATCCCCACATGATCAATTGAAGCGCCACCGTTATAACTGAAGAAAACAAGGTCTCCAGGTTTAACGTTATCATGAGAAACATGATCAAAAGCGGCATATTGAGCTGCGGCCGTTCTTGGTAATGTTTTATTGTAGGCATTATCAAAGAGGTATTGGGTTAAGCCAGAGCAATCAAATGTGTCTGGGCCAACAGCTCCCCAAACATAGTTCTTGCCAAGTTGTTTGCGCGCTAAGTTGATCAAAGTACTGTAGCTTTTAGTTGCTTTTTTGGTGCTGGTTTCAGACACTTCTGGTTTGGAGTCAGCTTTGATTTGTTGAGTTTTCTTAGGAATACTAAGCGAAGCCAAACAGTCTTTGTGGTTGACAGTTGTCTGAATTCCTTGAATTGGCTTAATGCTGTCCGCCGAAATTGTAGATTGACCGAAGAAGATCGCCAAAAATGTGGTAAAGAATAGTAAAATAGGTAATGCAGATTTAATTTTCATAAGTACTCCCTTAATTATTTGACCGAATTTAATAATCATAACAAGCTTATATTACGGAAAGTTAACAAAACTGTTTTAAAAGTAAGTCGAGATATTACTAAATGTAAAGAAAGGACGGCACGGATGACAGCTAAAAAAATAGGTATTCGGGAACTAGTTGAGTTTGTTCTCCGTGCTGGTGACCTGAATTCTTCGAGTAATAGTCAAAATACGGCTTTAGAAGGAGCTCGAATTCACCGGAAGCTTCAAAAGGCGGGTGGCGAAAACTATGAAAAAGAAGTTTACGTGAAACGGACAGTTTCCATGGCCGACGAAGACTATGTGATTGATGGGCGCGCAGATGGTGTGATTCAAACTGATGATCAACTCTTAATCGAAGAAATTAAAACGTCGGATCCTGATTTCGAGGATTTATCAGAAAATACACTGACCCTTTATTGGAGTCAGGCCAAAGTTTATGGAGCCATTTTGACCCATGATTTGGATATGCCAGAAGTTACTTTACGCCTAACGTATTACCAACGGACAACTGACAAAATCACCAAAACAGAGCACACCTATACACACGAAGAACTTCAGAAATTCTTTGACGGCTTAATTGAAGAGTATAGCAGCTGGCTAGTCATGCGCAGTGATTGGCGGAAAACGCGAAATCAAAGTATCAAGGACCTAGATTTCCCATTTGACGAATATCGCAATGGCCAACGAGATTTGGCGGTGGCGGTCTACAAGACGGTTGCCTTGAAGAAACGGTTATTTGTTGAAGCACCCACGGGAACGGGCAAGACGATTTCAACCTTATTTCCTAGTATTAAAGCGATGGGTGAAGATTTGTGTGATCGCTTATTTTATCTAACCGCCAAACAAAGTACCCGTAGTGTTGCGGAAAAAGGGCTGCAATTGATGGTGGAAAAGGGTTTGCAGATCAAAAGTATTACGTTAACGGCCAAAGATAAAATCATTTTTCCTGAAGAAGTGGACGTTGCACCAGAAGATAATCCATATATGATTGGCTACTACGATCGCTTGAAGGATGGCATTCGCGACGTTTTTGAAAACGAAAATCAAATTACGCGGCCAACCATTGAAAAGTATGCGAAGAAACATACTTTAGATCCGTTCGAGTTTTCACTAGATATTTCGACCTTCGTGGATGTCATTATCTGTGACTACAATTATCTGTTTGATCCGATCGTGTATCTGCAACGGTTTTTCACCCAACCTGATGATTCTAATTTTTTCTTGGTTGATGAAGCCCATAATTTAGTGTCGCGATCGCGTGATATGTATACTGCCGAAGTCGATGATCGGGTAACTGATGATTTAATTAAAGCTGGCAAAACGGCTAGTAAAAACGAAGATATTCAAGGAATTACCAATCAGTTAAAGAAAGTTCAGACGGTTTTTGATCAAGTAAAACTTCCCTTGACGGAACAACACAAAACCCAAGCAATAACGACTGAAGAGTTGACTGGGTTTCGACATGGGTTAGAGAAGTTCAATACTTTTGTGTCAGATTGGTTGGCGAAACAGGCGCCGACCCCTTTTACCTCCCAAATATTAGATTTTTATTTCACCTTATTAAGGTACGTCAAAATTTCAGCTTTCTACGATGAAAGTTATCGCGTGATTGTGACAATTAATGATGACCAGAGTGTAAGCGTGAAAGAGTTGTGTTTGGATCCGAGTCCGTACTTAGACATGTCATTAAAAATGGGGCGTGGGGTGGTCTTCTTTTCGGCCACGTTATCACCAATGGATTATTTTAAGGAAACGTTGGGATGCGCCGAAAACGGACTGACGTTACAGCTAACTTCGCCATTTATAGAAAAACGGCAAAATATTTTGATTACGCAATATGTCAATACAACCTATCGACAACGAGAAAATAGTTTGGCCAACATTGTTTCAAGCATCTTTGAAATGGTGAATGCCAAAAAGGGAAACTATCTTATTTTTTGCCCGTCATACAAATACATGACACAAATTGAAGACGCCTTTCTTCAAAAGTATCAACAATTCAATGTGATTGAGCAAAGCAATCAGATGAATGAAGAGGCCCGCCAAGAATTTCTCGATGCGTTTGCGAAAAATTATCCGCATTCGTTAATTGGTTTTAGTGTGCTGGGTGGTATTTTTTCTGAAGGAATCGATTTGGTGGGTGATTACTTGATTGGGGTGGCAATTGTGAGTGTTGGCTTGCCGGGATTGAGTGATGAACGCAATTTAATTCGAGACTACTTTGACCAAAAAAATGGCAAAGGATTTGAGTATGCTTATCAACTACCGGGGATGAACCATGTCCTGCAGGCGGCGGGACGCTTGATTCGTAGTGATCAGGATGCCGGCAACGTACTCTTGATGGACAACCGGTTTAGCAGTCAGCGCTATACACAGCTGTTTCCACGACACTGGCAAAACTATCAGCGGGTGTATTCAATCGATCAGTTGGCAAAAAATGTTCAGGAATTTTGGCAAAATTTGAATGAGTAAAAAATCAATTCGAAAATATGAAGCATAAATTTTTGAATAGTTTTCAGAATGAAAATGACCGAGTAGTGAAATATTGCCACTACGTTTCAGTCAACTTTCAGGCTGAAAGCTTTTTTGTTTTAGATGGGTAAACAAGGTCAAAAGGGACCTATCGGATATTTGCTTGTTTACAGCGTGCCACTTAATCTGTATATTATATAAAGACTGTTGTAATTGTGGGGATTATATAGGAAGAGGGAGCTTGCAGACATGTACTTACTCATTAATATTATTGGAATTCTTGTTTTTATCGGTGTCGCGTTTTTGTTCTCCAAAGATAAGAAACATGTTGATTGGCGTTCAGTGATCACGATGTTAGTGATTAACGTCTTCTTGGCCTGGTTTTTAACGGGCTTCTCGATCGGAATTGACGGTGTTAAAGCAGCTGCCAATGCGTTTAATTGGATGGTGCAAATTTCGTATTCAGGAATTGGTTTTGCTTTAGCGAGTTGGGTGGACGTCAAACAAATGGACTTTGTGACAAGTTCGTTATTACCCATTTTGATGATTGTGCCATTATTCGATATTTTGACTTATATTGGGTTCCTACCTTGGTTAATTAAATGGGTAGGTCGTGGTTTGGCATTTGTTACGCGCCAACCAAAATTCGAATCATTTTTCGCTGTTGAAATGATGTTTCTTGGAAATACCGAAGCACTTGCTGTTTCGAGTTTACAATTGAAACAAATGAAAGCTCAACGCCTGGTAACGATTGCCATGATGTCAATGAGTTGTGTGACAGCTTCGATTTTGGGAGCCTACATGCAGATGATGCCCGGTGAGTACGTGATCGCCGCAGTTCCAATTAATATTGTGAATGCAATTATTGTCACAATCATTTTAAATCCCGTGACTGTAACGCCGGAAGAGGATACCATTGCCAAAATCGGTGGAAGTTCACAAGTTGAAGAAAATAATCAAACTACCGATACGAGTGGCTCTGAAGACTTAGCAGAAGCACAAGTTAAAGAAGATATGAAACCCAAGAAAGAACCATTTTTCTCATTCTTGGGAGATTCTATTTTAGGTGCTGGTAAATTAGTGCTAATTATTTTAGCGAACGTTATTGCATTCGTGGCCTTAGCTAAGTTAATTGATGAAGGATTACAATTAATTTTCCCATGGTTAACTTTGGAAAATATTTTAGGAGTGATCATGTTCCCATTTGCTTGGCTTTTAGGGTTAGATGTCCCAACGGCCTTCAAATTTGCCCAATTCATGGGAACCAAGCTGGTTACCAACGAATTTGTCGTTATGGGAAAAGTTTCTCCTGTTGTTGATACGTATGCGCCTCATTTCAAGGCGATGCTAACTGTTTTCTTAACTTCTTTCGCAAACCTTTCAACGACCGGGATGATTATCGGTGCGTTTAAAGGAATTGTTGATCGTAAGAAGAATGATGTGATCTCTAAAAACGTGGGCTACATGCTGTTATCCGGTGTGTTAGTCTCGCTAATGTCAGCCGGCGTGGTTGGGCTGTTTAGCTGGTAGAATCGAAAAATTAAATAAATAGTTCAATCCCCTGGTGGTTGATAAGTGAAAGTTTGCTTATTAACTGTCAGGGGATTTTTTAATTCCAAGAACTCAATTTTAGAGTGGTTATTAAATATAGTTATTTTTCAAGATTATATGCTTAACTATATTATTATTGAAACCATAAGAAAAACATGAGTATATTGATTCCAATCTAGATAAAAGCCATATTATGATTCCGATAAGATAGATACGATAGTGAGCTGCAATTGACGCAGTATAGGAGGAATAACGGTATGACCATGAGAAAAGTTTACTCGGTTTTAATGATCTGTCTGTTACTCTTCGGGATAGGATACCCTGCTACGGGAGCCTTTGCTGAGGAAGACAAAGACGATCAATTTAAGATCACGGAGACAGAACTGACAAACGAAAATGGCGAAAAACTAGAGGAGGTTGATGCAGACAAGCAAGCGAACGCCAAGTTTCACTTGAAGATGACTGGAAAGCAGGCTCGTGAAAACGATAGTACAGTTTTACAATTGCTTGGGTCAGATAGTTTAAAGATAGCAAGTAGTGCACAACAAATTACGCCAGAGGTTGTTAACGGGACCTTTGTAAAAGCGCCGACAATGACTTTTCAGTATGAATCAAGTCTTAATAGTTACATGTTGAAGTGGAATGAAGCAGATTTTGAGAATATTGAAGATGATCAGGTATTTGATTATGAAGTGACACTTCCACTTGAAGTTCAAACGATTACCGAAGATTCTAAAGCCAATATGGAAATGAAATTTAGTGGTTTGACAGAGACCATCAAATTTGGATCTCTTTCGTTTTTAGCTCCTGTTGAAAATGAAAAGGTTGAATCAGAGGAAAGTACAGCGACTGACAAAGAATCTGAAACATCTTCCAAAGCAAATACTGAGAGTAGTGAAAACAATGAATCAGAGGATGATGCGGATGCGGACGCCGATACTGAAAGTATTGCAGGAAAGGCTGCTAAAGCAATCGAAAACATTGATTTGCCAACTTTGCCTGACCGGACTGGTAATCCATTGGGTGTTGCAGCGAACTTCCATATTTTTGCAGAAAATTTTGTGGCTGGTGGGCATGCCCATACTAGTGGAAACATTGCGGTTAATTCCTTAACCAATACTTCTGGTATTGGTAATGAGAAACGTGATGAGCATTGGCAAGAAACTAGTTATGTAAAGAATTATGATGGCTCAAAAAATGAAATTAGTTTTAGAACCGGTGTTTTTGGTAATAGTCATAGTTTAGTACCGGATGAAAATGATAGTGGAACTTGTTTGACTGGTGGACCATTGGGAACATCATTAATTAGATATCATACCAGTGACGGTAGCGAGTCAAGTAATCCAACTGGAGCTGCAATTAATGAAAATTGGATTGATGTCACGAGTACTTTAAGTCAATTAGATGCGACAAGAGATGACCTAGTTCGAACACCGTATGCAATTGACTTTAATGACACTCGTTATTTGACGACAAATGATGATAATCGGGTAGTGTTAAATTTTGAGAATGAATTGATACAAAATACATTTGTTATTAAGGTCAATAATTCACAAATAGCTGGTAAAGAATTGGACATTAAATTACGAAATGATCAAAATGTCATCTTTATTGCATCGCCAAATAGCGAAGGCACACTGGGTGCTGCTCATATGAAAATAACTGTTGATGGTGATGATGTTGGTGCCGATCCTGAAAGTGGAGGAAATGAATTTAAGTATTCAATTTTGTGGGTAATTCCAGAAGAATTTAAGGACATCACACTTGTTGGTAGTAGGTTCTTTGGATCCATATTGGCACCGACCCAGAAAGTTACAAGTACAACTGACTTTAATGGAACAATTGTTGCTGATACCTATACAGGGTCATCTGCTGAAACGCATTCTTGGACGTACAACCCAACTAAACCAGTAGATCCTGAACCAGAAACTACCCAATTAGTTGTCCAAAAAACAGTTGATGGTAGCGACGAGGACAAAAATAAAGACTTCAAGTTTGTTATTACACGTTTAGATGATGAGACCTTTACAGGTTCTCTCAAAATAAGAATTAATGGTTCAAGCGAGGAAGTTGACCTTAACTTTAAGGATGGTAAATCAGAAGAAATTAGTTTGAAGCATGGAGAGCATGTTTCATTAACCGTACCAAATGGATCTAAATTTTCCATTAATGAAACACAAGCGCATGGGGCAGAAACGAGCATTGATATCGCAGGCGAAGAGGGTTTAATTAGTGGCACACAAACTGGGCAAATTGAAATGGGAACTGAAGAGACCGGTAAGAGCCATATTGTTAACTACACAAATAAATTTGACGAAGAAGAACCAGAAACTAAAGATCTTAAAATTAAAAAAACAGTGACTGGTAATGTTCCAAGCGGCACTAAATTCAAATTTAATTTGAGTATTGATCCAAAAGAAGCGGGTAGTTATAAATACTCAATTGACGGTGGTACAGAACAAACCATTGAATTTGATGAAGAAGGGAACTCAACTTCTTCAATCGAATTAGAAGCCGACCAAACTGCCACAATTAAGGAACTGCCAGAGAATGCAAAGGTCACAATTACTGAAATTGACGCAGATGGATACAAAACAACAGTTAAACATGATGAAAATGATGCTGAAGACAAAAAAGAAATCACAATTGATTTTGAAAATATCAGCGCTAGCTCAACTTCAGTCGTATTTAATAATCATTTAACTGAGCCTACAATGCCTGTAACAGGTGGAATTGGAAACTTTATAGTTATTCTCGTTGGTTTTATATTAGTAGCCTTGGGTGGCTTCTTGTTTAACAAAAACCGCCGAGGTAGCTTAAATGGATAATTGGATCATATTGCCATTAGTACTGGAACGGCGAGGCTAAATGAATTTTTATTGAGCGTCCGAGAAAAAATCAAAGAGGGTAATAGCTAAATATTAGGAGGAAAACACATGACAGTAAAGAAAAAAGGGCTTTTTAAAAAAATTGGGGCCGGCCTGCTGGTTGCAGCAGCCATGGCACCTTTAGCACTTGGGTTAACAAGTATTAAGAGTGTGAGTGCAGCGGAAACAGATTTTACAATTAGTTTGCATAAAATGGTAAAAAACTCTGATGATGCTCAAACTATCGAAAGTGACGGGGCTGAAAAAACTGATATTCCAGGGTACGAAGTCTATGATAAAAAAACAGATGGGAATGTTGAGTTTTCAATTTTCGATATTGAATCAACTTTTGAAGCTTGGAAAGATGAGCAACCATCGGGGCAATATGCAGATGACGAAGAGGCCTTTAACGCTTTTCAGCAGGAATTGATCTCCAAGTTTTCAAAAGATGCCGAGGGTAATGATTTAACTGTTGACGAAATATTGGCGGCACAAAGAACATATCTTACATCTAATGGTTTAACTGCTGTACACACGATTGACACTAAGAGCGAAGGCTGGACAGGAAATACTTTCAATTTCAATAAAGAAGGCATTTCAAATGAAGGTAAATATTTAATTCTAGAAACAGATGCTGATTCTAGTCAAGCAACTTCGATTTCGGCACCGTTAATTTTTGGACTTCCGCTGAAAGATCATGAAACATCAAGTAAAATTCATCTATATGCCAAAAACACAGTTCCCAAAACCGACCCAGGTTTGGAAAAACAAATGCAAGATCCTGAGGATATAACAAAATATATTACAAAAGCAGGCGTTGAATTTACTCTAACAGGGCCGAATGGGAGTGTTACTAAAACAACCGGGGAAGACGGAAAAATTGAAATTCAAAAGCTTTCAAACGGAGACTATTCCCTTGAAGAAACTAAGACTTTAGATGGATGGAAATTACTTGAAGGTAAATTCTTATTTAATGTTAATAACGGAACACTTACAAAGCGTGAAGGATCAGCTGATTGGGCTACATTAACAGAGCCTACAGATGGTAGATGGGTCTTTAAAATTGACAACTTCTTAACGACTGGAGATAAAGACTTTATTAAAGTCGATAGTGAAGATGAAGAATTAGTTTTAGAAGGTGCTGAGTTCGTTGTTACTAATAACAACACGGACACACGTAAGTATGCGCAACTAGATGGTAATAACAAATTTGTTAAATGGGTAACCAATCTTGATAATGCAAGTGAGATTACTTCAGATGACGATGGAAAATTATCTGTTTCTGGATTGCCATATAACGGTGAAGGCACACGATACTATCTCCAAGAAACTAAGGCCCCAGCTGGTTATGGATTAAAGAAAGAATTAATTCCTTTCACAATCAATTCCGGTAGTTCGGCAACTTCTGATCAAGAAATTGAAAATACAAAGATTGGTCTTCCAACCACTGGTGGTATGGGAATCTGGTTATTCGTCCTTGTTGGTGCAGTAATGATGGGTGGCGCAGGATTTTACTACTACAAATCACGTAAAAACAAATTAGTTTAATCACTAATCTGACTTTTACAACATAAGTTTTATCAACGATAAGGATGAAAACTCATCCTTATTGTTATACATAAATAGTAAAAATAAATTTTATGAAGGAGGTGTTAGTCATTAAGAAAAAATGGCTAAAACGAATACTTGCAACGCTAATATTTGTCATCGGGCTGGGAATTCTGGCCTTCCCGTTCGTTTCAAATGCAATGTCGCAACAACAACAGCACCGCATGATCGACACATATAATGACGTTTCGCGACATAGTAAGCAAGCCGTCGTTGTTTCCACCTCCCGCATTAATAAAACGTTGTCCTGGTTTAAAAACCCGTTTCAACAGTTTAATGTCAAAAAGGTAGATAAAGACAAAAAATCACACACGATGAATGGAATGCTGACTCAGGTTGAAATGTTGGGAACGATTAATATTCCTGGTATTGACTCAAAATTACCAATTTTTAAAGGAACTGCGGATCTTCAATTAAGTGAAGGCGCCGGGCTGATGGAAAAGACTTCACCACTAGATGGCAAGAAGGGTTCGCATAGTGTGGTGACGGCTCACCGAGGGTTGCCTGGAAGCAAGCTCTTTACAGATTTGCCCAAATTAAAAAAGGGTGATCGTTTCTTCATTAATTCGAAGGGTAAGAAGATGACTTACAAAGTCGATCGAATCAAAACGATCAAGCCGACCGAACTAGGTAATTTTGCGAAGGATGATAATTATAACTATGTGACGTTGATGACTTGTACGCCATACATGATTAACACGCATCGTTTGTTGGTTCGGGGACATCGGATTCCAAACGAGAAAGAACCAGCCCCTAAGAAACAAATTCCGTGGATCTGGATCGGTCTCGGAGTAATTGTAGCTGGAGGCGCTGCATATGGTGGCTATCGTTGGTATAAGAAAAAGAAGGTGAAGTAGATGAGCCGAAAATTTAAAAAGTGGTTAGTCGCCAGCATCTTTTGTGTCGGATTGATCATCGCGCTGATTGGCTTGTTAAGTAATCCGCTAATTCAAAACATGGGAAATGAAGAAGTGGATAACATGACACCCAAAAAAGTGGAAGCTTCCAAACGAAAACCAGCCAATTTTGATTACTCATCTGTTAAAATGCTGAATCCCGCCAGCACGACTTGGGGTACCGCCAAAGATTTTGTTCAAGGGGATACATCAGACTATGCGCCAGTTGGAAAAGTCGCCATTCCAAATGTTTCGCTGCGACTTCCAATTGGGAAAGGTCTGGGCCACCAGGTGCTTTCTCGCGGTGCTGGAACGATGAGTGAAGATCAACAGATGGGTCAGGGAAACTATGCCATGGCTGGCCATTATATGACGAATACGCAGATTCTATTTTCCCCATTAAAACGAGTTAAAATTGGGGATATGATTTATTTAACGGATATGCAGAAAGTTTATCGTTACCGAACTTACAGCAAACGCACCGTTCCTAAAAATGAGGTTGAAGTTCTAAAAGAGGTTGCAGGGAAAAAAGTAGTGACTTTAATTACCTGTGCGTCGCCATATGCGAATGAACCTAACCGGATCGTGGTGAAAGGAGAACTTGTGGGGACGAGTACCGACTTGAATCAGTACAAAAATATTTTTGGTTAGGCCAAGCACCTGTAAAGAATTTAGACTATTAAAAATCCGAGAATCCAGTACAATGGAGGTTAGAGAGATCTAACAAATCGAGGAGGGCAAAACAATGACCACCAAAATAATTATAGACTGCGACCCAGGAATCGATGATGCTGCGGCAATTTCTGTAGCTTTGAATAATCCAGCATTTGACGTCAAACTAATTACAACAGTTGCCGGCAATGTAACTGTCGATAAAACCACTAAGAATGCTTTGAAATTAGTGCACTTTTTTAACAAAAAAGTACCGGTGGCTAGTGGTGCCGAACAACCTTTACTGAAGCCGTTTGAAGATGCAGCGCGGATTCACGGTGAATCAGGAATGCCTGGCTATGATTTCGATGAACTGGTCGGAGATACTGTGAAGCATTCCGCAATGGAAGCTTTGTACCTTACCATTATGCGCAGCGAGGATCCAATCACCTTAGTTCCAACGGGAGCTTATACGAATATTGCACTACTTTTGGCAGTTCATCCGGAAGTTAAGTCTAAAATTTCTCGGATCGTTGCCATGGGGGGTGCTTTAGGCCGTGGCAACATGACCAGTGCTGCTGAGTTTAATGTTTTTACCGATCCTGACGCAGCAAAGATTATGTATGCCTCTGGAATTCCGATCGTAATGATTGGCTTGGATGTCACAATGAAGGCGTTGCTTACTCCAAAAACACTGGATACCGTTGCAACTCTGGGTGAAGCAGGGAACATGTTGGCAGCCATTTTCAAACATTATTATGAAGGTCATGAAGGTGGCATCCCAATGCACGACGTCAACACGATTTGTTACTTATTACATCCGGAGTTCTACCAAATGGCAAGTTACTGGATTGATGTGCAAACAAGCGGTCCGGCGATCGGTGAAACAGTGGCCGATATTCGCGGGGCTTATCATCAAGGGAAAACGAACGCTGAAGTGGCAGTTGGCATTGATGCCGATGACTTTAATCAGTGGTTCATTGAAGAAGTGCGGAATATGAAAGTCGAATAATTAAAAATAGAGTGAACTTGAAACAAGATTTCGCACAAAAATGTGAGAGCTTGTTTTTTTGTTCAACTGAAAAATGTCCAAATTAATTAGTAGAAAAACGTTCATGGCGCGTAATTTATTTTGTGAGAGTTGTGATAGGGTTGTAGAAGACCGTTTTTCTTGTAAACACGGTGTGTATACGATATGATTTGAGTTGTTAATGATGACTTTATAATTTCTAGAATACAATGATGAGGAGAGAAAATATGGCAATGGATCAAACAATCAAGCCTCGACACGTTGGTAACTCCACAGTCCTAACCGTTCCCGCAAGCATTAAACTTGATGAAAATGTACGCTATTTTGTGACTAAAGGGCCAGAAGGAGAAATTGTGTTTATGCCAAAAGTTCAGAACCCATTTAAAGATCCCAAATTAATGAAGAAAATCACTCCACAAAAATCAGAATTTGAAGATGTAAAAAGATTAGGGCGTGAATTTGATGACTGAGTATCCTCATTGTCAGGACATTATCTACCTAGGTTTTGATCCTTCTACGGGCAAAGAGATCAATAAACGCCGTCCGGCAGTTGTAATCAGTGTTACGCCGTACAATAAGTTGGTTGGTTTGTGCGTGGTGTGTCCTATTACACATACTAAACATGAATTTGGTTCCGTTAAAGTGCACGACATCAAAATTGATGGCTATGTTAATGCATGGCAAATTTACTCATTTGATTACCGGAAAAGATATATGCAAAAAGTGACCACAATGTCGGCAGCGGATTTTAATTTAGTCATTCAAAATTATACGCAAATTTTAGAAAATGGAATGAGTTTGTGAATTACACAGAAAAGATGCTAATCAAACGATTGGTATCTTTTTTAACAGATAAACAGGCTTAGTTAGCCACTATAGACAAGTCTTACCTTGTTCCATCCGCTTATTTTGTTTATAATAATGTGGAACACTTAATGTTTCACAATGGAGGAACAACATGAACCCAGAAGAATTTCAGCAGACACTTGCGGCACATGGTATCAACCTATCTGAAACGCAAATGGCACAGTTTCATACATATTATCAATACTTAGTAGAAGTGAATGAACACGTAAATTTAACGGCGATTACCAGCCTTGAAGACGTTTATTTGAAACACTTTTACGATTCAATTTTACCAGGAGTCCAAAATCCGGCTTTATTTGAGCAACCAATTACGTTGTGCGATGTGGGTGCCGGTGCTGGTTTTCCCTCAATTCCTCTAAAAATCGTGTTTCCCCAGTTGCAAGTGACAATTGTGGATTCTTTGAATAAGCGCATCACTTTCTTACAAGAGTTAGTGAAAAAATTGCAATTAACAGACGTTACACTTTATCATGACCGTGCGGAAACCTTTGCGGCTCCTAAGCTTGGTCATCGCGAATCCTTCGATCTTGTGACAGCGCGGGCAGTTGCGCGGTTATCTGTTTTGACGGAGCTTTGTTTACCACTAGTCAAGATCGGCGGCCAATTACTGGCACTGAAGGCGAGTCACACCCAAGACGAACTTACAGATGCCGACAAAGCGATGCAAGTTTTAGGCGGAAAGTTGACTAAAGATGAGCATTTAGAGTTACCCGTTTCAGGTGATGAACGCCATTTAGTTTGGATTGAAAAAATTCGTAAAACGCCAAATAAATATCCGCGTAAACCGGGCACACCAAATCGTGAACCCATTGCCAGCCAGAAAAAGGAAGTTACCAAGCATGACAAGTAAATCTAAACCTACAATGGGCGCCGAAAAGCTTTTGCGAGATGAGGATAGCAAACAAGTTGTAGAGATTAATCTAGACGACATTCGTCCCAATCCTTATCAACCACGCCATAATTTTGATTCTAAGGCTTTGCGAGAACTTGCAAATTCTATTCAAGCTTCTGGAGTCTTTCAACCCATTATTGTGCGCCAGCCACTTTCAAACGCTAATCATTATGAACTGATTGCGGGCGAAAGACGCTATCGAGCTGCTAAAATGGCCGGTTTACATACAATTCCAGCGCTGATAAGCCAACTAAACGATGCGGAAACAATGGAAGCTGCAGTGATTGAGAACTTGCAGCGTGAAGATTTGACGCCGCTAGAAGAAGCGCAGGCTTACGATTCATTGATGGCTAAGCTAAATTTTACGCAGGCTCAAGTTTCAGAAAAATTGGGCAAAAGTCGTCCGTACATTGCGAACTATTTAAGACTTTTACGGTTGCCACAAGCAATTAAAAAAATGTTGCAAGATGGCGACCTATCGATGGGCCAAGCACGAACCTTGCTTGCTTTGAAGGATCGGCATAAACTGATCCCATTGGCCAAACGAGTGATTACTGAACATTTGACTGTTCGTCAATTGGAAAACTTAGTTAATCGTTTGAATGAACAACAAGTCACAAAAAAACAGACCCTCACGAGTGCGCACAGAGAGTCACCATATGTCCGTGAAATTGAAGAACAATTACAGGAAAAATTTGGTACCAAAGCCGTTATTGACCAGAAGAGCAAGGGCGGTAAAATCGAAATTAATTATGTGTCAAATGATGATTTAAGTCGGATTTTGAGTTTGTTAGATATTTCATTGGATTAGAAAAGAAATTGTATGAATACAAAGCAGGAGGAAAAACGGCATGTATGATCTACATGATATTGTTGAAATGAAAAAGCCACATGCTTGTCAGGCTAATGAGTGGCAAATTATCCGCATGGGCATGGACATCAAGATTAAGTGCATGAATTGTGGTCACATTGTCATGCTTTCTCGGCGTGATTTTGAACGCAAATTGAAGAAAATTTTGAAAAAGGCAGAAGCTTAAGTATAAGAGCAGAAGAGTTTTGCAGCCATAGTTAATTTACGGTTGTGAGACTTTTTAATTTGTCTTTTTAGGATTAGCACTGTAAACGAGCGATTATGCTAAATTTAGCAATGCTTTTTAATGGATCGTTAGAGTTGCCTCTGTCCCTTGATGGCCTTTTTTGTTACTATATATACTGTATACACTTAAATTAAAATTATTAAAAAGAAAGCGTGTGAAGAATGTCATTAACAGCAGGAATTGTTGGTTTACCAAATGTTGGGAAGTCAACTTTGTTTAATGCAATTACCAAAGCAGGAGCCGAAATGGCTAACTATCCGTTTGCAACGATTGATCCTAACGTCGGAATGGTTGAAGTGCCAGATGCTCGGTTGGATCGGATTCAAGAAGTTGTGCCAGCCAAAAAGATCGTGCCCACAACCTTTGAATTTACCGATATTGCTGGAATTGTTAAGGGTGCCAGCAAGGGCGAAGGTTTAGGAAACAAGTTTTTGGAAAATATTCGTCAAGTTGATGCCATTGTGCATGTTGTCCGGGCATTCGATGATGATGAAATTACAACTGTTTCTGGAAAAGTGGATCCAGTTGAAGACATCCAAACAATCAATATTGAGTTAAGCATTTCCGATTTAGATGCTGTTAATAAACGCCTTGGTAAGGTCCAACGCGCTGCTAAGAGTCGTGATAAGGACGCTTTAGCTGAGTTAGCTGTTCTTGAAAAAATTCAACCAGTTTTGGAAAGTGGCAAAGCGGTTCGTTCAATTGATTTCGACAAAGACGAACAAAAGATTGTGAGAAGCTTGTTCTTATTGACTTCAAAACCAGTTTTATATGTAGCAAACATTGCCGAAGATGACATGGCGGATCCCGAAAATTCCAAGTACTACCAAACCATCAAGGACTATATTGCGCAAGACGACCCTGATGCAGAGGTTTTAGGAATTTCTGCTGAAACTGAAGAAGAAATTGCTGAGCTTGAAGATGCAGATAAAAAAGATTTCTTAGAGGCTGAAGGAATTGAAGAACCCGGATTGAACCGCTTAATTCGGTCTTCTTATAAATTATTAGGTCTAGAAACATTCTTCACGGCTGGTGGTCCTGAAACACGAGCATGGACTTTCAAAAAGGGAATGACAGCACCTCAATGTGCAGGAATTATTCATTCTGATTTCGAACGAGGCTTTATCCGTGCTGAAACAGTTTCTTATGTTGATTTAGATGAAAAAGGTAGCATGCAAGCTGTTCGTGAAGCCGGCAAGCTTCGTTCAGAAGGTAAAGAATACGTTGTTCAGGATGGAGATATTATCGAGTTCCGGTTTAACGTGTAAACAAGCACAAATAGAGGAGAGAATTCGCATATGAGTGAAGATAAAACAACCGAAGAACGTAATGCTGGCAAGCAGCAGGTTTCAGCTGGCAAAACGAACCAAACATTTACCAAGCGGAACGAAGACTTTATGTTTCGGCTTAAAAAAGAATTAAGTGCAAGTGATGTTGCGGTCGAAAAACAAAATGAAGCACTTGAAGAAACAAAATTACGTTTACTTGCCGGTCAACTAAAGGGCGAAACGGCGAAACAAATTTATGGCACGCCAACCGACCGTGTGAAGTCAATCGTTGAAGGACCTAAAAAGGCGCCGGTAGAAACAAAATACTGGATGAAAGCTTTGGATAACGGAATGGTCTTTCTCATGATCTTTGCTTTAATGTTTGGAATCATGTTGATTGCGCAGCCTAAGTCCATTACTAGTGAGCCAGGACCTGCAGGAATCACCGCGATGTTAGCAATTTCGATCATTGGTGGTGCATGCGCGCCATTCTTGACGGATCGTTTGCAACCAACAAGCAAGAAAAAAGAAAGAACTTCTATTTGGAAGACGATCGGAATGGCTACAGGGATGATTTTGGTTTGGATGGTAGCCTACATGGCGTTCTCATCATTACCACAATCACTGAATCCTGTGTTACCATTTGAAGCATACTTAGTCTTGGCAGCTGTTTTGTTTGGCGTTCGTATGTGGTTCAAACGCCGCTACCACGTAACTGGTGGATTTTTATAGAATATCTTAAGAACAATTTTTGAGAATACGAGGATAGAACTTAAAAACGAAAAGGAGCGAGATCTTAATTATGTCTAACTGGGATACGAAATTTGTAAAAAAAGGGTTAACGTTTGATGATGTGTTATTGATACCGGCAGAAAGTCACGTTTTACCAAATGAAACTGATTTGTCAGTGCAGCTTGCGGACAATATCAAATTAAATATTCCGATTATTAGTGCAGGGATGGACACAGTAACTGAATCAGCAATGGCCATTTCAATGTCACGACAAGGCGGAATGGGCGTTATTCATAAGAATATGTCCATTGAAGATCAAGCAACCCAAGTATTAGAAGCTAAGGCAGCTGGAAAAGCGGATCCTAAAAAGAACCCCCATGCTTCGAGTGATGAAGATGGGCGGCCTTTAGTTGCTGCTGCAGTTGGTGTGACAAGTGACACATTTGGCCGTGCAGAGGCGTTGTTGGATGCCGGGGTTGATGCCATTGTAATCGACACCGCTCATGGACATTCAGCAGGTGTTTTACGTAAGATTTCTGAAATTCGTGCGCATTTTCCAAAAGCAACATTAATTGCCGGAAATGTGGCAACAGGCGAGGGAACCAAAGCAC
Organism: Pediococcus inopinatus; assembly: GCF_002982135.1. NCBI lineage: Bacteria > Bacillati > Bacillota > Bacilli > Lactobacillales > Lactobacillaceae > Pediococcus > Pediococcus inopinatus. The sequence continues at coordinate 1,805,755 of NZ_CP019981.1, read as the reverse complement.
TGTTTGACGCTGGTGTGGATGTTGTCAAAGTAGGTATTGGTCCTGGCTCAATTTGTACGACCCGAGTAGTTGCCGGTGTCGGTGTTCCTCAAATTACTGCCATTTATGATGCAGCAACGGTTGCACGAGTATATGGTAAACATATTATTGCGGATGGTGGAATTAAGTTTTCTGGTGATATCGTAAAAGCCTTGGCTGCCGGTGGTAACGCCGTTATGCTGGGTAGTATGTTGTCAGGAACTGACGAAACACCAGGCGAAATCATTGAAGATAACGGTAAAAAGTACAAGAGTTACCGAGGAATGGGAAGCTTGAGTGCAATGTCGAATGGTTCGGCAGATCGCTATTTCCAAGGTGGCGTAAACGAAGCCAATAAGTTGGTGCCTGAAGGTATTGAGGCACGTGTGGAATATAAGGGTTCAGTTGAAGATATTATTTTCCAGATGATTGGTGGATTGCGTTCTGGGATGGGTTATGTGGGCGCACCAACGATTGATGCACTGACAGAGAGTGCCCAATTTGTGCAAATTACGAATGCAGGTTTAGTAGAATCGCATCCGCATGATGTGCAGATGACAAAGGTGGCACCGAATTACAAAAAGTAGTGAGTGAAACAAAGCGGTAAAAGCCAAACTGTAACTGTCCTGGATGCGGGATCGCAATCCCGCGGTAAGACGTTCTTATATCACTAAAGCTGTTTCAAGAAACTGTCCTAAAAAACAAAACAAAAACCGTTATCCTAATCGATAACGGTTTTTCTGTATTTATAAGAAACTAGATAAACTTATTTTCTATAATCATGTTTAGCTAATTGGCGATTAAGTGAAAGAAAGAACCAAATGACCAAAGCCAGAAGAAACCAACAAGAAATGGCAGTAATTAAAATAACCCCCAACAAGGCAGGGCGATTTGGAGCCTCAACAAAACTGGTGACTAGGCTGTTAAATATGGGCCGATGGGTTAACAATTCGATTGGAATTCCTAAAATATGCAGTACAAGCATAGCGACAATAAACAACATACTTTCAAACATAGCTTTTTTAAACATAAATACCCCCCTAAAACCCAGTATATCATAGGAAAAATGACTTTTATTCATTAGTTTTACAGCGGGTATGATATACTTCTCCTGTAAATACTCAGATTAGAGAAGGAACAACAACATGCGAATAACCCTTTATATTATTTTCATGTTTTTAGTTACGCTATATGTGCTCATCAGCTTAATTAGAACAATTAGAAGAGATGGCTTCTTTAACTTATTAGTGCTGATTTGGTTTCTTGTTTTAGTCGCGCTAGCACTCTCGGTGGTGGGTGTATTCACCTTTGTGCAAGGCGTGACAATGCCAACCTGATTTCGAAATAGACGCAAAAACGGGTTAGAAACAGACAAAACTTATAGGCGTATTCTTAACATTACCTAAAACATCGATGGATATAATTCCTTGTTGATGTTTTTTTTGCTACACTAAAGAAAATTGAGTTTATAAGGAGATTTCAAATAATGAAAATTTTAGTCGTTGATGATGATAAAGAAATCGTTGAACTCCTCGATATTTACATTAAAAATGAAGGTTATGAGCCAGTTTCAGCGTTTAATGGCAAAGAGGCACTCACAAAGTTACATACAGATTCGGACATTGGTTTGATGATTTTGGATGTGATGATGCCTGAAATGAGTGGGATTGAAGTTGTTCGCGAAGTTCGTCGTGATTCACAACTCCCAATTTTAATTCTTTCTGCTAAAACGGAAGATATGGATAAAATTAAAGGCCTGTTAACGGGTGCTGATGATTACGTTGCTAAGCCATTCAATCCGTTGGAAGTGATGGCACGTGTAAAGTCGTTGCTTCGCCGGAGTCAAAACGATATGAAACAAGACGAACCCGAAGTCTTGGATATCGGTCCTTTAACGATCAATAGTGATTCCCACGAAGTGAAGACTTTAGCTGGTAAATCAGTTCAGTTAACTGCTTTGGAATTCGGGATTTTATATTTACTGGCAAGTCATCCGAATCGTGTATTTTCAGCAGATGATATTTTTGAGCGTGTTTGGCAGCAGGAAAGCATTATTTCAGCGAAGACGGTTATGGTGCATGTGAGTCATTTGCGTGACAAAATTGAAGAAGCAACTGGCGGCGAGAAAGTAATCGAAACCGTTTGGGGCGTGGGTTACAAGATTGAGTCCCATTAAACGAGGAGTAACGTATTGAAACTAACTGCACGAGAAAAAAGTGAATTATTCGGTGAAGGATTTGTGACAGTTATTTTGTTGCTTCTTTTGAATCTGTCACTTTTGATTTTGCTTAACGAATTTATTCGAACAAACCCGGGTTTGGAGCGAGGAATTTTTCAAATTAAAGAATCCATCACCATTGGTCCCAATAATTATCGAGTTTGGAGTTATCAGAATTTCTTCATTTTCTTTATGGTGATTGTGGATGTGTGGGTGGTTTACTGGCGCTTGATGCGACGGTACAAGCAAATGCAATTGCGGCATATTATTAGTGAGTTGCACTATATTGCTGATGGTCACTTTGATCACCGAATTCCGTTTACGTTAAAAGGCGATACTCAAAGAGTGGTGGATAGTGTCAATGCATTGGTTGATTCAGTGATTGAATCAATGGATGAGGAACGCAAAATTGAGCAATCCAAAGATGATTTGATTACCAACGTAAGTCACGATTTACGGACACCCCTCACTTCAATTATCGGTTACCTAGGTCTGATCGAAAATAAACAGTATAAAACAAAAGACGATGTGCTTAAATATACGCACACAGCGTTTCTTAAGGCTGAGCAGATGAAGTCACTGGTAGAGGATTTGTTTGAATATACAAAGGTCCGCCAAACCTCTACGAAAATGACGTTTAGTGAAATTTCGGTTGAACCGATGTTAGAACAACTGGCTGCAAGTTTTGAATTGGAAGCTCAGAAAAAACAAATTGAAATTGGTGTAAAAACGACCCCAACTGCATTGAAAATTGAGGCAGATGCCGAAAAATTAGGACGGGTCTTTAATAATTTGATTTCAAATGCGTTGAAATACGCGAAGGGCGGTCGCCATATTAATTTGGAAGCAAACCAAAACGGCCAGCAAATTACGTTTATCGTGTCCAACGATGGTGAACAAATTCCGGAAAAATCGCTTAACCATTTATTTGAGCGTTTCTATCGAGTAGAATCTTCACGTTCAAAGGCAACGGGCGGTACTGGACTGGGATTAACGATTGCCCAAAGTATTGTGGAATTGCACCAAGGAAAAATCCGTGTTGAGTCGAGTGAAAAATTAACCAGCTTTATTATTGATTTACCTTTAAAGCAACATAAATCAAACAAAAAATAAAAATGCAATTCGCGAACGGTTCTCTGATTTAGGCATAACTAGCACTTTTAAATTACCTAAACATACTGAAATAACCGATTCGCGTTTTTTTGTTTGGAGAAATTAAAAAAGTTTTGCGTAACACGCGTAGTTTGTTATATTCTTGTTATAAAAGGTGGCGTTTTGATGCTTAAAAAGTGGAAACAAAAGTTAATAGTTATCTTTAGTGCAATTTTAATGTTAAGTACACTGGCGCTGGCACCAATTCAGGCTAACGCAGCGGTCACCAATATTTCAGCCAAAGCTGGGCTTGCTGTGGATGCTAAAACAGGTCAGATTTTATATTCTAAAAATAGTTCAAAGGTAATGCCAATTGCCTCGATGTCAAAAATGTTGGCAATTTATATTATTTTAAAAAGTATTCATGAAGGTAAACTGAAGTGGGACCAGCGTGTACATGTAAGTGCCAACGTGGCCAAAATCAGTCGTAATACGGAACTGACAAATGTGCCTCTGAATGCCAGCCGAACGTACACAGTTCGTGACTTATACAAAGCCTCGTTAATTTATTCGGCTAACGCAGCGGTAATCGCCTTGGGGGTTGCGCAAGCAGGATCGTCTGAAAAATTTGTGAACGAAATGCGCGCACAGGTAAATGCGTGGGGAATCACAGATGCGAAACTCTATAACGCTGCTGGTTTAACAGAAAGCGAAGTTGGCACGGAAGCCTACCCGAATACTGCTAAGTCGGCAGAAAACGAAATGTCAGCTAACGATGTTGCCGTTGTCGCTTCGAAGCTGGTTAACACTTACCCAGAAGTTTTGAATACTACCAAGGAAACTAGCGCTTGGTTTGCGAAAGGGACCGACGATGCCGTCAAAATGACAACGCATAATGAAATGCTGGCGGGCAATGAAAATTACATGAAGGGCTACAATGTAGATGGTCTGAAAACGGGAACCTCTGATAAAGCAGGTAACTGTTTTACGGGAACGGCCAATAAAAATGGTCATCGAGTGATTACCGTGGTGATGAACGCAAATCCGGTTAAAAAGGCGGATGCGCGGTTTACAAACACAGAGACAATTATGAAATATGTGTACACTAATTTCACGCCCATCCGATACAAAAAAGGTGAGCAGTTAAAACAAGCCAACAAATTTAAAGTGCCAGAGGGAAAGACGACCACGGTCAAGGCCGGGATTAGTCAAGCAACCACAATTTGGGTAGCTAATAAACAGTCAAAACAAGCGATCAGTTTTATAAGTAACCAGACTAAAAAGAATCTGACCGCCCCGGTCACGAAAGGCCAAAAATTAGGAACTGCAACTGCCAAGATCGCAGACAAAAATGTTTCTTATTTGCAAGCTGGTGATGCTAAGCTGCAATTAGTTGCTAAAAAGTCTGTTGAAAAGGCCAATATTTTTGTCAGAATGTGGCGATCAGTCGTTAGTGTGTTTTAACATAGAGGAAAGTTAATGAGTAAAATTGAATTTAAAATTGCAACCCAAGCAGATTTACCGTTTATTGTAGAAATATATAATCAAACTATTGCTGGACACATGGTGACTGCCACGTTGACGCCGGTGACGGTTGCTCAACGTCAGCCGTGGTTTCTTGCACACAAACCAGACGAACATCCAATTTGGGTGGCTTTTGTGGATGGTGAGCGGGCTGGATGGGTGAGCTTATCACCTTATCATCCACGGGCAGCCTATCGAATTACGGCTGAGATTAGTATTTATATTGATCAGAAATTTCACCATTTAGGACTAGGAACTAAGATGGTGAAATTTGCAGAAAATGCAGCCCCTAAATTAGGACTCGAAAATATTGTTTGTTTAATTTTCGGAGCTAATCTACCGAGCTTAGGTTTATTTAAAAAGTTAGGCTATGAAACATGGGGAACGTTGCCAAAAGTCGCATTACTTGCGGGAAATTTGATGGATTTAGAAATTCTGGGTAAAGCCGTTCGGTAATTTTGAATGTTTATTCGCAATTTAACTCCAAAAATGAAAAAAGTTACTATTCAATATAGGTTGAAAATGTTAAAATGATTTCGCAGTGTTTTCTAGTATTTTTCAGTAACTATGGTCCAACTTTAAAGATGTGTTGGAGGAACAAATTGTGAAACAGATTGAAAATGGATCACAATGGCGAGTAACGCTTAAAGAAGCTTGGCCATTGTGCTTAAGTTACACACCAATTGGACTGGCTTGTGGAATCCTTTTACACGCTGCTGGTTTTAATACGCTCATGACAGGGCTTGTATCCATTCTTGTGTTTTCGGGTGGGGCTCAATTTATGATTGCTCAGATGTTAACTACCACAGCACCAATCCTAACCATTATTTTAATGCTTTTTTTCCTTGAATTACGTTATGCATTACTAGGATCAAGTTTAGCCGGTTACTTAAAGGGCCAAAATCATCGCTTTTTATTTTTCTTCGCAGTTTCTATGAATGATGAAAATTATGCAATTAATTATTTGAAATTTGTAACGGATCGTAACTGGACACCAAAAGATGCGTTGCAGGTGGAACACTGGTCTTTATTAGTGTGGACGGTTGCTAACGTTGTGGGAAGCTTGATTGGAAGTGCCGTTTCGATTGACCTTACAGTGGTAAACTTTGCATTGACGGCATTGTTCTTGTATATGATTGTGATGCAACTTAAGACCCGCTTGATTTTATTGGTTTCAATAATTGCGGGCGTGCTGGCGGCAGTCTTTATGATGATGACCAAGAGTACATTAGGGCTGGTAATTTCAACACTGATTGCCTCTTTCTTAGGGTTTATGATTGAAGGATACGTGAAAAAACGTTGGCCAAACAGTCATTTATTGTATAAGATTCACGATCCATCGGGACAACCGGAAGTGGATAAGGAAGATATTGAAATATAAAGAGTGTTTCAAAGAGCGTTTAGCTTTCGAGTATAGCCTAGATAGCCAAATGATTCGTTCTTGGAATCGTTTGGTTATCGTAGCTAAACGGAAAAAGCTGCTCTTTGAAACACGTTTCAGCACAAAGGTATTCAAAAAAGTTCAGGAGATTATGATATGAACTATAGTACAACTGACCATTTGTTAATTGTTATTCTAGGTTTCTTTGTCGCATTTGGTCCGCGATACATACCAATTCTTTTCTTTTCAAATCGAAAAATACCAGAATGGTTTAATGACTGGATGAAATACGTGCCGGTCTCTTTGTTCACGGCTATTGTGGTTAAAGATATTTTTATTTCTGGTTCATATCAGTTTGTGGCCTCCGGCAAACTTGATTTGATTTTGGCTTCCCTGATTGTCATTGTCATTTCTTATTGGACGCGGTCGATGGCACTCTCGGTTGTGTTTGGATTAGTTGCAGTTATCTTGTTATCAATGATTATATAAAATAAAACAAAACAGATAGGGCTCGCTGAACATCCGATAAAGATGTTAAGCGGGCTCTTTTTAGGTTCGACCCGACAGCGTCTGAATTGACGAACCTAGTATTTCTCTGGGATAATTATACTTGTAATAATGTTTTTATTATAAATAATCAACTGACCAATCGCCTAAGGAGGACATGTAATGCACTCACAACACCGTCACGATGTACTTGATCAACTAGAAACTTCACGCCACGATGGTTTGACCACTGAAGCAGCCAGCGAAAGACTAACGAAATATGGTTTAAATGAAATGCAGCACGAGCAACGAGAACCTGCTTGGAAAGTGTTTTTAAAATCTTTAACAGAGCCAATTATCATTATCTTGTGGATTGCAATTATCTTAACTTTAATTAGTGCCAGCTATGATTTTTTTGTCAGAAACGATTTTAATCATGGTATGTCTGCGATTTATGAAGGACTCGTTATTCTAGTCGTAATTTTAGTTAATTCTAGCCTCACTTACTGGCAAAAATTAAAGGCTCAGAAATCGCTAGATGCGCTAAGTTCAGATTCGCGGCATCAATCAAATGTGCTCCGGGGTGAAACGTGGCAAAAAATCGACGCCAATCAACTTGTTCCGGGTGATATCGTGGATGTGAAGATGGGAGATTTTATCGAAGCTGATTTACGGTGGCTTTCTGTAAATGAACTCCAGGTTAATGAATCTCATTTAACGGGAGAAGCAGATGCGATCGACAAGACGCGGGATGCCTTATCTGAAGATACAGAACTGGGGGATCGAACCAATATGGGTTTCTCCGGCTCGACTGTCGTGAACGGAAGTGGCATCGGGGTGGTAACGGCCACGGGGATGCAAACTGAATTAGGAAAAATTGCTGATCTTCTCCAACAAACGAAACAAGAAAAAACACCGATTGAGCGAACTGTGAGTCAATTAACGAAACGGTTAATGGTTGCGGCTGCTGGAGTGGTTGTTGTCGCCATTACGTTTGATTTAGTTAAAGAGTATCTTAATACAAATGCAATCTCGGTTACTGGGTTAATGGACAGTATTTCTGGTGCCATTGCCTTGGCAGTTGCTGCCATTCCCGATTCTATGCCTGTGGTGCTTTCAATTGTTTTAACGATTGGTGCTCGTTCACTTGCCCGCAATAACGGCTTGATTAAGTCACTTAGTAGCGTTGAAACCCTTGGGGCAACGACGTTTATTGCTTCGGATAAAACGGGAACGTTGACCAAGAATGAAATGACGGTTACGCGGTTCTTTTCTAATGGGATAAATTTTGCTGTGGATGGAAATGGGTACGACCCAGTTGGTGAGATTCATTCCGTTAAAGATGGTAAAAATGTGCAAGAATCCGATTTTGTGCCGTTTTTACAAAGCGCCGTTTTAAATAATGAAGCCCAAATTCAGCGTAATGATGCAGGAAACTATGAACCACTGGGCAATCCTACCGATGTGTCTTTGATTGTGTTGGGACGCAAGGCAAAGATTTCACGGGATAAGCTATTAGGCGAAACTGGTGACAAAGATTGTGATATTTTACGCGTGTTTCCGTTTGAAAGTACCCGAAAAATGATGAGCACGGTGGTTAAGATTGGTGAGAACTATCAATTACTCACTAAGGGTGCTCCGGATGTCATTATGCAACATACAAAAGATGCGATTTTCAATAATAGGGCCGTTTCGATTGATGAGGCGGAACAAACGCTTGAAAAACAGATTTCGGATTATGCGAACGATGCGCTGCGAACCATTGCGGTTGCCAAACGAGATTTAACCAAGGACGAGGCATTAAATGCTAACCAAACTGATTTGGAAACAGAACTCACGATGCTGGGAATTGTCGGAATTATTGATCCTCCCCGCCCAGAAGTGAAAAAATCGATCAGAACTTTGCATAAAGCTTCGGTTGAGGTAGTTATGATTACCGGAGATCATGCAGAAACGGCTCGTGCGATTGCTTATCGGCTTGGCCTGGTTAAAGATAAAGAAGGACGGGTCGTTGAAGGCTATGAAATTGAAAAAATGTCTGACGATGACCTGTTTGAGATAGTCCCTGATATTCGAGTTTATGCACGGGTATCTCCGGAACATAAACAACGGATTATTAAAGCTCTCCAAAGGCATAATGAGATTGTTGCTATGACTGGGGATGGTGTGAACGATGCGCCCGCTTTACGTGCTGCCGATATTGGAATTGCAATGGGGATTAATGGGACTGAAGTAACAAAAGATTCTGCCGATCTCATTTTGATGGATGATAAATTTACCACAATCGAAAAATCAGTATCAGCAGGTCGGACGATTTTTGCAAACATCAAAAACTTTATGCGCCAAGAGCTTACAACCAATGTGGCAGAAGTATTATCTATCTTATTGGGAACGTTTTTAATCACTCAACCGATTGGACACGTTTCTGAATTGACACCAACGCTAACTACAATTATGGTTTTGTGGGTTAACATGATTAGTGATTCCTTGCCATCATTTGCGATGGGATACGACGAACCGGAACACGATATTATGGCGGAAAAGCCGCGGGATGTGAAGGAATCATTATTAGCTAAACATCTCTTGTCACGGGTATTAATTCGGGGCTTTGTTATGGGCCTGGCAGTTTTTGTAGCCTTTTATTGGGCTGCAAGTGCAGGAATGCAAACCAACGAAGCTCAAACAATTGCCTTTTTGACATTAGTATTTGGTCAATTGTGGCACGCGTTTGACGCTCGAAGTGCACATACGTTATTTAGACGAAATCCATTCAGTAATCCCTATTTAATTACTATGATTTTGTTTGCAGGAATTTCTTCCCTAGCGATTACAATGTTGCCGTTCTTTAATATGCTGATGGGGACGAGTGCATTGAGCTGGCAATTGTACCTGGCAGTTATTTTCTTGCCAGCAATTCCTACTTTTGTGCTCTCGGGATTAAAGGAAATATTTGGAATTACGATTTGGTAGTGTAGGACAAATGAATTTGGAACAGGATTAAAAGTTGAAAAACTTTTGATTCTGTTTTTTTGTTTAAATATTTTTATATTCAATCACCCAAAAGAACAAACTGGTAGTCATTAATTATCATTTGATTAAAAAGTAAGATAAATAGACTAATTTTACTGTATATTAAGGAAAATACAGCAGCTTTAATTACTTATTAATGATTAATTCGTGTTTTTATACTTAATAAATCTCATTAAGAGCTATTTATTGTCAGACTTAGTATAATCATATAAAATACTTTGAATAATAATCATATTTTTAATGCAAATCATTGTAAATGATGTTATACTGTGGGCGCTTACAACTATAACTTCAGTTGATTAAGGAAAATGGGGGATTAACATGTTAAAAAAAGATGAGACAAATAAAAGAAAAATGAAATTATTGCGGAGCTCAGTTCAACAAAAAGAACATTATAAGATGTACAAGGCAGGAAAAAGCTGGTTATTTGCTGGAATTACCATTATATTTTTTGGAGCCGGAGTTTCTTTTTGATTACCAGCTGTGAAGGCTGATACTAATTCAAACGCTTCAAGTGAAACAATCTCAATTGATAGTGCGGCAAATACTTCTTCTGACGCGAGTATTACAGATCAAGCATCGTCCTCTTCTACTGCTGATGTAAATAAAAGTGGACCAAGTAGTGAAACTAGTATAGTTGATGCTTCATCTGCAAGTGCAGTTAATTCTGGTGAAACGTCTAATGCAGCGACAAATTCTGAGGAAAAGGTGTCTTCTTCATCTGCCAGCACAAAGGCAACTTCAGTGGCATCTGGGACCAATTCTAGTCAAAGTTCAAGTATGGTGAGTAGTGCTGTTTCGTCTGTAGATAGCTCTGCCACAAGTGGTTCAAGTACAGAAGGATCCGCTGAAGGTAAAACTATTAGCACAAGCGAGGCTACCAATTCTAATGCGACCAGTGCATCAAAGGTTAATGAATCAACAACGACCAACTCAGATGCATTAGCAACCCTAAAAAATAAATTGCCAGCGGACTCCGTTGTTACAACTAAAAAAGATGGGACGGTGGTGATCGCGCTTGCTGTTGGGGCTGATGAAACGGCCGTTAAAGCATTAGTTGCCAAGGCTAATTTGAATTTGCCGGTAGTAATTGAAGCTAAAGATGCGAACGTTGTTGTTCCTAATTTAAATAATGTGACAAATATTAATAAGGCTGGGGAAAAGTATACTGGCACGTCTAGTACAGTCGCACAAGATTTTACAGCGGCCGGAACAGCTACTGTACCAACCGGAAGTGGTTATTCAAGTTTAACCACGAAAGCACAGAATGAATCTGGTTATTTAGTACTAGACAATCAACTTAATTTTAGTTCTGACTTTAGTATTTCAGGGACAATCTATCTTGGAGACAATGTCAGTAATGCAGCCGATGGTCTGACCTTTGTATTTAGCCCAGGTAACCCGTCCTCACTGGGAACTGCCAGTACTGGTGGGAACCTTGGCTTAGGTGGCTTACCTAATTCATTTGGGTTAGCTCTTGACGAACATTATAATAGTGGCACTTACGGCGACTTTGATAACGCAGGCGCCATATTAGGAAACCCTTATTTGACAGCCGCAACTATCTCGTGGCGCACAACCGATAGTACGGGGAAGTTGAACCCTAACACCAGACAGGGACAAGGAAATATTTTTGGCTATGGAAACGTTAGCGCAATTGATAAGACGTCTCAAGTAGTGGCAATGAATAATAACATGATCGATGGAAAAGCACATGCATTTTCCATTTCATATAATGCCACAACTGGCGTATTAACAATTTCTATTCCGGATAATGATAATCAGAATCAAATTTATAAACCAACCGGCGCCACTAGTGCAACCGTTTGGACGCGCACATTGACGGCTGCACAAAAAGTAGGTATGTCATTGTCGATTGCCGCATCCACCGGAGATGACTTTAATGCTTTTGGCGTTCAGATTAATAATTATAGCTATACTAAAGCAACTGCATCGGTAAATTATCAAGAAGTCGACAGTTCAGGCAAAATTTTACCTGGAACGACTAGTCACTCAATTCTTGGTAATATCGGGGACACCATCCAAGTATTTGCGGATCAAGCGAGTGCTAATGCTGCAATCACAGCAGGAACAGCAACTGCAGAATTATCCGTGGTGGCACCAAAAGTCCCTGGATATGTTTTCCAAGGCCCAGTATCCAGCACCGTTATGGTTGGCTCTTCAAATGTGAACTTAGTTTATAACAAGCAAACAGCGGCAGTTACGGTACATTATCAAGATTATGCTGGCAACACCATTTCAAAGGATGCAACGCTGACGGGCTCTTACGGCGATGCAAAAATTAATGGTACAACAACTACTAATCCAGCTGTTCCAACGATCGCCGGATATACGTTTACTGCAACAGATTCAAAGAACCTTCCAGCAACGGTGGTTAATTTTACCGCACTGGATGCCAATGGTAACGTGTTTGCAACCGATGTAGATGGTAAGACTATTACTTCAATTACGCTTTACTATAAAACCAACGCCACAGTGACCCTGAGTGGTACTGAAACCGAGGTTTATACTGGTGTCCAACAAACACCAAAGGCGACTAACTACAAAATTACTTTACCAACTGGTGTCACATATGCTTTGAAGGATAGCGACATTCAATTAGCAAGCGGTGGTATTAATGTTGGCTCATATAATGTTAAATTAAGTCCAACTGGCTTGAGTAATATTACGACTGCCATTGGGACTAACTACGCGATAACTTTCGGCACGGCTACTGGTTCATTTATCATCAAAGCAGCGGACACCAAGGTCACTTTGAGTGGCACTGAAACAGAAATGTACAATGGCGCACAACAAACACCTAAGGCAAGTAACTTTAAGATTACCTTACCAACCGGCGTCACATATACTTTAAAAGATAGTGATGTTCAGGTGGCTAGCGGTGGCATTAATATTGGTACGTATAATGTTGTATTGAGTACGACTGGTAAAGCGGCGATTCAGAACGCAATTACAGCTGCAACTGGGACAAACTATAATGCAGCTACTTTTGAAGCAGCCAATGGGACAACTTTTACAATTACAAAAGCACCGCTTACTGCAACGATTAGTTCCGGTACAAAAGCTTATGATGGTGCAGCAACAGTCACGACACCAACTGTAGCCTATACGGTTCTCTCTGGTAGTATGGTTGCACCCACAATTGCATGGGACGCTAATGATTTTGAGTATCTAGCGGCTGATGGCACAACGGTGGTATCCACGCCAATTAATGCGGGATCATACACGGTTCAATTGAGCGCAGTAGGCCAAGCTAAACTGACAGCGGCGCAAGCTACAAATGGCGCTGCACAAAACTATACGATTACACCAGCCAATGGAACTTATGTAGTGACGGCAGCGACTGCAACGGTTAACTTAGATGGTAGCAAACGGTTTCTTATACAGGTTCACGACAGATTCCAAATTTCGGTAACTATACCGTGACATTATCAAACGGGACAGCCTATGTATTGAAAGCTGGAGATATTGCGTTAGTCAGTGGTGGTACTAATGTCGGATCATACAATGTTCAATTAACAAGAACTGGTTTAAACAATATTACGGCGGCCCTTATCGCAGCGACTGGTGGAAATTATAATAATGTAACCCTTGGTAAATCAACTGGGACATTTATCATTACACCAGCAGACACTACTGTGACATTGAGTGGTAATGAAACCGAGACTTATAATGGCAATCAACAAGTTCCAAAGGCCAGCAACTATCGGGTTACGTTACCAACAGGTGTGACGTATGCGTTGAAGGATAGTGACATTCAATTAACAAGCGGCGGTATTAATACTGGCACTTATGATGTCGTATTGAGTGACACTGGTAAATTAGCCATTCAGGCGGCTATCACGGCCGCAACTGGAAATGGTAATTATACAGTTAACTTTGATCTAGCAACGGCACCATTTAATATTTTGGCAGCTAAAACGTCTGCCGAATTAAGTAAGACAGATTTTGTTTACGATGGGACTACGAAAGCAAGTGGTTCAACTGAATTGTACGCAACTGTTGCTGTTAATGGAGGCAATTCTACAGTTAAGGTTGCCTTATCCAATGCAGATGTTGATTTTGTGACGGATGGAACTAATGCTGATACGTATGCTTATAATCTGAATTCTACTGGTTTGGCGACAGTTAATGCTGCACTTGATGGCTTCACTAACGGCAACTATCAATTAGCGGCAACCAGCGATGCGACGACTGGATTAGTAACGATTAATAAAGCCAAAGCAACTATTGACATCACGAGTAATGACAACATCACATATGATGGCAAGACACACAGTTTGGTAATTACAGTTGCTGGCGCAGTTAATGGCGAAATAATTACCTATACACCGGTCAATAATAGCCAGACGCTGGTCGGCCAATATACTGTTACGGCAACTGCTGATCCGAATGCGGTTAATAGCAACTATGAAATTGCTGAAGGCATGGGTTCAATGACAATTGTCAAAGCACCAACGACTCCAGGTGAGATCGTCATCGGGGATGCAAATGGTGAGAACCTCAATAAGACGTATAATGGCAAGACGTTTGATGGCAGCCCTGTAGTCCAAGGACCAGAGAAAGACGTTACGCTAACAACTGCCGACTATGAGTATTTGGACGCTAACGGTGACACTCTTACAGATCCGATTAACGCTGGCAGTTACACAATTAAACTGACCCAATCAGGAATCGACGCTGTTACTGCTGAAAATAGTGGTTATGACCTAGGTGATTTAAGCAGTTTGAAGAATGATGCCACAATTCACAAAGCACAAGCAAAGATTAATATTACAAGTAACGATAACATCACGTTTGATGGCAATGCGCACAGCTTGGATATTGAGGTAATCGGGGCAGTAAACGGTGAGACGATTACTTATACGGCAACCAATAATAGTCAGACAAAAGTTGGGCAATATGATGTATCGGCAACTGCTGATACGAATGTAGTTAATAATAACTATGAGGTTACTGTAGGCACTGGCTCGATGACGATTGTCAAAGCTCCAACGAAACCAGGCGAAATCATCATTACTGATGCAAATGGCAATGATCTTGACAAAACTTACGATGGCAAAACGTTTGGTGAAGGTCCTGTGGTTCAAGGACCAGAGAACGACGTTACTTTAGTGACTGGCAATTACGAATATTTGGACACCAAAGGCAATGTTGTTACCAATCCGATTAATGTTGGTGATTACACGATTAAGCTAACTCAATCGGGGATCAACGCCGTGACTGTTGCAAATAGTAATTATGATTTAGGTGATCTAAGTAGTTTGATAAATGACGCCACGATTAATAAGGCGAAGGCAACTATCAACATCGTCAGCAATGACCAAATTACGTATGACGGCAATGCGCATAGTTTAAATGTTGAGGTCACTGGTGCAGTGAACGGTGAAACGATCACTTATATAGTTGACAACAATAGTCACACAGCGGTCGGTCAATATAAGGTTACAGCAACTGCTGATGATAATGACGTCAACAGCAACTACAACATTACGGTTACCGATGGCTCAATGACAATTGTCAAAGCAACGACCCCAGCAGGCTAGATTAGCATTGGTGATGCGAACGGTTATGACTTGAGCAAGACGTATGATGGCAAGACGTTTACTGAAAGTTCCGTGATCGTTGTGCAAGGCCCAGAAGAAGATGTCACTTTAACAACCGGTGAGTATGCCTATTACGATCAAGACGGCAACGAAGTGACTGATCCTGTAAACGCGGGTAGTTACACAATTAAACTTACCGAAGCCGGGATCAAAGCTGTTACAGATGCGAATAGTGGTTATGAATTAGGTGACTTAAGTGGTTTGACCAACGACGCCACAATTAATAAGGCCCAAGCCAGCATCAACGTTACAAGCAATGACAAGATTACGTATGACGGGAATGCGCATAGTTTAGAGATTGAGGTTACTGGTGCAGTAAACGGCGAAACGATTACCTACACAGTTTCCAACAATAGTCAGTCGACAGTCGGTCAATATGATGTTACAACCACGGCTGACACTAATGCGATTAACAGTAATTACGAAATAACCGCAGGTACGGGTTCAATGACGATTGTTAAGGCACCAACAAAACCTGGTGAAATTTCGATCGGGGATGCAAACGGTAACGATCTTAACAAAACGTATGATGGGAAAACATTTATTGAGAGTCCAGTGGTGCAAGGTCCAGAAAAAGATGTGACCTTGGCAACTGGTGACTATGAGTATTTAGACGCTGACGGTAAGGTTGTTACAGAGCCGTTAAACGCTGGCAATTATACGATTAAGCTAACTGATGCCGGGATCAAAGCTATTACTGACGCAAACAGTAACTATGATTTAGGCGACTTAAGTGGTTTGACCAACGACGCCACGATCAATAAAGCGAAGGCAAGTATCAATGTCGTAAGTAATGACAAGATTACGTATGATGGCGATGCCCATAGTTTGGTTATTGAGGTAACCGGCGCAGTAAATGGTGAAATAATCGCGTATACAACAGAAAATAATAGCCAGACAACGGTTGGTCAATACGATGTTTCAACAACGGCAACTGATAATGCGGTTAATAGTAACTATGAAATTACAGCAGGCACCGGATCAATGACAATTGTCAAAGCTTCCACAACACCAGGTGAAATTACAGTTGGTGATGTGAAAGGTAATGACCTCAGCAAAACGTACGATGGGCACTCGTTTAATGGCAGTCCGGTTGTGCAAGGACCAGAAAACGATGTCACTTTAGAAAGCGGCGATTATGCGTATTTCGACGCAGCAGGTAGTGTCGTTACAGATCCTAAAAATGCCGGCGATTACACGATTAAATTAACCGAGTCTGGAATCAAAGCCGTGACAGCTGCGAACAGTAATTATGATTTAGGCGATTTAACTACCGTGGTCAACAAAGCCACAATTAATAAAGCGACAGCAACGATCAACGTCACAAGCAATGACGACATTACTTACGATGGTGTGGCGCATAGCTTGCAGATTGAGGTGGTTGGGGCAGTAAATGGTGAGACGATTTCCTATACAGCTGAAAACAACAGTCAGACAACGGTTGGCCAATATGATGTTTCGGCAACGGCTGATGATAACGCCGTTAACAGCAATTACGAAATCAAAGCAGGTTCTGGATCAATGACAATTGTGAAAGCACCAACATCACCTGGTGAAATTATTATTGGGGATGCAAATGGGGCTGAATTAATCAAAACGTATGATGGTAAGACGTTTAGTGGGAGCCCAGTATTAGTAGTACAAGGGCCAGAAAATAATGTTCCATTAAAAACGGGTGAATACGCATATTACAATAAAGATGGCAAAGAAGTGACGGATCCTGTCAATGCTGGCAGTTACACAATTAAACTAACAGAGGCCGGAATTGCAGCTGTGACTGCCGCAAATAGTAATTATGATTTGGGCGACTTAACTACACTGAAGAATACAGCCACAATCAATAAGGCCCCAGCGAAAATTAATATCGTAAGTAATGACAAAATCACGTATGACGGCAATGCCCATAGTTTGGTTATTGAGGTGACTGGAGCAGTAAACGGCGAAACGATCACTTATACGGTTGAAAACAATAGTCACACAGTGGTCGGTCAATATGACGTCAAAGCAACAGCTGCTGTTGATGCTGTTAATAGTAACTATGATATTACGGTTACTAATGGCTCAATGACAATTGAAAAAGCGGTGACACCGTCTGGCGAAATTCATATCGGTGATGCGAATGGAGATGACTTGAGCAAGACGTATGATGGCAAGTCGTTTAGCGATAGCCTCGTAGTTCAAGGCCCAGAGAAAAACGTTACTTTAACAGCTGGGGAGTACGCGTATTACGATAAAGATGGCAAAGAAGTGACGGATCCAGTTAATGCAGGAAATTACACGATCAAATTAACTGAAGCCGGGATCCAAGCGGTCACAAATGCCAATAGTAATTATGACTTGGGAGATTTGAAGACGCTTGTTAATAATGCCACAATCCAAAAAGCACAGGCTAGCATCAATATCACCAGTGACAATAACATCACGTATGATGGTTCTTCACATAGCTTAAAAATTGAGGTAACTGGTGCGGTAAATGGTGAAACAATCACTTATACAGTTGACAACAATAGTCACACAGCGGTCGGTCAATATAATGTGACGGCCAACGGCGATGGTAGCTTGGTCAACAGTAACTATGAGATTACCAATGGCAAAGGCTCAATGACAATTGTTAAAGCCCCAACAATGCCTGGTGAAATTACGATTGGTGATGCGAACGGCAACGATCTCAGTAAAACATACGATGGCAAGTCGTTTAGCTCGAATCCAGTAGTTCAAGGACCAGAGGCGGATGTTACCTTAGAGGCCGGTGAGTATGCCTATTACAACCAAGACGGTACTGAAGTTACAAATCCAGTTAATGCGGGTGAATATACAATTAACCTAACTTCAAGTGGCGTGGCCAAAGTTAAAGTAGCTAACAGTAACTACGAGTTGGGTGACTTAACCGAGGTGGTTAACAAAGCCACAATCCAAAAAGCGAAGGCTAGTATCAATATCACCAGTGATGATAACATCATGTATGATGGTTCTTCACATAGTTTAGATATTGAGGTGACTGGTGCGGTAAATGGTGAAACGATCACTTATACAGTTGACAACAATAGCCACACAGCGGTTGGTCAATATGACGTGACAGCCAACACTGATGATAGTTCGGTCAATAGTAACTATGAGATTACCAGTGGTAAAGGTTCAATGACGATTGTTAAATCCCCAACAAAGCCTGGTGAAATTAAGATTGGCGATGTGAATGGAGAAGATCTCAGTAAAACTTATGATGGTAAGACATTTAGTGGGAGCCTTGTAGTTCAAGGGCCAGAGAATGACGTCATCTTAACAACTGGAGAGTATGCATTTCACGATAAAGACGGTAATGAAGTTACAAATCCAGTTAACGCAGGAGATTACACGATTAAGTTAACTAAGTCTGGAATCACTGCGGTCACAGATGCCAATAGTAACTATGATGTAGGCGACTTAACTGAAGTGGTCAACAAAGCCACGATCCAAAAAGCAAAGGCTAGCATCAACATTACCAGTGATAATCATGTTGTGTACAATGGCGATGCACATAGTTTGAAGATTGAAGTCACTGGTGCAGTAAATGGTGAAACCATCACCTATACAACTGTTAATAATAGTCACACATCAGTTGGCCAATACGATGTGACAGCAAGCGCCGATAAGGATAATGCAGTTAACAGCAACTATGAAATTACGGCAGGCTCTGGCTCAATGACGATTGTTAAAGCACCAACGACACCTGGCGAAATCATCATCGGTAATGCAAATGGTAATGATTTAAGCAAGACGTATGATGGCAAAACGTTTGGTGAAAGTCCCGTGGTTCAGGGACCGGAAAAGGATGTTATTTTAACAAGTGACGAATACGAATATTTGGACGTTGAAGGTAAGGTTGTTACAGATCCAGTTAATGCCGGTGATTACACGATTAAACTGACTGAGGCTGGGATTAAAACGGTCACGGATGCGAACAGTGACTACGATTTAGGTGATTTAAGTCCTTTGACGAATGAGGCTACGATCCGAAAAGCACCAGCGAAAATTAATATCGTAAGCAATGACAATATCACATACGATGGCGATACGCATAGCATAGATATTGAGGTAACGGGCGCAGTATACGGTGAGACGATCACATATACAGCTAAAAACAACAGTCAGATAACAATCGGTCACTATGAGGTTACGGCCAGTGCCGATGATAATGAAGTTAACAGCAACTATGAGATTACTCCTGGCAAGGGCTCAATGACGATTGTTAAAGCCCCAACAACAGGTGAAATCACTATCGGTAATGCGGACGGAGAAGATCTCAGTAAAACTTATGATGGTAAGACGTTTAGTGGGAATCCTGTTGTTCAAGGACCAGAGAATGACGTCATCTTAACAACTGGAGAGTATGTATTTTACGATAAGGATGGTAATGAAGTAAAAGATCCAGTTAACGCAGGCGACTACACGATTAAATTAACTGAGTCTGGGATCACAGCAGTCACTAATGCCAATAATGGTTACGACTTAGGTGATTTAAGTGCGATTGTCAACAAAGCCACAATTAGTAAAGCTAAAGCAACTTTGACTGTCACAAGTAATGATGAGATTACGTATGATGGGAAGGCACATAGCTTAGACGTTGCGACTGAAGGTGCCGTTAATGGGGAAACCATCACCTATACAACTGATCACAACAGCAATACCAATGTTGGTCAATATGATGTGACGGTAACCGCTGATAAAAATGATGTCAACGATAACTATGACATTACAGTCGTGAAAGGCTCAATGACGATTATCAAAGCAACGACCCCAGAGGGTGAGATTAGTATTGGCAATGCCAAAGGAGAAAATCTTAAAAAGACCTATGATGGAAAGTCGTTTGGTGAAAGTCCAGTGGTTCAAGGACCTGAAGCCGATGTTACTTTAAGAGATGGCGACTACGAATATTTCGATGCCAACGGTAATGTGGTTAAAGATCCTACAAACGCAGGCGATTACACCGTTAAACTAACTGCAGCTGGAATTAAAGCGGTCGCGGATGCCAATAGTAACTATGATTTAGGCGATCTAACCACGCTTGTCAACAAAGCCACAATTAGTAAAGCCAAAGCAACTTTAACCGTCACAAGTAATGATGAGATTACGTATGATGGGGAGGCGCATAGCTTAGACGTTGTGACAGAAGGTGCAGTGAATGGTGAAACCATCACTTATACCACCGGCAACAATGAGCATACGACGGTCGGTCAGTATGATGTGACGGTAACCGCTGATAAAAATGATGTCAACAGCAACTACGACATTACAGTTATTGGTGGTTCGATGACAATTGTGAAAGCCACAACGTCAGACGGCAAAATTAGTATTGGGGATGCTCAAGGTGACAATTTGAGTAAGACGTATGATGGCAAGACGTTTGCTGATAGTCCAGTTGTGCAAGGTCCTGAAAATAATGTGACGTTAGCAGTTGGCGACTATGCTTATTATGATAAAAATGGTAAAGAAGTCACTGACCCAGTTAATGCGGACGACTATCAAATTAAGCTAACAGCAAGTGGGATTGATAAAGTTAAATCGGCTAATAGTAACTATGATTTAGGCGATCTAACCACGCTTGTCAGCAAAGCCACAATTAGTAAAGCCCAAGCAACTTTAACCGTCACAAGTAATGATGACATTACGTACAATGGTCAAGCTCATAGTTTAGACGTTGTGACTGAAGGTGCCGTTGAAGGCGAAACCATCACCTATACAACTGGTAATAATAGTCACACGAATGTTGGCCATTATGATGTGACTGTGAAAGCTGATGATAATGAAGTTAACAGTAACTATGACATTACCGTGAGTGGTGGTTCGATGACAATTGTAAAGGCTGGCACCACACCAGGTGAAACGACCACACAAGTTAAGGTGAATGACGCTTCATCAAATTATGGCGAAAGTTCACCAGACTTTACTATCACGATCGGGTCGGATCTTAAGAATCCAGGCAACTTAACAAACTCTGATTTTGTCTTTGTAGATAAAGCCACAGGTAAAGAGGTTGACGGGGTCCCAATAAACGTTGGTGATTATCAAGTTAGTTTGAACGATAGTGGTAAAGCTAAAGTATCAGCTGCTAATCCAAACTATGATCTTACCGATGGCGACTTTATCAGTGGCACTTACACGATTAAAGATGTCATTACCCACAGTAAAATTACTGTAAACCAGACCGTTCACTATACCGGCGCTGGAGTAAGGACACCTGCTGATAAAACTCAGTCAATCGTTTACGATGTCGCAACAAGCAAGGCCACTGGTGAATCAGTTTACACACCAGAATCTGGCTATGCTGCAGTTAAAACGCCTGACATTAACGGGTTTACCAACAGTGGTGATGTGGCTGGGTATACACCGGCAACAACGACTAATAAGCCGACCGATTCAACTGTGACGGTTACCTACAAACCAACCAATAACCTCGAGTATAGTGAAATTACGGTTACTCGAACCGTTCACTATGAAGGGGCTGGTAAGCAGACACCTCATGATGTGATTGAAAACGTTGTTTACAAGGTAGTCACTAACAAGACAACTGGGGAAGTTTCCTATACACCTCAAGGAGTTTATGAGGCTGTTGCAACGCCAGACTTGTCTGGATACACGAACAGTGGTGATGTAGCTGAGTCCATTCCGACAGCCACAATGAATAAACCAGAAGATAGTTTAGTAGTTGTTCAGTACAAGAAGATTTCTGGTGGCGATGGAACAAACCCTGGAAATCCTTCTAACCCTGGTGAAGGTGGCAACAAACCTGATAATCCTGGTGGAAACCATAAGCCAGGTAATGGTGGGACAACGCCTAATGTGCCAACAACTCCTGGAACGGGTTCTGGATCTGGAAAAGATACTTCGGGTGTAAGTATCGATAATGTTAAGTATTCAAACGCTAAAGGTAAGGCGGACAAAGACATCCCAGTTGTTAAAGCTGGTGTGTTACCACAAACTGATGAACAACATGAAAATGGTGCGTCAGTAATTGGGATGATAATCTTAAGTGGTTTCCTAGCATTGTTTGGATTGAAACGTCGGAAACATGATGATGAAGAGTAAAATTGGATAAATAAGGTTAAAGCAGACCTAGAAGTTGAGCGACTTCTAGGTCTGCTTTTTTAGTAGTTATTTTTAAAAAAATTCAAAAAAAGAAGCATATCCGTAGTGAGATTATCTCTCAAGATTCGATACGTTTCTGGTTAAACTATTTCATTATTTGTACATGTATTCTCTAGTCATTGGCAATACATTGCTGCTTGCGCCAGTCCCTTTTGTTAATAAGTACTGGATGACATCGATATTGCCGGATTCAAATGATGCGGAACATGCTTGCAGATAAAGATCCCACATGCGCACGAAGCGTTCGTCAAACATTTCTTTGACCTCTTCGCGATGTTCATTGAAATTCTTATCCCAGATTTCCGTGGTTTTTTGATAATGACGACGTAAAGGTTCCAGATCGTCAATCTGCAAACCATTTTCGATAATATGGTGAATGTTTTCTTCCAAGCCTGGCACATAGCCACCTGGGAAAATCCATTTGTTTAACCAACCATTATTAGCGCCACCTTGTTGACGAGTGATACCGTGAATCAAAGCCACACCGTCAGTTTTAAGGTAGTCAGCGACACATTTGAAGTAAGTTTGGAGATTCTCTTTACCTACATGTTCAAACATACCAACACTAGTTATGTAGTCGAATTGTTCGTCTTTGATTTCGCGATAATCTTGTAAACGAACTTCAGCCACATTCTCTAAACCTTCATCTTTGATCTTTTGGTTGACCAAGTTGAATTGTTCTTGAGAAAGGGTCACACCAACCACACGTAAGTCGTATTCCTTAGCGGCGGTTAGCATTAAAGTTCCCCAACCACAGCCAATATCCAAAAGAGTTCGCCGAGGTTGCGGGTTCAATTTATTTAAAATATGGTGAACTTTATTAATTTGTGCCGTTTCGAGGTCATCTGTATCTTTTTCGAAATACGCACATGAATAAGTCATCGTTGGATCTAGCCATAAATTATAGAAGTTATTTCCGATGTCATAGTGATTCTGAACATCTTCTTTACTTTCTTTTTCATCATGTTTCTGTTTGGGAAGAAAGTGAATAAACTTCTTATCATGGAAAAAGCTGCCTGCTGTTTCGTAAGCCGAAGTTAATAAGGCCTGGATACTTCCGTCAATTTCAATTCGGCCATCCATAAAGGCTTCGCCAAGGGCAATAGAAGCGTTGTTAATAACTTGCTTGATTGGGACTGCTTCATTGATGGTAATGGTAACCTCTGGAGTAGCATCTCCATATACTTCAGAACTACCATCCCAATAATTAACTTTGATTGGGATATTGAAAGAGTGCTTAAAAAACGTCTTGTAAAATTTCTTTTCTAACATCAATTCGGGTCCTTTCTTATTGAATGCAATCATAAACAAGACTATTATACGCTCTCGGATTTAATTTTTCGAATGTTAAGTTTTATTAGGAATCTTGAAAACGGATTTTTTATTTGAGAACATGATATAATTAATCGTACTGTTGATTGAATTTAGAGTTAATGTAATTGGGGGTGGCACGTTTGAAAAAATGGACATGGGTAATTGTGACATTTGTGGTGATTTTGATAGTTGGAGGCTATGCATTTTCACGACATCAATCTATTGAGAACCAATATCATTTAGAGATGGAGAATGCGGCAGCGGCTATTAAAGATAACAACTACACGGCTGCAGAAAACTACTTTCAGTCCGCTTTGACGCGGAGAAATAGTGATCCAACCGCAACCAATCGGTTGAAACAAACCAAAACATTTGTAAATGGAATGGATCAGCTTGAGAACCATCATTTTTCAGCTTCAAAGAGAACTTTTGCACGGGTTTATAAAATTCACAAAGGTTCAGAAGTTTTAAATGAGCGGGCCCACAAGAAGATTAAAGAGATTGAAGTTGTTCAAAAAAATGTCACTAAATATAATAAAACTTTGGACTATGCGCGGGAATTAAATCAGGCGCAATCGTTTGAACTCTCAAATGAACAATTGGATACTTTATTTAATACCAAGGAGTTCAAAAAGGGATACTATAGTTCAATTTGGAAATCAGCTAAGGCTTTGCAAAAGAGCAATAAAACTGGTTTAGCACAAGCTGTGATGCCCGGGTCAACAAACGGCAATCCGCAGAGCAGTGCAACAAGTGAGAGTAGTACATCTGGGACAGATTCGAAGAGTGGTAACGGAACCGTTTCGAGTTTGCCTAAGCCTAATTTAAGTTCTTCTGAACAACAAGCGGCCGATAATTATTCAGGTAGTAATGAATATACGGTGACGAAGAAAGACACTGAACTGAACGGCCAAGTAATTAGTCAGGCGCAAATAACGCAGGCACGCCAGGATCTAGGCAATAGAGCGGGCCAGTTTAGTGACCAAGACATTCGAAATTTGATTAAAGAAGCTAATCAAAAGGGCATTTCTGTGAGTGAAGCGGCTAATAACCAGTAAGATAGGTAATTAAATTAAGTTAAACGTTTGATATAGGGACTGCAAAAAGTTTCGTTTTAGTGTAAAATAGCAAATGTAAACTTAAAAAAGAAAGAGGTTTTCATACATTATGGCAAAATTAGTATTAATCCGTCATGGTCAAAGTGAATGGAACTTATCTAACCAATTTACTGGTTGGGTAGACGTTGACTTGAGCGAAAAAGGCGTTGAACAAGCAAAGAATGCTGGTAAGTTAATCAAGGCACAAGGCATTGAATTCGACTATGCTTTCACTTCAGTATTAACTCGTGCAATCAAGACTTTGCATTATGCTTTGGAAGAATCCGACCAACTTTGGATTCCAGAAGTTAAGAGCTGGCGCTTAAACGAACGTCATTACGGTGCTTTACAAGGCCAAAACAAGGCTGAAGCAGCTAAAAAATGGGGCGACGAACAGGTTCATATCTGGCGTCGTTCATACGATACTTTGCCTCCATTGTTGGACAAAGATGCTGAAGGTTCAGCAGCAAATGATCGTCGTTACGCTAACTTAGACCCACGCATGATTCCTGGTGGTGAAAACCTTAAAGTTACTTTGGAACGTGTTATTCCTTTCTGGGAAGACGAAATCGCTCCTAAGTTATTAGACGGCAAGAATGTTATCATTGCTGCCCACGGTAACTCATTACGTGCTTTAAGCAAGTATATCGAAAACATTTCAGACGAAGATATCATGAATCTTGAAATGGCAACTGGTGAACCAGTTGTTTATGACTTCAACGACAAACTTGAAGTTCAAGGCAAGACTAAATTAGACTAATTCTGAACAAATCAATAGACATTCTCTTTTTACAGAGAATGTCTATTTTTTTATTTCCGCTGGATTTTAGCAGTTATTTGTTTTCTGAGTACTGTTACTAACTGTTTAAGTGCTTTTAATGTACTGCATATATAAATAAAAATTGATGCCACTCCGTTTAGTATGGGTTTCAGGGACACGCTTAAACACTTGGTAATTAAGGGTCTCGTATAATCGAACGGCATTAACATTCGTATCAGCGACTTCAAGTACGTATTTTTTAAAGGGCGTGTTTTCATGAATATATTTGATGATTTGGGTAGCGACTCCCTGACCACGGTGATTTTTAGAAGTTGCAACAAATTCGATAGTTCCCATGTTTGACGTAATTTCAAACGGATATGGTTTTACTTCAAATTCCTTTTTTAATATTTTGTATGCAAGTGTTCCCATAAAAATGCCCAAATGAACGCGGAGTTCATGTTGATCTAATTGGATTGAATGAATAATTCCGTCAGTACAAGCTGCAAACCCCAAGATATTTTCGTTTTCAACTGCTGCATAGAACACCTCTGGATTAAAAGCGTGAGCAAAGGCTTTTGCTAATTTAGTTTTATCTTTGGAAAAAAACTTTAGCCATTGGTAGAAACCTTCTACGAAAATTTCGCTGATCGCAGGTCTGAGATCTATATTGGTAGCATTTAATTTAATAATTTTCATGGTAAGTGTCCCTCACATGGAAAAATCTGAATTGTTTCTGACAGAATACCATCTTTATCAAAAAACATAAAATAAAATGCAAAGTAGTAAAATATCACGGCTGGTTAACAGTTAAGTGTGTCCATGAACTACAAAAAAGATAATTACACCTAGAATTTATACTTTAAAAAGTGATACCCTATATCATAGGGGAGATATAATATTATTATGAAAAAATTAGCAGTTTATTTTAGCACTATCTTAGTGTTATTTGGGTTGGTTTATACATATCAAGTAGTTAGCGTGCGTGCTTCAACAACGGACGCCTCAAGTTCTTCAGTTTCAAGTGAATCTTCATCCGCACCGGAAGCAAGCAGTTCATCTGCGTCATCAAGTGAATCTTCGTCTGAATCAGTGACGCCTAATTTGAATCTTACCGGTAATACCACGGTTATCATTGGGGCTAGTGACTAATTGAAAGGTACTGTGACAAACGTCAAGAATGCCAAACTGGTCTGGACTTCAAGTCGCTCTGATGTGGCCACGGTTACGCAAAAAGGACTTGTTGTGGGTAAAAAGGCCGGGAAGACAACTGTCACACTTTCTTATCAAGGCCAAACAAAACAAATTGTGATCACAGTTCCTAAAACAAAACTGAGTATTACCGGGGGCTCGACGGTTAATGTCGGGGCCACAAAACAGTTAAAAAGTAAGATTACCAATGTGAAAAATGCACGATTTACGTGGCGTTCCAGTCGCACTAGTGTTGCTACAATTACGCAAAAGGGTCTTATTAAGGGGGAAAAAGCTGGGACAACGACAATTGCCGTTACTTGTCAGGGAGTCACAAAGAAAATTACAGTAAAAGTTTCTCAACAAACTAACGCAACCTTGAACTCGTTATTTAAAAAAGCTGGCAAAGGTAAGACAATTACATTGGTTGGCAATTTTAAAATGAGTGGCAATGTTAAATTACCTACAAAAGCTAATGTACATATCAACGCCACTAAAGCTACTTTCACCGGAAAAGCCGGCTTCTTTTATGGCGTCCTTACGAGTGGCTTGAATTGGAAAGGCGGCACATTTTACAGGGGCGGGCATGAATTCCGTTTACTACGGATTACCAAAGCCACCTTTAACGGACTAACCTTTCACCAAGCATGTGGAATCGGCGGGCATATATTTGACTTAATGGGTTGTTCGCATATCACAATTACTAAAAGTCATTTTTATGGATACGGGCACACATTGAGTACTAAAGTGATGCGGGAAAACGGGAATCATGGCGAGTATGGCGAGTCAATTCAGACTGATTATGCGAATTATAATAGCGGCGGTCCGGGTTTTAATAAGTATGGGAAAGGCCATTTTAGCGGGACGCCATCAACCTACATTACGGTTACCCATAATACCTGGGCACCAGAATATAGCGGAAAAAAGTTAGTTTCGTTGGCGCAGGTTGCAATTGGGCAACACGATACAATTAGTAGTAACCGTCGCATGATCGCTCACGTGACTTTCTCCTACAATACTGTTAAGAATGCTGTGCGTTTAAGTGGAATGGGGTCCGATGTCACTTATTTCGGGGCGCCGGTGCATTTTGAATCGTCCAAATCGTTAACGATTACCCATAACACCTTCAACACGACATTAAAACGTGCGCGTCCAGAAAATAATATTATCATCTCGAATCAATATGGGCATATGCCCCATACGACCTCTGTTGCAATTCAGAGTAATTCGTTTACGGGTTATCATGTCAGTCGATCTGCAATTCAATTGTACGCACGAAAAGGTCACTCGATTAAGAGTGTCAAAGTTAAATACAATGCAAGACATGGGATGCGTTTAATTAAGCGCTATGGAAATACGAAAGTTAGTTATTAGAAGATAAAAAAAGGCCTTCACTGAATTTTCAGTGGAGGTCTTTTGAAACCTATTTGTTAAGCTAAAACTTTTTTCAAAACTTCAGCAAATCCTTCTGGTAATTGGGCATAACCCAAGTGACCACCAGGGATTTGGGTAACGGGAACATTTACCTTAGTTGCAATGTCTGTGGTAATTTCTACGGGGAAGGAGTTATTTGAGCCAGTTCCAGCAAAGAAAACAAGTTTATCGCGATTCTTTTCGAAGATTGAAAAATCAATTTTACGACTGGTATACTGACGGATTTCGTTTTCAAACCAAAATGCTTGGCTACGAGTTTTGGGATCATCAGCATTCTTAGCAGCATTTTTAATATCACCAATGTTTGTTGCTGGTTTGGACATCATTTTTGCATCAATGGCACCAATGCGCATGAACTTACCAAATTCCTTCATAGCTGCCATCATGCCATCTTTTTGAGCAATATCGACAACAGTTTGGTTGTTAGCTTGCTGTTGCTCAGAATCTGATAAGAAGACATTAATTGGTGATTCGTGGATCAAAGCTTTTTTGAAAATTTCAGGATAATCCTGTAAAGTTTCCATCACCACGATCGAACCAGAGCTACTTCCAAGAATTGAAACGGGTCCGTCACTAACCTCTTTTGCCAAGGCTGCTAAGTCACTCGCGTCGGTCTTGATCCGGTAAGTGTCATGAGGATCACTAATACCATCAGGTAAAGGCTTGGTTAGTTCACTTTTACCATAGTTACGGCGATCGTACATCACAACTTTATAACTGTCCTTCAAATATTCAGCAGCATGACTGAAAATATCACCTGTTCCGTTGGCACCAGGAACGAAGATTAAAACAGGACCTTCGCCAACTGTTTCATAATGTAATGTTGCACCATCTAATTTTAATTCACTCATATTAAAAATCCCCTTTGAATTTATTTAAGTTCATCTAATAATTGTTTACCATTTTTATAGAAAATCATTTGTTTTGTTGCTTCAGACAAGAGACCGGTATTTTCTAGTTCTTTGGTCAGTTGAACAACCTGTGCTGCAGGTGTATATGGCGCATCGGTAGCGTACAATAAGTGAGTAGGATCTGAAACTTGTTGTAATACTGGTAGTTGATGTGGTAAAACCATGCCGGCAACATCGAAATATTGGGTTGCCAAAACGGTGGCCAAGTCTACTTGCTCGTCTTTCAAATTAGGATTAAGCTTTTGAGCTAAAGCGAGTCGATCCGAAATGACTGGTAATAATGAACCAGCATGGGGGATAATAAACTTAATGTTTGGATAGCGATTGAAAACATTATGCATCACCATGTTGGTCACAGCCCGCGTTGTATCAAAGAAAAATTCCATGATTGGGGCAGGAATATCACTGTTTACATCCTTTGCGAGTGGTTTAGGCTCGTTAGGATGTAACATAACAAGTGTTTTTTGTTCATTTAATTTTTCCATAATGGGATCTAAACTTGGATCACCGAGGTAAGTACCATTTGCATTAGTTGGTAAGGTAAATCCACTTGCCTGGTTTGTTCGAGCACGGTCGATTTCAGCAATACTTTCGTCAACATAAGGTAAGGGCAAAGTGGCTGCGAACCCAATTTTATCTGGGTAAGCTTTACTTTGTTCAGCACCGTATTCATTAACCTCAGTTGCTAGTTCACTTGTTAGGCCAGCATCATTCGTATTTGAAACATGTGGTGAAGAGGCCATTTTGTCCTTTGCGAGGGCAACCTTTGATTTTTCACAACAGAATCATGCGTTAAACAGCATGTTAACGCTAGTAAGCAAAATTAAAAATCATGATCAAATCGCGGCCAAATTAATGGAACTAAGAGAAGTTCCTACGAAAATTTTACAGCGCAGTGATGGTGATTCAAACAAATTAAGGCAGCATGTTCAAATCTTGATGAGTCTTATTTTTGGGTTCATTGAGTTTACGGATCTTGGTTTGTACAAAGATAAAAAAAGAATGACTGATGATTTAATAACCGGTATGAAAGAAACAATTGCAAATTGGTAAAATAAAAATGGACAGTCTCCTGAAGGGGAGACTGTCCATTTTTAACAAAACTAATTTTTTTCGAAGTCTAATTCAACAATGCCCGCTTTTTCCATTAAACGGATAGTTCCTTGCAAGTGAGTAACTAGGGCTTTCTGGTCTTCGTCATCCAAGGTATCAACCAGCCTTTGAATTCGGGACTGGATAAGATCCATGTGTTTTTTTACAACTTTTTTTCCTTTTTCAGTACGGAGAACATTAATGACGCGGTGGTTATCATCGTTATGGTGACGACTAACTAAGCCACGTTCCTCAAGGGTATCGATAATCCGTGTAAGCTGTGGTCTGGTAATGCCGATCTTTTGTGCAAGCTGTGTCATGGTGATCCCGGACTGCCGATACACGTTTCTGAGTGTGATGGCTTGTAAACGTGTCAGACCGAATTTATCCGGAAAACGATTTTGCGAAATTGCTTGGATGAGGGTTAGGAATAATTGTCCAAAAATGTCGTTACTGCTCTGTTCTGGTTCCATTTTTAAGTCTCCTGATTTTTAAGTAAAATTTAAGTATTCTTAATAGTTGACAATTGTGAAGTATATGCCTATAGTTAACCATTGTCAAATGAAAACAACCAAAAAATAAATTATAAAAGAGGACACGCCGTTGTTAAAATTAAGTCATATCAACAAGTACTACCACGTTGGCGACACCGTTACAAAGGCACAAGATGATGTTTCAGTTGAGTTCCGCAAACAAGAATTTGTTGCAATTCTTGGCCCTAGTGGATCTGGAAAGACAACCATGCTGAATATCATTGGCGGATTAGATCGATATGATTCCGGAGATCTACTTATTAAAGGAAAATCTACTAAGAACTTTAAAGATTCTGAATGGGATGCTTACCGAAATAACTCGGTTGGTTTTATTTTCCAATCCTATAATTTAATTTCACATCTTTCAATTATGGAAAATGTGGAAATGGGGATGACGCTTAGTGGCGTTTCAGCTTCTCAAAAAAAGAAACAAGCAACGGATGCTTTGATTCGCGTTGGGCTCAAAGATCAAATGCACAAACAACCAAATCAACTTTCTGGTGGGCAAATGCAACGGGTTGCGATTGCGCGGGCAATTGCCAATGATCCGGAAATTCTTCTTGCGGATGAACCCACGGGAGCGTTGGATTCTGAAACTAGTGACGAGATTATGCAATTGATTCGTGATTTGAGTAAAGATCGTCTCGTTATTATGGTGACGCATAATCCTGATCTTGCGCATAAATACGCAGATCGAATTATTGAGTTTGCCGATGGCCAGATCCAAAACGATTCCAATCCGTTTGAAGAAGAACAAAAACAATCTGATTTTTCACTAAACAACACTAAGATGAGTTATTGGACAGCACTTAAGCTTTCCTATACAAACATTCGAACCAAAAAAGGACGCACGTTCCTGACGGTATTTGCCTCAAGTATTGGTATTATCAGTATTGCCGTCGTTTTGGCACTTTCAAATGGCTTTCAAAAGCAAGTGGACCAGACCCAAAGTGATGCGTTATCAACGATGCCAGTGACCGTTTCGCCGACTAGTACAGATCCTAATGCACTGAGTTCAAGTGATAGTGGAAGCTCTAATAATAAAGCTGCTAAAAATAATCAGGTGAAGGCTGAAAAGAGTGCTGAGGATAAAGCTCAACATACAAACAAAATTACGACTAATTATTTAGATTATTTGAATAAAATGCCTAAAAAAGATGCCAAAAATATTGCGGTAAGCTACGGCACAGGGATGAATTTATTACGCGAAGTTGACGGTAAATACAAACCCGTGACGTTTTCAACAAGTGATCCCGATAGTTCTGCAACCAGTGCAAGTGCCATGATGAGTGCTTCAACTGGCTTGAACGGTAGTGTTTATCCGGTAGATCGTAATGGTAAACAAAGTTTCTTAAAAACCTACTATAAAGTGCTTGCCGGGAGTTATCCGACAAAATCCACAGATATCGTGTTGGTTGTGGATAAGGATAATACCGTCAATATCAACGCTTTAAAGAACCTCGGTTTCACTGTTAAGGATGGTCAGAACTTTAATTACAAAGATCTAGTGGGTACAAAGATTAAAGTGGTTGCGAATGATAATTACTATACAAAATTGCCAACTGGTAACTATGTATCAGGAACTAATTATTCAAAAATGGCTGCTAATTCAAGTACCAAAACTTTGACGGTTAAAGGAATCATTCGGGTGAAGGTATCTGGAAATTCAGACGGTATTTTAGCAAATGGGATTGCCTACAGTGCTAATTTGACTAAAGATGTTTTAGACGCTAACCAAGATTCAAAAATTGTTGCTGCTCAAAAGAAGAGCGATAACAACGTGATGACTGGTCAAAAAATGGATAAGGCTACGCGCTCGGCAATGTTAACAACCCTTGGCGACGAATCAGAACCAACTAATATTCAAATTTATCCAACTAAGTTTAAACAAAAAGATAAAGTTCTTTCATATTTAGACAAGTACAACAAAGGGAAGAGCAAAGCCGATAAAGTGGTTTACACAGATCTTGCCAGCACGATTTCTAGTATGACGGGTGGGATCATGGACGCGATTACTTACGTCTTAGTTGCCTTTGCCGGCATTTCGTTAGTAACTTCCATGATTATGATTGCGATTATTACGTATACCAGTGTCTTGGAACGAACCAAAGAAATTGGAGTTCTCAAAGCCTTAGGTGCTCGTAAAAAAGATATTACTCGTGTGTTTGATGCGGAAACATTTATCCTCGGCTTTGGGGCCGGTGTATTTGGAATTTTCGTGGCGTGGGCGTTAACCTTCCCAATCAATGCGATTTTGGAAAACGTAACTGGCCTAGCGGGAGTTGCCGTATTGAATCCAACGCAAGCAATTATCTTAGTGATTGTTTCGACAGTTTTGACCATGTTAGGTGGCCATATACCAGCACGAATGGCAGCCAAGAAAGATGCCGCCATTGCGTTACGTGCAGACTAAGTTTATAAAAATTTGAAAGGAAGTTTCATGGTGACATTTGAAATTTCTTGGTATAAAGGTGACATTAAGGGCTTTTTGGAAGCTTCCCAAACGAGTCCTGATGCTCAAACTGACTCTTTACCAGCCCATAAATTACATGAAACGCTTGTCTGGTTAAATGGCGACAAAGCGGTGGCAGTGATTGTCACAACTATGACTGGATTCTTGCTCATCGCGGAGAAGGTCCCCAACTTGACGCACCAATGGCTTTAGCATAATTAATTAAATAAAACTTGTTAGGTTAAAAATCTAGCAAGTTTTTATTTTGGAATTTTTTCCTATCTACCTGGCGGCTATATTATAATGGAGACTAGGAGATGTTACGGATATGAATTTACTATTTGCCATTGATAATCATGTAGTCGATCAATTATTAACGACCCTTTATTCAATTACGATTAATACGCCAAATCAGACGTTTGATGTATATGTGATTCAAAAAAACGAGTTAAAGAAAACACCAAAAATACTAAATTTTTGCGAAAGGCTGGGATTGAATTACCATCCAATTATTTTAGGCGAAACTTTTTTAGAAAATGCACCAGTCACTAATCGATATCCAGAAACAATTTATTATCGACTATTAGCTCAGGAGTATCTACCGGCTGACTTAGACCGAGTTCTTTATTTAGATGTGGATATTTTAGCAATTAATGATTTATCGGCATTGTATCAATTAGATTTGGATGAGTCCTTATACGCAGCGGCCAGCCATTCGGCGTTATCGAATAATGTGACGGAACCGCTAAATAAATTACGCCTTGGCAATTATGAGGCAGAAAGTTATTTTAATTCAGGGATCATGATGTTGAATCTAAAAGCGATTCGAGACCAGGTGAAAAGTGACGATATTTTTAAATATATATATGACAACAAAATGGCTCTTTTTTTGCCGGATCAAGATGTTTTAAATGGTTTGTACGGACATCAAATTAAAAAAATACCGGATGAACTTTATAACTTTGATGCCCGGCGGAGTCCCATGTATTACGCGCTTAGTAATGGGCGGTGGACTTTGGACTGGGTGATTGAAAATACTGTCTTCTTACATTTTTGTGGACGGGATAAACCGTGGAAAAAAGATTATCACAATCGCTATGGTGGTTTGTATAAACATTACGCTTATCGAGCTCAAAAAATATTGCAATAAACAGCCTACAAAAAAATATTTACTAAATAGAAAAAAGGAGAGCTGATCAACAGCCCTCCTTTTTGTACCTTGACAGAAAAAGATCTGGCATGTATAGTTAATCACATGAGTAACTAACTAATTTACTTTATGGAGGGAAATATGGCAAATATTCTGGAAGTTAAACATCTAGATAAGAGTTTTGGACGTAAAAAGGTTTTGCATGACATTAATTTTACGGTCCAAAAGGGCAGAATTGTGGGACTTGTTGGACCGAATGGGGCCGGAAAATCGACGATCATGAAAACTGTATTGGGATTGACCGGTTTTTCTAAAGGTGAAATTCTCGTTGAAGGTCAAAATGTGACGGCAACGAAACATGCGAGTTTAGAACATGTTGGTGCCTTGATTGAGTATCCTGGAATTTATCCATTTTTAAGCGGCTTGGATCATTTGAAATTGTTTGCAACTGGTGATGATCAACAGCACCGCATCGATGAAGTGGTCACTGAATTGAGGATGACCAAATACATCAAGCGGAAGGCAAAATCTTATTCATTAGGGATGAAGCAAAAGCTGGGTATCGCGTTAGCTTTAATTAATCATCCGCATTTTATTGTGTTGGATGAACCAATGAATGGGTTGGATCCTGAATCAAATAAAGATTTACGGAATATTATTACTAAATTAGCGCAAAATGGGGCAACCATTTTGATTTCTAGTCATATTTTGAGTGAACTCGAAAAGTTAGTTGATGATGTGTTGGTGATCGATAAAGGACGGATTGTGTCACAATCTTCAATGCAGGCCCTAACGGATAAAGGCAAAAAATATCTGGTGATTAAATCGGCCGATGATGAACATGCCAAACAATTATTGAGTGAGGCTGGATATACATTGGGTGAGGGCTCGGATGTGCGAATCCTTGCAGAAGATAATCAAAAGTTAATGCCAATTTTGAAATTATTTGTAGATAACGATATTGAAATTTTAGATATTCAGCATCAACAAAGTGATTTAGAAACGTCATTGCTGGCTTTATTAGCTGATGATCAATTGACGGAATAGGGGGAGAAACTAAATGGTAACTTTAATAAATCAGGAATTATTTAAATTAATGCATAAAAAAAGTACCTATTTTGCCACGATCTTGTTAATTGGCTTAATGTCGCTTTTTGCTGGATTGGCCAAAGCTTATCCAAAGTATTTTGATGCGAAAAGTTTATTCAGTTCAAATTTTACGGGAATAGAGTGGATTGTATTTTTAATGATCGCAGGCTGTGGCGCAATTGTCTCGATGGAATTTCAGTATGGAACTGTCAAAGAGCTCTTGTACCGCAAATATAATCGTGGTCAGGTGATCATGAGTAAGTGGATTACAATATTTTTCTATTCTGTTTACTTATATGTACTTTCATTTGTTTGGACGCTTATTTTGAAAGTCGCCTTGTTTAGTAATACGTTTGATCTCGCCAAGGTGGGCCGAAATGGGCATACGTTGCTTGAAAATTTAGGAATTACAATGGGCGGAAACTTTATTGGATTATGGCTCATTTTGACCTTAGTTTTACTCTTAGCAACCTTGTTCAAAAATGCGACCGTGGCGGTATCTGTGGGTATTATTGGCTACTTTGCCAGCAGCATTGTTGCCAGTCTAATGTTTATGCTCATTGCTAAGTGGGAGTGGTTGAAATGGAATCCCATCAATATGCTGAATTTATCGAGTCAGGTGGTAGATTCGAGTTACAAAGTACTCACAAAACTCTCGGTTGAACAGTTGGTGTGGGGAAACCTTGGTTATATCGTTGTATTCCTGTTCTTTGGGTACTTGATTTTCAAGAAACGAAATGTGTAAAAATTACTAAAATAAAAATGGCCTGAAGCGGAAGTGAATCCTGTTTCAGACCATTTTTTCTATTTTTTACTGGATCATTTGGTTACCGAATGATCTGGTGCAGAAGTAAAAATGAATAGTTTACTGAACACATAGTTAATAATGACAATTAACACGTTATCAATGATTTTTACCAATAGCGCATTTCCGCCTAAAAGCGAGATTCCTGTCCACATGATCAGCATATCGAAAAGTAGAGATATGATTCGGAAAAAGAAGAATGATCCCACTTCTTGTATCAGTGATTTTGAGTTGGAGGTTTTTGAATTGAATACCCATTGTTTGTTAGTTACATAGGCAAATAAAACCGATAAACACCAGGCCGCAACGTTTGAAAATTGATAGTTCCAAGTAGTGGCATTATTCAAAACTTTAAATATAACAATATTAATTAGGGTGGTTAAACCACCAAAAAATAAGTAACTAATTACGCTGTAATAACGGATAAAAAGCTTTTTTAGTTTGAGCAAGTTTTGGCCTCACAATTTTTTTGATTACGCTTTAGTACTGAATGTATAAATTAAGGAGCTGTAAGTTTGTGAAACTCCATTAGTTTTAAGTGGATTAGGTGCCAATTTGTACTTCAACGTTTGTACAATTTGAATCCTTTGGACTGTTTTACGCGGATTTGTTAAGACAATCCGGTATGTTACTTTCGTCATTTTACCGTGAGCAATAAGATAAGTTGTGCTTTTTTAAAATATAGCGTTGATTAGTTTTTAAAAAAACTACGAAGCCATTGAGCTTGGATCCCTTTGGAATGATAATTGAAGCTTTGGAAGCTGGTTGATTCTTTCAAAAATGGGGTTGGAAAAGTGACAGTTAAGAACAGTAGAGGCAGGATAGCCTGACTGTACCAACTTTCAGTTTCCCATAAAAGTGTATGGAAAAGCAAGTAGTCAACCGCTAAAATAATGGCCCAATCAATGATTGGATGGTTTTTTATTTTTGAATAGACTGACATTGCTAAACACTTGCACAGAGCAATAGCATCTATAAAAATAAAGCCAACACGCATGATCAAGGATCCCAATAAGTGCAGATGAACTTGCATACGAGTAGAAATTTCAGGAGCTGTACGGTACCTTCCACGCTAGAACAGAATATGGGGAATATTTAAAGTTAGATTATAACTTAGTGGGTTCCTTTGATTTTTCAAATTAAAATTCCTTCGCAATGGTCAACTTCATGTTGGATAATTTGGGCAATCCAATCTGAAAATTGCTGTTTATGAGGAATGAATTTTTGATCCAGATAAGTGACTTCAATTTGTTTATACCTAGTAGTTGGACGCTCACCCAATAGAGACAAACAACCTTCTTTAGTGGTGAATGCGGCGACTTTTTTGGTAATAATTGGATTAATCATGGGCACAGCCAGAGGTCCCATTTGAACAACAATAATCCGTTTGTTGACACCGATCATATTTGCAGCCATGCCAACACAATGATCCTTGTGAAACTTGAGCGTGTCCAGCAAATTGGTGACCACTTGTTGATCTGATTTGTTGGCTTTAATTGCTTTTTGAGAAAGAAAAGTGGTGTCGCGATTGATTGGTTTAATCATGTTTATCTCCTAAGTCATTATTTTTGTGGGGAAATTTTACGCACCATTAAAAGTGTGTTAGCCTTTTCATGGTTAACAATAAAATCTTTATTATCGGACGAATAGGTTAATACATGTAAATACAGGGGAATGGTTGTAATGAAAAAAATTAAAGTGTTACTGATTAGTTTATCGGCTTTAGGCACCCTAGTCAGCGGAGCAGCTAGCCAAAAAACTAGGGCTGATTCAAGAGCCAATGAGACAAGTAGTAGCACGATCACTAGTGATCAGTCAGTATCTTCAAGCGCTAATGCAAATTCCAGCTCTAGTTCGTCGTTTATGCAGGGTTCCATGCATGACCCGGAATTTTATATTATCAGTCGTGATGAGAAAACTCATACCATAACCTACAGTCGGACCCCTGCAGCACCCAGAACAAATTCAATTTCTACTAGACAACAAGGTTCCATGCATAATCCAAATGACAACATTAAAAATGACGATAAAAAGACTCATACTGTAATTTACAGCAAAACGGCACCACAATCAAAGGCAAACACAACAGTTGAAAGTAAGGATAGTGCCAAACCTGTTGTTTCAAACAAGGAAAAATTGAGTGAATATAATTCTGAAAAATTAACTGTTTTGCCACAAACATCCGAAAAACAGAGTAATGTAATTAGAATCATTGGCGTCATATTGATGCTTTTTGCAGGGGCCAGTTTCTTTTTTGGCAGGAAAAAATAACCAGATGTAAAAACTTATCATCCGTTTTATTTTGAGACTTGACAATTCATTTTATCACGATTAGAATTGCATTAAAATCAAATTAATAAAAGAGCAATGAAAAGATGAGTAGTCGTGCGATTGACTTTCAGAGAGGTTCCGGTTGGTGAAAAGGAGCCACAATTTAGCGATGAAGATGGTCTTGGAGATAAACGGTGTCGAATCAATTGATTAGATAACGTTGGGTGCGCCCATTAACGCGTACAAGTATAGCAGATTCTGCTGTACTTTTAAGTCGTTTGGTGTGAATCAAACGAAAATTAAGGTGGTACCGCGAGATGATTCGTCCTTGGAATATATTTATTCCAGGGACTTTTTTTATTGCTTAAATTTGAAAAAAATTAAAGGAGAGTGCGTAAGATGACAGTTAGTGTACAAAGCAAGTTTCCATATCGGTATGATGAAGTAGGGAGTTTATTACGGCCAGCAGCTTTAAAGCAGGCAAGGGCAAATTTTAATGACAAAAAAATTAGTGCAGAGGAACTCAAACAAGTAGAGGACCAAGAAGTTAGTCGAATTGTTAAAAAGCAAGTTGACCTTGGTTTGAAAGCTGTGACCGACGGCGAATTTAACCGTAGCTGGTGGCATCTCGATTTCATTGATGGCTTAAAGGGAGCCCAGTTTTTCGTTCCTGAAAAAGGGTACACGTTTAACGGTTTGGAAACTCGTAAAGGCGGGATTAAATACACAGATAAAGTGACTTATAATCCTGATCATCCTTTCTTTGAAGGCTTTAAATATTTGAATAGCATTGTCCCTGATGGCGTAACTGCTAAACAAACAATTCCTAGTCCTTCAGTTTTATTTCCAAATAAGGACGCTTCAATTTATGATGAATACTACAATTATGATGTTGATGCCTTCACTGAAGATATCATTGTTGCTTATCAAAAGACAGTGCAACACTTCTATGATTTGGGCTGTCGCTATCTGCAAATTGATGACACATCATGGGGAATGTGGGCTAGTTTTTCAAAAGGCACCCTTAATCCAGCTCTGAAACCGCTCGCTGAAGCCGCGGTTAGAGCCATTAATGCAATCGCTGATAATAAACCGGATGACTTAACTTTGACGATGCACGTTTGTCGTGGAAACTACGCTTCAACATGGGCTGGTGCCGGCGCTTACGATCCAGTGGCCGATTATTTAGCCCAATTGCATATTGATGGATACTTCTTGGAGTATGATGACGAACGTTCTGGCGGTTTTGAACCTCTTAAAAAAATTGCAGACAATGGCCGTCACCAACGTATCGTGCTTGGCTTAGTGACCTCTAAGAAACCAGAATTGGAATCACAGGCAGATTTAAAGGCCAGAATTAAAGACGCGAGCCAATATGTGCCATTGGAAGATCTCTGTTTGTCAGCTCAATGTGGTTTTGCTTCTACAGAGGAAGGCAATCATTTAACAGAAGACGATCAATGGAATAAATTGCAACTAGTGATTGATACAGCCAAATATGTTTGGCCAGAATAGGGATTAAAAAGCAATCCTGATGGGATTGTTTTTTTGTGGTTAGTGATTAAACAATTGGCAGGACGAATTGTTTAGTGTAAAATCGAATGATAGAAACTAATCGGAGATGTTTTAAATGACAGAAAAAGGCAAACTTAAAAGAATCGGTGTTAAAGACTGGCAACAATTACAACAAATTAGTATTGAGACTTATACGGATACGTTTGGACCATACAATCCACCAGAGATCATGGATGACTTCTTAACAACGGCATATGAATCCAAAAAGTTACAGCGGGAATTAGCCAACCCGGATTCTAGGTTTTATTTTATTGAACTTAACGATGAAGTCGCAGGCTATTTAAAACTTAATGTAAATGACGCGCAGTCTGAAAAGATGGGCCCAGATAGTTTGGAAGTGGAACGAATTTACATTCGGCCAGCCTTCAAACATCAAGGATTAGGCACGTATCTAATTCAAGTGGCTGAGAAATTAGCGGCAGAGAATCATAAAGCAAAAATTTGGCTTGGCGTTTGGGAACATAATGATCCGGCCAAGCAGTTTTATGAAAAACTCGGGTTTAAGCGCATCGGCCA
Source organism: Pediococcus inopinatus (assembly GCF_002982135.1). NCBI lineage: Bacteria > Bacillati > Bacillota > Bacilli > Lactobacillales > Lactobacillaceae > Pediococcus > Pediococcus inopinatus. Next base: position 1,765,067 of record NZ_CP019981.1, on the reverse strand, counting down.
ACACTCATTTTTCATGGGTGATGACGAACAAACAGATTTTTTGATGCAGAAAGTACTCTAATATAAAAATAGACTTAACTAAATTCAAATTTTAGTTAAGTCTATTTTTTGTTTTAGATGACAAAGGCCAGTTTTTGATACCACTTCTTGCTTACAATTGTTGTCCAGACAATGAAAGCCGGGACGGTGGCAAATAGGATGAGGCCTGGAAACTTGTAGGTGATGATGAGAATGGCGATGAAGCCTGCCAGTAACTTAATCACATCTAAGAAGTTGTTAAAAAACTGAATAAAGGAAAGCTTGAGAGTAGTTCGTAGATTAACCTCGTAATTGGCATTCAACAGTAATCCATAATGGAACATACTGAGGACTAGACAAATCACAAACATAATCACGAAATCAGTAACTAGGAAGGCTAACCCCGGAGTTTGTACGGATAAGAAAAGATTTATACCCAATCCGGTTAAAACAGTCGCTAGCAGGTAAAAGTACAGATTACCAAATTTGAAATTACGTTTGAACAGTTGCCAGCCTGCTTTAAATTTAATCTTTTCATAGGACCATTGATGCTGTTGGTAGAGTTCAGCAATGGTTAGTAAAGCAGGACCAATTCCGAAAATTAATAATCCGGAGAAGGCGTATGCCCAAAATAATAAACTAAGTTTTATTAAAACGTATGCGCGGACTAATATTTTTTGTACTCCAAGACTGATCAATGTGAATTTCCTCCTCGTTTTTAAGGACTATTTTGCGTTCGCAAAATTTTATTCTCGGTACGGATGTCCATCCTCGCTAACCGCTAAAGCGCTAAGTTGGACTGGCCCTCCTCGTAGATTAAGACTATTTGGCGTTCGCAAAATCTTATTTTCGGTACGGATGTCCATCCTCGCTAAATGCTAAAGCATTAAGTCGGACTGGCCCTCCTCGTAGATTAAGACTATTTGGCATTTGCAGAATTTCATGCTGGCCTATGTATGGAGCTGATCAGCCGTTAAACTGACCAGCTCGAATGATACTTATATTTATTTTTGAGCCTTTAAGAACTTGTCATATTGGGTTTGTAATTCTTTTTGAACTTCGGCATAGCCTGCTGATTTCAAGGCTTTGTTCATTTGCTTGATCGTTGCTTTAGGTTCTGCAGTCCCCGTATTAAGGATATCCCCATACTGATCCATCACATTTTGAATATTAGTAATTTGAGTTTTGATTTTTGATATGTCAGGGTTAAAACCTAAAATTGGTGATTCTTTAGCCGTTTTAATCGTGTTATCACGGGTTGCAATTTCTTTGTCGGTAACATCGGTTGTTGTGTATAAAATCTGGTTATTACCAGTCATCCAAGCGCCCATACTTTCGTCTGCTTTATAACCGGGTAAAAGTTTGATTTTATCAGCATCACCGGTCTTTTCCCAAGCCTTGCCTTCTTCACCCCAAACTAGGCCATTCAATAAGTCGGGATCGCTATTTAACAGACCAAGGACTTTAACAGATAGGGTTTTGTTCTTTGAAGCATTTCCAACGACCCAGTTAAACATTTGCGCATTTCCGGTTGCCTTTAAAGGAGTGGTAATTTCTTTAGTAACAATGGCATCTTTACTTCCTGCGGCTGTGTTTAAAGCTTGATCGCCGTAATCATATGGCCCTTGGGCTTCTTGACGCGCAAACCATGTCTTGCTATCCAATAGATATTCTTTAGTACTTGTTGCAGCATCTTGGGCGATATATCCTTTTTTATAGTAACTATGCAAAGCTTCCAAATTTTCTAACATCTGAGCTGAATTATATTGATTGACAATTTTTGTGGGATCTCCGTTAGAAGAAGTATCTACCGCAAAAGGAAGTCGACTTGAGAGCGGATAATCAAAGTCAGCAGCTGATTTGAAACCTTTCACAGCAGCAAATCCGACAACGTTAGGTTCGTTAGCATGGAACTTCTTCAAAGCAGATTCTAAATCACTGTATGAAGAAACTTTGCTGATATCGATGTCATATTTATCAAGGTAATATTTGTTGAATGCAATAGTTTCGGTTGTTGAGACATTTGCATTGACCGGTAAAGCGTACAGTTTGCCATTAACTTTGTTTCCCTTGATATACGCTGAATCTAAATTTTTATAAGCTTTGGATGCATATTTTGGAAGCAATTCAGTTAAGTCAGCGTAAGCCCCTTTTTGAGCATTTAGTGTGTAGTTATCCGCCTTTGCAATATCATAGGCTTCACCTGAAGAAACAATGACGGCCATTTTCTGTGCATAATCCCCATAACCAATGTAATTAATTTTGAGTTTAGCGTTATATTTCTTTTCGATGGTTTTGTTGGCCTTTTTTATTAAGGTGTCATAATTTTTAGGCTTTTCTCCAATTTGATACATCGTTAACGTTTTAGTGCCACCTGAATTGTCGTCTGCTTGTTTGGATGAACAACCAGCAACACTCAATGCAACGCCCATCAGTGCCACTCCTGTAAGTAAAAGCTTTGTAATTTTCTTCATATGTTTAGTTCCCCTTTATTAAATTATTCTTTTACACCGCCAATAGTTAGCCCTTTGACAAAGTATTTCTGGAAAAATGGATAGCTGAGCGCAATTGGCAAAATGGAAATGACAACCATGGCCATTCGCGTTGCCTCTTGCGGAATCCTGGCAGCCCCACCAGCGTATTGAGCGCTTTGGGATGCGTTTTGTGACAGCATTTGAATGTTAGATTGAATCTTCATTAGTAAATACTGTAAAGGTACCAGGTGCGAATCCTGGATATACAGTAACGCGTTAAACCAATCGTTCCAGTAGCCTAGCGCCGCGAATAGACTGATAGTAGCAATTCCTGGAACTGCCAATGGTAAAACGATGCGAGCAAAGATCCGTAGTTCACCAGCTCCGTCAATCCGGGCGGCTTCGATAATCGACTCGTTTACCTGACGTTTGAAGAAGGTTCGCATGACGATGATGTTAAACGGACTGACCGCCATGGGTAGGATTAACGCCCAGATAGTATCTTTTAACTGAAGCAGATTGGTCATGACGATATAGTTAGCGACCATTCCGGGCGTAAACAGCATCGTAATTAAGCAAAAAATGGTAAAAAACTTTTTGTATTTAAAGCTTGTCCGTGAAATCGAGTAGGCATAAGTAGAGGTGAAAGTAGCATTAACTAGCGTACCGAATACCGTTACTAGTATGGAGATGCCAAGCGCGTTTAGCAGTTGTCCACTCATGGTGGCTAGATATTCATAGCCGGCCAAACTCCAATGTTCAGGCCAAAATTGATAACCGTTAGACACTAAGGAATTTTCGCTAGACAGTGAGATGATCACAATAAAGATTAAAGGTAGTAAACATGTCAGTGCGAAAAGTCCGATCACAATGTTGAAAAATAAATTTGTTTTTGGGCCAAAGTTACGGACCTCCACAGTAGAAATGTGTTTTTTGCGTTGCGCCAATGACAACACCTCCTATTTAGAATAAGGCTGAGTCTGAATCAACTTTTCGCACAATCGCGTTACTAATCATTAGAAGGACAAAACCGACTAAAGATTGATAAAGTGCCGCGGCGCTCGACATGCCGATGTCACCAGTTGAGGTCAATCCGTTATAGATGTATGTATCTAAAACTGAAGTGACATTGTAGAGGCTGCCGGAGTTTTGAGGAACTTGATAGAAGAGACCAAAATCAGCACGGAAGATATTCCCAATAGCCAAAATGGTCATCAAAGTCATCAAAGGAATCAGGGCGGGAATGGTAACGTGTTTGATCTGCTGCCATTTATTTGCGCCGTCAATTTCAGCAGCTTCATAAAGGGTGGGATCAACGCCCATAGCACTGGCAAAATACAAAATACTGTTATAACCAATGCTTTTCCATGTTCCAATAAACAGTAAGATAAACGGCCAATATTTGGGGGCGTTGTACCAACTAATTGCTTCACCGCCACTGCCCGTGATTAATGAATTAATCAAACCTTGATTGGGACTGATAAACGCATAGACGAAGTAGCTGATGACAACCCAAGATAGAAAGTAAGGAAGTAGCATAGAAGTTTGATAGACTTTGATCAGTTTTTTGTTTCGTAACTGACTCATGACAACCGCAAAAAATACAGAAATGATTAGGTTTAAAACGATGAAGCCTAAGTTATAAAGCACTGTATTTCGTGTGATAATCCACGCTGCGTTTGAAGAAAATAAAAATTCAAAGTTTTTAAATCCAACCCAGGGGCTACTTTGTAAACTTGCAATAAAACCTTCGGGTGAAAAATGAAAGTTTTTGAAAGCTACGACATTTGCCATGATCGGGATGTAGAAGAAGAAAATCATCCAGATGGCACCTGGAATGGCAAACAAAAGTAGCGGACCATTACTTTTAATTCGTGTAATTAATTTTGGTTTAGGTGGCTTTTTTTGTGTGAGTTGAGGAACGGCAGTATTTTGCATATTTTGCTCCTTTCTAACGATTATGCGATGGTTTCTTGAGTATCCTGGTCAAAGAAATGGGCACGACTCATTTCGAAAGCCATTTGGACATTTTCTCCGGGACGGTGGTGGTCTTGAGCGTTAACTCTAGCCACGAATTCGGTATCCCCGACCCTTGAGTAGAGCATGGATTCCACCCCAAGCAACTCGGAAACTTCTACCTTGGCTTGGACAGTTGCATTTGGCAAAGTGGCCACAATTTCTTCATTAGTGTGAATATCTTCAGATCGGATTCCTACTGTCAAAAGTTTGTCGGCATAACCTTTATCTTGTAATTTCGTTAATTTATTTGTTGGAAGGCTGAGCGTAATTGCGTTGTCAGCCGTTGTAATTTTGCCCTCATGTAAAGTTGCCTCAAAGAAATTCATCGAAGGGGAACCCATGAAACCGGCTACAAATTGATTGACAGGTTGGTTATATAATTCTGCCGGTGTTCCCACTTGCTGAATTGTGCCGTGATTAGTGATGACGATTCGGTCTGCCATGGTCATCGCTTCAACCTGATCATGGGTGACATAAATCATATTTGTTTTTAAACGTTGATGAAGTTGAGCAATTTGTGCGCGCATTGAAACGCGAAGTTTGGCATCTAAGTTTGATAAGGGTTCATCAAGTAAGAATAGTTTTGCTTCTCGAACAATTGCACGTCCCAATGCCACTCGCTGACGTTGTCCTCCAGATAAAGCTGCCGGTTTGCGCTGTAGGAAACCCTCAAGGCCTAGAATTTCAGCAGCGTTTGCAACGCGTTTTCTTATCTCATCTTTTTTAATGTGTTGAATTTTCAGTCCAAAGGCCATATTGTCGTAGACGGTCATGTTGGGATAGAGCGCATAATTTTGAAATACCATTGCGATGTCCCGATCTTTGGGTGCCAAATTGTTGATAACTGTGCCGTCCATTTTTAACTCACCATTTGTGATGTCTTCAAGACCTGCAATCATGCGAATTGTCGTTGACTTACCACAACCAGAAGGGCCAACAAAGACGATAAATTCGTGATCGTGAATGGTTAAATTAAAATCAGAAACTGAGTAATTGTCATTACCTGAGTATTTTTTATAAATGTGTTCTAAGTTGATTTCAACCATATTTGTTTCTCCTTTACATAAGGTTTAACTAATCCATATCAGAAGAATATCAAAGTATACACACACTAGCAACATATTTGATTATCGTTATCATAAACGTTTGTTTATATAAAGAACGAATTAAATGGTTTATTTAATGGTAAATGCGAATTAGTTTAGTGATAGCAACATTTATAATGATTTTGGGAGTAAAAGATTAGAATAAATATATTTCTAAAAGTGCAATATTTAAATCCATAAGGTCGACATTATATGTATTTTTTAAAAACTAAAATAATCATTTTAGTTATACATTCCAATTTTACTTAATCTTTTTAGAGCAAGTTATGATAACATTGAAAGTATTATGAAACGTTTTCAAAAAAGGAAGTGGCGCTATTTTGGATAATAAGCGACTAAAGACAAATCGAGAAAAAGTAATTGAAAGTTTAAAAGAATTAAGCCTAGCGCTATTGGACTCGAAAGCGTTAGGAGTTTCGGCTAATACAATTGCAAAAAAAATAGATATTCAGCGTAGTACAGTCAGCCTATATTTGAATGAACTTGTTAGAAATAACGAAGCGATCAAGATTAATACCCGTCCTGTTTACTTTTTGGATGCAAATTTCTATCAAAAAAATAAAGATAAGCTATCAAGAGTTACAGAATATATTCAGGATAAAGAAAGTGAAAAAATTAATCGTGATCCTTTTGATGACTTGGTGGGTAGCGAAGGTAGTTTGAAGGATGTGGTTGATCAATTAAAATCGGCTGTCATTTATCCACCAAGGGGACTATCCACACTCTTAGTGGGAGACTCAGGGGTTGGTAAGAGTTTTATTGCGCAATTAGCTTATAAATTTGCCCAGCAAAAAGGACTGGTCAAAGGAAAATGGGTGGTCCTTAATTGTGCAGAATATGCTGACAATCCCGAATTGTTGTCGAGTATTTTATTTGGTAACGTAAAAGGTGCTTTTACGGGAGCAGAAACAGATAAAAGTGGCTTGTTGAAAGCCGCGGAGGACGGATATCTTTTTTTGGATGAGGTCCACAGGTTAACTCCTGAGAATCAGGAAAAACTATTCCAATATATGGATAGTGGCACTTATCGACGAGTTGGCGAAACTGACCAAGTGCATACATCAAATGCCAGATTAATCTTTGCCACTACTGAAAAGCAAAACGCAGATTTTTTACAAACGTTTTTACGGCGCATTCCTCTTGTGATTCAAATACCAGATTTTCAAGAACGAACACGGAAAGAACGAATTGATTTAATTACGATGCTGTTTTTTAAGGAAGCTACAACAATTCAGCGGAACTTATACATTGCTTCTGAGGTGGTGCAAGTTCTTATTCAAAACGTCGATAAGGGTAACGTTGGAAAATTAGCCAGTATCGTTAAACTATCATGTGCTGAGGCTTTATTGCGCGCGGGATCTGGAGAAACAGATATTCACATAAAATTGGATAGTTTACCAAATGACTTTTTGCGCACAACCACGGTACAGGACATTTCAACAACCAAAGATTACAAAATCCAGATTCAGTTTAAATCCGAAAAAATTAAAAGCCGCAATACAATCGAACGGGATCATCTTTACCAATTTACGGAGAAACTTATTCAAACCGTCTTGCAGTATGGATCAAACAAAATAACGAAGCACGAGTTTTATAATCAGATTGGTAATGTAGAGAATGGGTTAATTGATTATATTTCGTTTGAATTGCGAATAATAAAAACCAATGCTTTTTCTGAATATGTAGAACAAACGTTAAAAAGTATCTTAGCTAATTTATATGTAAATATCGGAATTAGTCAATTTAATAGCAGTGCAAATTTACTAACTAAGCTGATCATTTACATTAATGATTATGAGGATGATCAAGAAATTAAAAGCCTTGATCAAACTGTCCTGATTCTTAGACAAAAGTTTGCTGATGAAATGAAATTAACTGACCGAATTGTGAGTGCCAGCGAAAAGCAATTTGATGTTCACAATAAGGCGTTATATCAAATTTTAGTTTTCACGTTTATTTATTCTCAGAACCAAAAAATGGTTGATCGAGAAACCAATGCGGTAATTATTACCCATGGGTATTCAACGGCTGAGAGTTTGGCTTCAACCGTTAACCGCTTGCTAGGAAGTTATGTTTATGAAAGTTTTGATATGCCTTTGGATGCTAGTGTTGATGATATTGTACGTGAAATAAAAGCGTATTTTAAAACTGTTGATATTGAAAAACCGCTTGTCATTTTGGTGGATATGGGTTCTTTAAAAGCCTTAGATCAACGCTTGAAAGAGATTTATTCGGGCGCCATTGCTATTATTTCAGGAGTGTCTACTGAAATTGCTTTGGATATTGGGCATAAAGTCCTTCAAAACAATATTGATAAGGAGACACTTGAAAAAAGTGCTGTGGGCGCAATCCCTAAAGTTACAGTTGTTGAGCCAATTAAGCGTGAAAACGTAATTTTGACAACATGCATTACAGGAATCGGAGCGGCAACTTACTTACAGAAATTGATCCAGAATAATACACACGGAGAAATTACTGTTATTTCAAAAGATTTTTATGAACTCAAAAAAAACGGGACAGCAGATCCGTTGTTTGAAAAGTATCATGTAAAAATCATTGTTGGCACAGATGATCCATGTATTTCGGAAATCCCATATTTATCTGTAGAAGGTTTAATAAATCGAGATGTGGGTGATCCAGTGTTTTTGACAGCATTTCCAAATGTGTTTACAACAGAAAGTTTGGCACGAATGAACAGCAGTATTGTGCGTGCATTCACTGTTGATAATATTGCGAATAATATGGCCGCTTTGGATCCAACTGTGACAGTTGCACAGGTAGAAGGCTGTGTGACAAAGCTGGAACGAAGCTTAGGAACTAAGATGGATGTTTATCTGAAAATTAGTCTATACATGCATCTCTGTTTTATGTTTGAGCGGGTTGTTCAAGGAGAACCTAACTTAGATTATCATGATGTAGATAAATTTTCACAGTGTTATGGACACTTCATTGAAATTACAAAAGATGCGCTTAGTGATATGCAACACTACTATAGTGTTAAGATACCGGTTTCAGAGATTGGTTTTATTTTCGATATTTTAAAAAATAGAGTAGATCTATCAAATATAGAATAGCTGAGAGCGTGGGATTTGTGCGTCTTTTAAGAAAAGGCTTACACTAATTGGCACGCTTTTTGCTTATATAAAGGTGAGGACAAAAAATGAATGAACAACAAAGAAAAGTTATTTTTCGAGTGGATAATCGTTTGGTACATGGACAGATTGCTGTTAACTGGAAGCAAGCCTATCAATTTAGTGCAATTATTGTTCCGGATAATGAATTAGCACATGACCGATTGAATCAAGCGATAATGAAAATGGCCATTACAGCAGCTAACTTAAAGGGTTACTTTGTGAGTGTTGATGAAGCACCTGACACTATAAAACAACTCTCAGTTGTTCATCCTAGTTTTTTGTTGGACAGACAGGCAAAGGATTCCATATTTGTTGTTTGTCGAACACCAGCAGTTGCGAGAAAACTGATTGAAGGAGGGGTAAAAGCTGATTCGGTAACATTATGGAATATGTTTAATCAGCCAGGTAAACAAAAAGTTAACGGTGTAGTTTATATGGATCAAGAGGATTTAGATGATGTCAAAGCTATTAAAGGAACCGGAGTATCAGTAGCTATCCAAGAAACACCATATTCAAAAAAGATTTCCGTACCTGATAGTTTTTAAAAGCCTTGTGGTAATAAGTCAAGTATGTAAAAAGCTTTGTTTTTATTATTAATCAGTTCTTGAGAGTATAGCTTCCCCAGCCCACTAAAACAGTTAATTTAGCGGGTTAAGAAGGGACTCAGTATCGTAAACTCGAAAGCTATACCACTTTGGGTGGTATATAAAATTGATGGTTTCTAAGCAAGACTTCCACCAATCTTACAAGCTTTCGTGCCGTCAAGACAATAGCTCGACGATGACGATACTTGGGTACCTCTTCATATTTTTTGTGGTAATAGCGTTGGTAAGTAACATCATAACGTCTTATCGAGTTGGCAGCTTCAACTAGATAATAACGAAGATATTGATTACCCTTACGAGTTCGTGGTGTAGCTTGACGAACGCTTGTGCCTGATTCATGTGGTAACCAAGCCAGGCCAGCATACTTGGCAATATGACTTTCATCGGGAAAACGTTCAATTTGACCAATTTCTGCCACAATACCAGCCGCATAAACTGGGCCAATACCGGGAACACTAGTTAAACAATTGATATCTGTGATTTGAGTAGATATCTGTGTAATTGTTTTATCCAAAACTTGGATTTGTTTTTTTAACATCCGAATTTCATTCGCATAGACCGCCAAAATTTCATCAACAGAATCTGTTACGACTTTTGATAGGCGATAAGAAGAACGGGTTGCTTTCTTAATAGCTTTAGCAACGGCTTCGGCATCACCAAACTTACCGTGAGCTAACTGTTGAAGATGGGTGACTAATTCATCAAGAGGTAGCGCCGCTGCCTCGTCCAAGGTTAACTCTTCATCAGTAATTAGGGTCATCATAGTTGAACCAAAAACGGATGTTGGCAGCTCCCGTTCTAACGTATTACAACGATAATAAAGATTATTCAAAAAATGATTTTTAGAATCAGTCATTTGTTTAACCAAGTGATAACGTTCCCGTGTTAGACGTTGCAAAGCCACATAGTTTTCTTGGCGAGCAACTGAAGTTCCCAGTGGTTTGATCCGTAACAAATCAGCTAATTGTTTGGCATCAATCGCATCCGTCTTACCATCATCAAATAACTGGCTAAAATGATGTGACGTATAGGGGTTAATGGTGATAACCGATAAGCCTAAGGCTTGTAACTCGCTATCTTCGGCGAAAAAAGTCATCGGATGAAAATTATAGACCGAGGTGGCTTCCATACCAACAGTTATCTTTTCATAATGGTGGGTTTTAGTCTCAGTTAAGATTACCTGTTTAATTTTAACGGCACCATTAAGATCATTAGTAGTTTCATCTTGAAAACGGCAATGTTGATCAGAATCTAAAGCACAAAAGTCTAATTTATTTTTACCAACATCAATACCTAAATATAAATTCATAGGATAGGACCTCCTTTCACTTTGAATTAATTGGATAAGCTTAGGTGCTGCGTGATGTTCCCTAATTCCAACTCTAACGGGCATCCTCGCAATATAAGAAGACTAGATTAAAAGATTCAGCTGCGTGTCACGCGAGTGAACACGAATTAAATTAATCGCTACAGCTTGTGGTTTGCGGTGTTTCGAATTGTCTGGGCGGCGCGCTTATAACGTAGATAATCTACAGGAGATGAAAGCCTATACCAGTTGGACCTAAATCCAATGAACAATTAGAGAATATCACGCAACATCTAAGTAGGGAATAGTAAATAACAAAGTTTCAAATTATATAATACGAGGAGAGGATAAAATGCCAGTAGTATTAGCTCGAGTAGATCAACGCCTGATTCATGGGTTAATCGTAAATCAATGGGCACAGTCATTAAATGCTAAACGATTTATGGTTGTAGATGATGTTGTTAGTCAAAATGAGGATTTAAAAGCAAGCATGCGTATGTCTAAGCCTGCAGGAACCGGAATGTCAATTATTAATACGGAAAAAGCAATTACTAATTTTAATAACGGCAATTATGATGCGCAACGGGTTTTTGTTTTAGTAAAAGAACCAAGTAAATTATTGGAATTAATAGATGCGGGAATTAAAATTCCTAAGGTGAATTTAGGTATCATGTTTGCGGAAGATGGTAGAACGCCATTGACTAAATTTGTTGCATTAAATGATCAGGAAAAAGCGGATATTAAAAAGATTCAAGATAAAGGTGTACCGGTCACAATTCAGTATGTACCGGCCGATCCTGAGGAAGATATAAATAAGTATCTCAAATAAAGGGGTGTAGTTATTATGCAATTAATTCAAGATTTACTTATTATTTTGTTAGCAGCTTGGATGTGTATTGATCAAAATGGTCTTGTTATTGTTTCCTATTTCCCAGTTATTGTTGGTTTTATTACTGGTTTAATCATGGGAGATATTACAACAGCAATGTATATTGCTGGAACTTTTGAACTTATGCAATTAGGTGTTGCGAACCTTGGTGGTTCATCGATGCCTAATTATGGGCTTGCGACAATTATTGGTGCACTTCTGGCTATTCGAACAGGAACTGGTGTAAAAACTGGGATTGCAGTTGGATTGCCAGTTGGTATGTTAGCTATTCAATTGGATGTATTTATTAAGATTATTAACCAATTTATTCAAAGAAGAATGGAACGTCTTAATCATGAACATAACTGGAAAGCTATGTTGCGTCAGCCTTTATATGGTGTTGGTTTGTTTGGACTAGAAACAGGAATTCCAACAGCTATTCTAGTCTTCCTTGGACCAACTGCTGTTAATGTGATTCTCAAATGGTTACCTGAGTGGTTTACAAATGGACTAACGATTGCTGGTGGATTGTTGCCAGTTGTCGGTGTTGCGATGTTGTTACATTATATGCCTACTCAAAAATTCTTTACATTCATTATCATTGGGTTTGTATTGACCGCGTATTTGAAAGTACCAATCCTAGGTATTGCTTTAATCGGATTTGGTTGTGCTTATTACTACTTCAATTCAGAGATGAAACGAGCAGATGAAAAGCAGGAAGTCAAAACGGTTGGAACTGTAAATGACCAAGGAGATGATTATGATGAGTGAAAAAGAGATAAAAGAAGAAAATAAAAAATCTGTAATTACTAAGCATGATCTAAATCGTATGGGTGTTCGTTGGTGTTTTATGGGTGTAAATGCCTTTAATTATGAAACACAAGAAGGTCCGGGATACACATATGCTGTAGCACCAGCATTACGTAAAATTTATCCAAATGATGATGATTATGAAAAAGCAATTGCTAACCATTTGAAATATTTCAATACAACTACGGCTATGGCGAATATTTTAATGGGTGCAACGACAGCTATGGAAGAAAAAGAGAGTGTAAAGTCTCTTGATGCTGTACAAGGTCTAAAAACTTCCTTAATGGGACCTTTAGCCGGAATTGCTGATACGTTAATTTGGGTATTGTGGCCAACGATTATTGGTTCAATATCTGGATATATGGCTATAAAGGGAAATCCACTAGGAGCTATTATCTGGTTCTTGTGCAATATCGCGTTTTTCTTTGTAAAAGTTTGGTTTACTAGATTAGGTTATTTCTCAGGAACAAAACTCATTACTTCTCTTGGAGACAGAATTTCTATCTTTACCGAGTCTGCATCGATTATGGGACTTACAGTTGTTGGTGCTTTAATAGCTAGTGTTGTTACTGTTACAACGCCAATTACATTCAAATTTGGAGCAGTTAAAATGGGATTACAAGCTGACATTTTAGATAAAATTATGCCAGCACTACTTCCAGTATTGCTTACATGGTGGATGTAGTATGAATCTATGGACACGATTTAGTATAATGCCATTATAGGAAGGATCGTGTTCTGATGTCTAAACAGAAATACTCAGTTGATTTCAAAAAAATGATCGTTAAACTCTACCAGGATGGCACCTCGGTAGTTGAGCTTACAAATGAATATGGTATTGCAAATGTCACTATTTACAAATGGATCAATTTATACAAAGAGGACAAAGAAACTGGTGCCTCGAAAGCTGATATTTTAGCGCTACAGAAGCGTCTTAATCGGCTTGAAAGTGAGAATGATATCTTAAAAAAAGCCTTAACCATATTCGCCAAAAAGTAAGCTCGGAAGATTGGCAAGCCGCAATCAAACCAAATCTAAAGCAACATCGCATTAAGGAGATCTGTCAGGTACTACAAGTCCCTCGTTCCACGTATTATGATCAACAGAATCATTATATCTCACCACAAGCAGAACATCGAAAGACGCTCTGCCAAGCGATCAAGCGCATTTATTATAATCACCGTCGGGTCTATGGCGCTCCTAAGATTTTAAAGGAATTGAAAAAAGAGGGACTAGCCGCAAGCATCAAGTTAGTTCAGCGTTTAATGCGCCAAATGGAACTTAAATCGATCACCCTAAAGAAGTGGCATTACCAACAAGCAAATAATATCGACGAAGCGAATTATCCGAACCTGCTCGCTCAGGATTTTAGCACGACAGCACCAAATCAAAAATGGTGTGCCGATATCACTTACGTTCACACCAAAGCTGATGGCTGGTGTTATTTATCAAGCATCCAGGATCTGTATTCACGTAAAATCATTGCCCACAAGTTGAGTCGTCACATGACTGCCGATCTAGTGCTCGACACTTTAAAACAAGCTTTTGAAACCAGAAAAGTAACAGACCAGTTGATCATTCATACCGATTTAGGCAGTCAATACCGCAGCACCACCTTTGAAGAACTTCTACGACAACGCCATATCCAGCACTCTTATAGCAAGCGCGGTTGTCCATATGACAATTCAGTTCTGGAGTCATTCCATGCCAGCTTAAAAAAAGAGGAAGTTTATCAGACCCATTACCAAAATTTTGATGAAGCAAATGTGGCTTTATTTAGCTACATTGAGAGCTTTTACAACAATGATCGGATTCATAGTGCCATTGATTATTTAACCCCGAATGAAAAGGAAGAATTAGTCGCTTAAATTATACATAAACGTGTCCGGATTCTTGACTCAGATCCATGGGTTGTGTATAAGCTTATCGGCAATAAAAAATGGACCATGAACAGAATCATTTTACTATTAATTGTATTTGCAATGGTTTGTTCGTTCTTTAATATTTTGAAGTAAACAAAAAAGTGGGACAAAGACTTAGTAGATGCCTGTAAGGCCAATGTTATTGGACTCACAGAAGCTAAAGTGGTTGATTACTTGACCATTCTTTGTTCTACTTTTTTAATTTTAAGGTTCGCTAAATTATGAGAAAGAGGATTTTTATAATGAAAAGACAATTAGTTATCGCATCGCATGGTAAGTTAGCAGAAGGCATGAAAAAAACACTTGAATTTATTGCTGGTCAGCAAACCCAACTAACCGTTATGACGGCATATACTGACAATCAACCTATTGAAGAACAGGTTAAAAAAATAATGTCAGAATTTAAACCAGATGAAGAAGTGGTTATTTTTACCGATATGTTAGCTGGAAGTGTTAATCAAAAATTTTTCCCATATCGTTCAAGACCACATACACAAATTGTCACGGGAATGAATTTACCTGTTGTATTAGCAGTAACAATGGAATCGACAGATGATTATTTAACTTCTCAAAAAATGCGAGAACTAATTGATCAGGCACGGCAACAGCTTGTTTACGTTAATGATATTAATATTGAGGCGGATGATGACGATGAATGAGCCAATTAATTGGTGGAAAAAAAGTGTCGTTTACCAAGTATATCCAAAAAGTTTTAATGATTCCGATGGTGATGGAATTGGTGATTTAAATGGTATTACAGAAAAACTTGATTATATTAAAGAATTAGGCGCAGATATTATTTGGCTTAACCCTATCTATGATTCACCACATGTTGATAATGGTTATGATATTGCAAACTATAGAAAAATTGACTCTAGTTTAGGAAACATGTCTGATTTTGATCGGCTTTTACATTTAGCGCATAAAAAAGGATTGAAAATAATGCTAGATTTAGTGGTTAATCATACTTCTGATCAGCATCCGTGGTTTAAAAAAAGTGAAGAGTCAAAAGAGAATTCCTACCATGATTACTATATTTGGAAAGACCCAGTTGATGGCCACGAGCCGAATAACTGGGGCTCTAGTTTTGGTGGATCTACATGGGAATATGTTGAGGCGGTTGACCAGTATTATTTACATTTGTTTGCAAAACAGCAACCAGATTTAAATTGGGAAAATTCCAACGTTCGAAAAGAAGTGCATGATATTATGCGTTTTTGGCTGGATAAGGGAATTGATGGCTTTCGAATGGATGTCATTAACTTAATTTCAAAGAAACCAGGATTTCCAGATGGACCGATTGTTCAAAACAAAAAGTTTGGTGATTATTATTACGGTGCAGCAAATGGTCCTAAAGTTCACGAGTATTTAAAAGAAATGAACCAAGATGTGCTCAGCAAGTATGATATTGTGACAGTTGGAGAGACTCCCCATACTAATGTAGAAGAAGCAGTAAAATACGTTGATAACAGGCGTCATGAATTAGATATGGTATTTCATTTTGATCATATGCATCTTGACTACGGGAAATATGGAAAGTTTTCAACTAAACGCTTCAAATTAGCAGATTTAAAAGCAGTTTTGAGTAAATGGCAGATAGAAATCTCAAATCACCATGGTTGGAATAGCTTATATTGGAGTAACCATGATCAAGCTCGGGCTGTTTCTAGGTTTGGTGATGATGGTGAGCATCGGGTTGCTTCAGCCAAAATGTTGGGAACATTATTGCATATGATGCAAGGTACGCCCTATGTTTATGAAGGTGAGGAAATTGGAATGACCAATCTTCATAATACACAGATTGCTGATTATAATGATTTAGAAACGTTGGACGTTTATCATCGATTCCGCAATGATTATCATTTGTCCGAAGAAGATACAATGAAAGCTATCCACATGAAATCACGTGACAATGCGAGAACACCCATGCAGTGGGATGATAGCAACAATGCCGGATTTTCTACTTCTAATAGTACATGGTTAAAAGTAAATTCTAACTTTAAAAAGATTAATGTTAAACAGTCAAAAAGTGATTCTAATTCTATTTTTTATTACTATCAAAAGTTAATCAAATTAAGACATGAATATCAAATTGTGACAACAGGTAGTTATCAATTATTAGATAAAGAAAATTCAGATATATTTAGTTACGCACGTGTTGGAGATAACACAACACTTTTAGTTATTTGTAATTTTGCTAAGAAAAAAGTTGATTATCTAGTACCATTAGAATTACGTCATATGCAGCATGAGTTATTAATTAGTAATGGTAAAAAAGATGACTGGAATGTGGCAGGAAACATTAATTTAGAGCCGTATGCAGCAAGAGTATACCTAATAAAGACAGCTAACTAAAATTATCCAAGTCGGAGGTTAAAGATGAATTCTGAAAATATTATTCAAGGCAATAGTTATCGATTTACTGTACTAACAGAGCGTTTGGTCCGATTAGAATATTCTGTTAGCGGTCATTTCGAAGATCGAACCACACAAATGGTTCAAAATCGTCAATTTGATAAACCTGATTTTCAAGTTTTTAAAAATCGAAATAACCATCAAATTGAAATTGTGACAAAGTTTGTTCATCTCTATTATGATGGTGGTGAATTTTCGCCAGCAACTTTGTATATTGATGCAGCTTATAATTATGGAACATACATGAGCCGTTGGTATTTTGGTGAAAAAATTAAGAAGAATTTGAAGGGGACTGCCCGGACGCTGGATAAGGCAGATGGTGAGATTCCACTAGAGGACGGGCTAATGACTAAAGACGGCTTTTCTTATTTAGATGATTCGCAGTCTTTTATTCTTGCTGACAATAAATTTGAAGTTAGAGATTTTCCCGAGATGGATTATTACTATTTTGCGTACGGACATGATTTTGAAGGTACTTTAAAGGATTATTATAAATTAACTGGTGCAACACCACTAATACCACGCTATGCGCTTGGAAACTGGTGGAGTCGGTATTGGCCATACACACAAGACACGTACAAGTCACTGTTTGAGCGTTTTAATAAAGAAAAAATTCCGATTTCTGTTGCTGTGATGGATATGGATTGGCATTTAGTTCATGACGTTCCCGCCCGCTTTGGTAGTGGGTGGACAGGTTACACTTGGAACAAAAAGTTGTTTCCTGACCATCGAAAACTGATTCAATGGTTACACGCTCAAGGCAAACATGTGACTGTAAATGATCATCCGGCGGCTGGAATTCGAGCCTTTGAAAAAGCATATCCACAGGTTGCTAAACGATTAGGGTTAAACGTGGATGCTGAGGAACCAGCTTTGTTTGATTTTCAGAATCCAAAGTATCGAGATGCCTATTTTGAAGATGTGCATCGCCCATTGGAGAAAGACGGAATTGATTTTTGGTGGATTGATTGGCAGCAGGGGCAGAATCGAAGCTCGAAACAAGTAGATCCATTATGGTTGCTTAATCATTATGTTTATCATGATAATGATAAACAACATCCTGGTAATGGGCTGACTCTTTCCCGTTATGGAGGGCCTGGAAGTCATCGATATCCACTTGGCTTTTCTGGAGACACTGTTGCGAGTTGGAAGTCTTTGGCATTTCAGCCATACTTTACTGCGACTGCTTCAAATATTGGGTACACTTGGTGGAGCCATGATATTGGTGGTCATATGAAAGGTGCATATGATAGTGAACTAACATTGAGATGGATGCAGTTTGGTGTTTTCAGTCCCATCAATCGCTTGCATAGTTCTGAGAACCCGTTTATGGGTAAAGAGCCTTGGAACTTTGATGAAAATGTGCGTCAACCGATGATGAAATTTTTGCGTTTGCGTAGTTCATTAGTACCGTATTTAGATACTGCTAATTATTTAACTCATCAAGATGGGAAACCTTTAGTTGAGCCTATGTATTATCAAAATCCAGATGATAAAGAAGCTTATGCTGTTCGTAATCAATATTATTTTGGTAGTGAGTTGATAGTTGCACCAATTACGAGTCCAGCTGATGCTGTTACAGAAGAAGCAGAAACCAAAGCATGGCTGCCAAAAGGTAACTGGTATGATTTCTTTACCGGAGTTAAATACGAAGGCGATACTTATGTCAACGTCCACCGATCACAAGATAATTATCCAGTCTTTGTTAAGGCTGGTGGGATTGTGCCATTGAATTCAAATTATATGGAGAATGTTGAAAACTTGCCAGAAAAACTAGATATTCGTGTTTATCCCGGTCAGGCTAATCAATATATCTTAGTAGAGCATCAAGGGAGTTCTGTTGCCAAAACAATATTTGATTTCGATGGTGAAGCTCGGCTGAATATTAACGTGCAAGATGCAAATCATATTATTCCAGAAAATCGAAAGTTTAATATTCTTGCGTGTGGCAATGTAGCAAACGAACATACCCATACTCAGCAAATTGTTTGGAATGAAAATACTAATTCACAGTCTGTCAAACTAGAATTTCAAACAGATAATGAATTGGTTAAATCATTGGTTTTTGAGAAAATACAACATTCTAAAGTTAGTTTTGATTTAAAGAGTGAAATTTGGAAACAACTCGGTAAAGATACTAACGTAGCGCAAAAAGTTAGTTATTTGAATAGTTTAGGAAATGCGAACTTAGCTGCAATGTTGATTGAACTAGTAATTGCCTGATGCAAACAAAAATCTTCCCGTTAAGGAAGATTTTTTTGTTTAATTATTTTTCGTAATTTGTTTCTGGCCAACTCAATTAAGTTGTCTGTTTTTTAGAGTTCTAGTTTTTCTTCTAAAGCTTCAGTCAGTGTTTCGCTGAAATTAATTCCTTTTTCTTTGGCCGCAGTAGCTAAGGACATTGGAATTGTGACATTTTTTCGTACAGTGACATTTTTAGCTTTACGACGGGCAGCTTTCATATCCACACCGATTAGGTTAACAAGTTTACCTGGATTGGATAATTGAACTTGTTCTACAGGCGTAGGCTTTGGATACTTCGAGTAATCTGGAAGCGCAATGGCTAAAGCGTCAGGAGCATTTTTAATGGCTTCCACCAAGGTTTTACCATCAGTGGCAGTATCGGGAATATCCGGAAAAGTAACGGTATAATAGCCATCGTTATTTTCATTATCAAATACGGCTGGATAAACTACATAATTAGGTTTTGTCATAGTTAATTGAATAAGGTGGGATGGGATTAATTTGTTTGTCATTTGAGACCTGCCTGTCTTAGTATTGAACTATATGTTTTCGGGGGAATCGTGGCCTTCTTAGTTGAATATTTAACAGTAACTTTATGACCATGATCATCAATATAGCGATGATGATCACCGATTTGTCGTTCCCCTAGTTCATGAAAATTGTGGGTTTTAAGCAGCTTCAAAACATCTTTTACTTTAATTTGCGACACCTTATATCCTCCTTATACTTCATTATAATACACGTACGTGCATAAAAAACAAGAACCGAGGTGGCTAAACAATAGTTTTAAAATTTATTGAGTTATTACACACCTTCGTTTTAATAATTACGCAAAAATTTTAAATAATAATTTGTACAAAAAAACTGCCAGAAACAAATTACGTTTCCGACAGCTAAATTGGTTGTTATTTTAATCATTTAAAGTAAATTGTAATTTCATTTGAGGTTCGCCCAATGCCAACATTTGGCCAAGCAGCTTATTAGCACGCGCCATTGCAATGGCAGACATTTGGTTATTTACTGATTCAAGATAAGCTGATACATCAGTTTGCTGGTTGTAAGCAGCATCGGTCTTGAGTTGTAAATTACGACAATCAGCAACCGTGTTTTCTTCGAATAAGTTTTCTTGATCCTCATACAAACCAAAGTTATGGTCACCCATTAAAGCAAGCACATTTGTTAACCAGTACATATTTGTAGGGTCACATTCGCCGGTTGTGCTTTGATAAGCAGTAGGCGTGTCGTTAACGTTAGTGTAGAAAGGAACAGGCGCGTTAAACGTGTTAGGACCAAATGCGAGCCAATGAACACCGGCAATTTCAGCTGGGACATCATTACGGATTTGCAGAATGTGCAATTCCTGATTCCGGTTGATTCCAATTGGACGGAATTGTTTTTTCTCATCTTCAGTACCGGTTCCATAAGGATCATAAGGTGTGTTTTGGTAATGAGAACTCAAAACAAACTTCATGTCTTCAACACTGATTTTCTTTTGGGTCCGACAAATGAATGGTAAATCTTGATCAATAGGACTCTCTTCACGCTCCGGATTGAAGTACTTTTGACCATACCAAGCACGGGGGTTATTGTACCGGGTGTCCTTGATAGTAGCACTGCCGAAGATATGACGTAAGTTTACTTGATCTCGGTCCGGATTCAAGTGATTCTTTTCAATTAAATCTGGTAAGTCTGCTGCAAACAAAGTGTCTGCAGAATCAAAGTTATATTGATCAATGTTAAACCGGTTAGGGGCAATGACATAAGCGTCATCAGGGATGCGAATTGCTGCCCAGTGGTGCCCACCGATTGATTCGAAATACCAAACTTCATCTTTATCAGAAAAGGCCATGGCATTCATTTCGTAAGTACCATATTTTTCTAATAAAGCGCCAAGTCGTTTAACACCTTCACGTGCAGAATGAATGTAAGGAAGTGTAATCGTGGTAATATCTTCTTCACCAATTCCGTTGTCTACAAGTGGATCAACGCCCAAAATACGCGAGTTGGAAGTGATGGTTTCAGTAGCTGTCATTGCGACATTTTCACTGTTGATTCCAGCACCTGCCCAAATTCCATGACCATCAGTGGCATCAGGAGTTGAGGTGTAGCGGAGGGGATTATCAGGCAGATCAATTTCAACGGGACTTAAAACTGCTTTGTAATGTTTTGGTTGATCGGCTGGTTTGATCACAACAAACTTCTGGGGATTGAGGGGACCCGCACCGTCTTCATTACGGGCGATCATTGTGGAACCGTCAATCGAAGCTTTTTTACCGACTAAAATTGTTGTACATGAACCTTTAATACGTTTTGTCATAAAAATATCATCTCACTTAATTATTTACTTAATTGTAGGTTATTTGAGTGAAAAATGCGAATGAAGTTTAAGCGAGTAATAACTTCGGCGTTTTTTCATTCCAAGTAGTTAAGAAGTTTTTTTATAATGAATGATATTTCTGATAAAAATAATAGTATATGCGATCCATAAAATTTAGTGATCCAAGTTACCTTATTTGAAAATAAATTGCTGAATTCCGTTAGCCACGCCGTCTTCGCTGTTACTCGTAGAAACAAATTTGGCATATTGTTTTACGTCTTGCGCAGCATTTGCCACCGCGATGGGCAGCCCCACTTTTTTAAACATTGGAATATCATTTTCACCATCGCCAAAAGCCGCCAATTGGTCGTTTTGCAAATTTTCTTCAGTTTGAATTTGGGTGATGGCATTTGCTTTTGTGGCGCTAGTGTCTGTGACTTCAATATATGAATCTCCAGAAGTCATGATATTTACATTTGGCAGGTTCAGCTGTTTTAGATAACTGACCAATTGATTAAATAATACTGGATCAAAACTAATGAGCATAAATTTATAAATAGTTTGGGTTTCATTTGGTAAGGAGCTAATCACTGGTGTTTCGTGCATAATGGAAGTTTCAAAGTCAGTTTCCTTGCAGCTTTTATCGGTATACCAAACTGTGTCTGAGTACCAATTCAATGATGCGGCTGGGAATTTTTGATGCACGACTTTGATAATTTCTTGAGCTGTTTGCGGATTGACCGCTTGAGAATAGACTCGCTGATAGGTTGTTGAAGTGGGTTTGTAAATAAGGCCACCGTTAAACGCAACTTGGGTGGTATGGAGATCAAGATCGCGAATAGCAAACTGCATTTCAAATGGCGCTCGTGCAGAAACCAGTGAAACGGGAATAGAAAGGTTTTTAATGACGGAAATGTTCTTTTCACTAATGGATCCGTCGGGACTGAGTAAAGTATTATCCATATCTAAAAAAATGTGTTGAATCATCTAAATTCACGCTTTCATGATTATTAATTTTTATGAAAGATGACGCTTTCATAGCTAAATTGTAGCATTGAAATAATGAAAGAGAAACATTTTTTTGAAAACTATTCAACATAAAAACGACCTTAAGCATGCGCTTAAAGTCGTTTATTTAGATTTTAATTAAGTTATTTTTCTGCAGCTTCAGTAGCTTGTTCTTTCTTAAGTAATACCCGGTCGTAATGACGAATGAATGGGTACCAAACAAGGAATGCAACAAAGGCACAGAAGATAGACAATACTGCACCTTCCCAGCTAGCAGTAGCGAGAAAGCCACTCAATCCAACTGGTGTTGGCCATGGTTGTTGTAAAATGATCTTTTTAACAAGTCCAGACGTGACTGCAAAGTAACCAACGGTACCAGAGACTAATGGTGCAAAGATGAATGGAATTGCCAACTGAACATTGTAAACGATTGGTAAACCAAACAAGATTGGTTCGTTGATATTAAAGATTGCTGGCACAATTTCAACTTTACCAATACTGCTAAGTTGAGCGGATCTAGCTCTAAACGCTAACCAAATTGCCATGCCTAGTGTTGCACCAGAACCACCAATAATAACAAAGGCATTCATGGGATCGCCGGCAAAGAAATGGTTAGCACCATTAACGTTGGCAGCCATGTTAGCCAAAACAATTGGTGTGTAGAATGAACTCATGATTGTGGCACCATGAATACCGAACCACCAGAGCAAATGGATCAAGAAGATAATGACCAAGAAGCCCCAGAATGTATCGGCAATGTTGCTGATAAATGAAAATGGAATGTAAAGTACCTTGAACAAATCAGTGCCAAGCATAACTAAGATTAAGTTAATGCCACCCACGATAAAAGCGACACAAAAGCCTGGAATTAAAGCACTGAATGAGTTTGCAACTCCAGCAGGTACTGAGTCTGGCATTTTAATTCGCCAGTTATGTTTAATTGTAAACCGGTAAATTTGAACTGTTAACCAGCCAACAACCAAACCAGTAAAGATACCTACAGATGCAATTCGAGTGATACCACCGGCGGAAACGGCGTAACCACCACCAATGATATTTAGTTTGTTTAATGATTGGACAAATTGAATACTGCCATCTTTCCAAACTAATTGTGGAACTGTGATGAACATTGCCATTAAGAACATCATCAGTCCGTTTACAGGGTCAACATCAATTTTTTCTTCATCACGATAGATTTTCGTATATGTGTAGGTGAAAGTCCCAGAAAAGACTAATGCCAAAATTCCCATTGTGGAATTATAGATTACTTGAAACATATTGGAAAAGCGGCCAATTGTTCCTGCATACCAGGCCGCAAAACCAGGAATTGGAAAAGCTTGAGGCAAAACAGTTAAAATCAAGAAAATAGCCCCAATAATAGAAAATGTAATAACACTATATCCGGCTGCCATGATAGCACGTACAAACCGTGAACCAGAAAACTTACCGACAGCATTACCGAATTTATCTTTAAATGACGTAGTTTGTTCAGCCATATTTATCCCTCCAAAATTGATAAGGATGAGAAACAAGAGTACTGGAAAACTAACATTCATGTCAGACTGATATTTCTCATCCTTTTAAATTGATTGGTGATATTGTAAAATCTCATCTAAATTGGTCTATTTCAAAGTTGCTTAATTACTATGAAAAGCATTAGCCGAACGACCTAATTAGCGAAACTTTCTGAAATATCTGTAAAGATTAATTGCTTGATACATGAAAAAGTTGAAAGTGAGAACCATTTTTAAGAATTATAATAATAACAAAAGTTTTAATGAATATATAAAATGAAAAATCCTTTAAAATGGGGCTTATCACCGCGCTCTAATCGATTTTTGCTTATGTTTTCAAATATATCGCCTCCTAACAATGGTAGCGCCAACATTTACTAAACAAGTTCATTCTAATCTATTGATTTTCAGTTTGCAAGTGGTTTATTTACATTCTTTCAAACGTTTCATAAAAGTGTGAAGGCTTTTTTCTTATTTAAGTACGTTTAATTGGTCTATCAATTGTCAGACAAATTGAAATCTTTAAAAAAATCATTGATAGCTGGACTGACTGATTATTTCTTGAGTAAAATAATGTTGGGCAAATCGTTCGCATTCATTAATTTAAGCTCGTTATAATTGGGTTACGATGAATTTAACTCAACTCAACATAAGGAGACTATTTATGGCGTACAAATCAGTTAATCCCTACACGAACGAGACGTTAAACGAATACGAGAATGCGACAGACAATGAAATCGAATCTGCACTGCAAACAGCAACGGATTTGGCACAGGCTTGGGAAAATGTTTCAATCAGCGAACGAGCAAGCGTGCTCCATGCAGTAGCTAGCCAATTACGTAATGAGAAACAGGCAATGGCTGAAGTGATGACCAGCGAAATGGGAAAACTTATTGGTGAATCAGAGGAAGAAGTTGATTTGTGCGCGACAATTGCGGATTATTTTGCTGATCACGCAGAAGAATTTATGCAGCCGATAGAAATTGAAACTAAAGATGCTAAAGCAACGGTTTTAAAACAGGCTTTCGGACCAATTTTGGCGTGTGAGCCTTGGAACTTTCCGTTATATCAAGTGATGCGGATTTTTGCGCCTAATTTTATGGTTGGAAATCCGGTCATTTTGAAACACGCGTCGATTGTACCTGGATCAGCACGTAAAATAGCGCAAATTGTCGAAGATGCAGGTGCACCAGAAGGCAGTTTGATCAATTTATTCTTAGATTACGATCAAATCGCTGATATTATTGCTGATTCGAGAATCACTGGGGTTGCATTGACGGGATCCGAACGGGGCGGTAAGTCGGTCGCAAAAGCAGCTGGTGAAAATCTGAAAAAGTCTACATTAGAGTTAGGTGGTAATGATGCTTTTGTGGTGTTAGAAGATGTAGATATCAGTCTATTAAACAAAATCGCGCCAGCGGCAAGGCTTGCTAACTCTGGGCAAACTTGCACGGCTTCCAAACGGTTTATTGTGCCAGATGCGCTTTACGATGACTTTGTGGATGCATTGATTGTGAGTTTTTCTGAAATGAAAATGGGCGACCCAATGGATCGAACAACTTCATTAGCACCGATGTCGTCGGAACATGGCCGAGAAAAGCTTCAAAAACAAGTTGATGAGGCGATCGCAAACGGTGCTAAAGTTGCTTACGGGGATGAACCAGTTCAAGCAGAAGGTCAATTTTTCATGCCAACAATCTTGACCGATGTGACACCAGAAAACCCGATTTTTGATGAAGAATTGTTTGGCCCGGTTGCCCAAGTTTTCCGAGTTCATTCAGAAGAAGAAGCAATTCAGCTCGCCAATAATTCTCAATATGGTTTGGGAAGTGTTGTGATGTCATCTGATTTGAAACATGCTGAAGAGGTGGCTAGTCAAATCAAAGCCGGCATGACATTTGTGAATCATGGTTGGACAAGTTTACCAGAATTGCCGTTTGGTGGTGTTCGCAACTCCGGCTATGGTCGTGAATTGAGCAAACAAGGATTGATGACGTTTGTGAATGAGCATTTGATTTATACAACAGAACCTAAAGAATAATTTGGGTAAACTTTGTTGACACTATTCTTGGCGTCTGTATACTCTTAGATAGAGAAGAAACAAGTGAAAGACGTTAAAAGAGGAGTAACTATGACAAATAATGTGACGGTTGTTGGAAGCTTGAATATGGATATTCACATTCCAGTTGCGCATATCCCTTTGCAGGGAGAAACATTGAGTTTATTAAAGCCAAGTAGTCAAGCTGCAGGCGGAAAAGGTGCTAATCAGGCCGTTGCAGCACAACGATTAGGTGCTTCCGTCCATTTCATCGGGGCAGTTGGTAAAGATGATGCCGGGCAATTTTTGTTGAATAAATGTAAAAACGAGGGTATCGATGTTAGTGGTATCCGTGTTTTGTCAGAAGCCAATACTGGGCAGGCCTTTATCATTTTGGAACCCGATGGTCATAACTCGATTATGGTGGAAGGCGGTGCCAATAAATTAGGCACGGTTGAAAATGTTAATAATGATTTAGTGAATATTCAGCGTTCACAAATTTTAGTGGCTCAATTGGAAACCAATTTAGAGCCGATTATTGCGGCGTTTTCGGCGGCTAAAAAAGCTGGCGTTTTAACCATTTTGAATCCTGCTCCTGCATTGCCAGAATTACCAGCAGAATTAATCCAATTAACAGATATGATTACCCCCAATGAAACCGAGGCAGCGACTTTGACCAATTTGAAGGTTGAAACGGCAGAGGATTGTGAAAAAGCCGCTGAAAAGTTTCGCCAAATGGGCATTGCTAATACGGTAATTACACTTGGTTCGCGTGGCGTTTACTATCATGTAAACAATAAATCAGATCTGATCCCAGCACATAAGGTAAAACCGGTCGATACAACCGCTGCTGGTGACACGTTTATTGGCGCATTGGCTGCCCAGATGGTGCCAGATTTGAGTAACATTGCAGAAGCCATTGAGTTTGCCAATCTGGCTTCTTCGTTAACGGTCCAAAAAGAGGGTGCAATGGACTCAATTCCGACTTATGAAGCAGTTGTCAAAAACTAACTATTTAATTATTTCGTGAACCGCTTCCCAGTTTTTTAAGAAAGTAGGCAGAAGATGAAATTAATAGATACTAAGTATATTAAAGTAGAAGTGCCTCAGAAAAAATCGAGTTGGATCGGTTTGTTAATTTGGATTAGTTTTATGATTCTGACAAGAATGTTACGGAAAAAGTTTAAATAATAAGAAAAACTAGAATGAATCTGAGGAGCAAATCAGAGTTCATTCTAGTTTTTTATTTATTGAATTAATGCCATTTGGATAAAAGTGACCGGAGTTCCAAAGGATCGAGCCTCACGTTCACCAGTTTTTTTGAAACCGAGTTGTTGGAGGAGATAAATGGCCCGGTCATTAAAATTAGCAACCTTTAAGGTGATTTTTCCAAAGTAGTGATAACGTTGTTGCCCAAAAGCAATACATTGTTGGACAAATTGTTTACCATAGCCTTTTCCAGTGTCTTCGGGTCGAATTCCAAAGCCAATTTCCAGGATTCCATTATGAAATTGGTATTCGTAAATGCCAAACAAATTTTCATGATCATCTAAAATTGCGTAGTAATCATTGGTACTTGTTGAAAGTTCATTTAGAAGTTCGGTTCGGCTAACGGAAACCGGAAAATTATAAAATGTATACGGTTCTGGATATCGCCAATCTAAATATGTAGCGGCATGTTGGGTCGTCATTTTTACGATGTGGGCCATCATTATCACTCCCTTTTAC
This sequence comes from Pediococcus inopinatus, assembly GCF_002982135.1. Taxonomy (NCBI): domain Bacteria; kingdom Bacillati; phylum Bacillota; class Bacilli; order Lactobacillales; family Lactobacillaceae; genus Pediococcus; species Pediococcus inopinatus. Next base: position 1,737,541 of record NZ_CP019981.1, on the reverse strand, counting down.
CTTTCAAGCATACGCTATGTTAAACACTTTTCCTAGCGTTAACGAGTATATTAAAAGGCAATCGCTTATTTTTTCGTTCGTTGCCCGATCACGATTGTTAACACAATCAGAACTGCTCCCAAAACCAGACATAGTATGTTTACCCACTGCATTGGAAATGGCCGGATGATGCCGATGACAATAACTAAAATGGCCGCCGCAATTTGACGTTGGTACATTTTACTAGACATTTAGACACACTTCTTTCTGTTACTTATATTTTAACAGGTTGAACCTTATTAATCGACCTTCCTCTAGAAAACGTATACAATTTAAACTAGTGGTAATAAAAATAAAGAAATGAGGTAACATAATGTCAGTTTTAACAGATACATTTGAATTAGCAAACAGCGTCAAGATTCCTAAAGTTGGGTTTGGTACTTGGCAGACACCGGCTGGAGATGTGGCTTATCAAGCGGTTTTGAATGCCCTCAAAGTTGGATACCGTCATATTGATACAGCAAAAGCATATGGAAACGAGGCCGATGTTGGTCGTGCTGTTCGTGATTCGGGAATTGCCCGAGATCAAATTTTTGTAACCTCTAAATTACCTGCACAAACAAAAACTTATGATGGTGCAATGGCAGACTTCGAAAGCACTTTTAACAAACTAGACATTGATTATGTTGATCTTTATTTGGTCCATGCCCCATGGCCTTGGAGTCAGGTTGGTAAAGACTGTGATAAAGAAAACGTGGAAGTTTGGCGTGCAATGCAAGATATTTATGCAAGTGGCCGTGTGAAAGCAATTGGAGTTTCCAATTTTAACGTTCATGATCTTAAAAATGTGCTGGCTGATGCAAAAGTAAAGCCAATGGTTAACCAGATTCAGTATTACGTTGGTTATACGGAACCCAAGATCACGAGTTTCGCAAAAGAAAACGGGATCTTAGTTGAGGCATATTCACCATTAGCAACAGGTGGGTTGTTGAAAAACGATCAAATGCTGACTTTAGCTAAGAAATACGATGTTGAAGTAGCTCAGTTAGCTTTACGCTTCTGTCTACAAAATGGTATTTTACCCTTACCAAAGGCAGTGGGCCAATCACATATTGAAGACAACGCTAAATTAGACTTTGAGATTAGCGAAGAAGATATGAAGACTTTGAATCAGATGCCAGATACGGCCCCTGAACATTCGCATAATTCAACGCAAGGATAAAATTAAAAATAAATTAAAAAACTGTTGACATTCTCATTTTCGAACCGCATAATAGCGATATTCAAAGAAGAGGAGATGGCACAAATGCAGAATTCAAAATTAATTGTTATTATTACAGTGATTAGCGTGATTAAGATGAATACCGATGTGTCGACTTCCTTTTCTTGCTGATTCAAATTGAGTTAGACAGTTTTGGGGCCATCGGTTAGGAAATTTCCTAGCTGGTGGCCTTTTTATTTTTGAAAGAAGGAATTGATTATGAAAAATGGCACCCACATTTTAACGCTTGATAATGGCTATCATTTGTTTACGAGAACAGTTGGTGAAGGAAAGATTAACCTCTTATGTTTGCATGGTGGGCCAGGCGGTACCCATGAAGAGTTCGAACAGTTTGATAAACATTTAAAGGAGCTGGGCGTGCGAGTTTCCATGTATGATCAACTAGGCTCGTATTTCTCGGATCAGCCAGATTTTAGTGATCCTAAAGTGCGTGATAAATATTTAACGTTTGATTATTACATAGATGAAATTGAAGAGGTTCGTCAAAAACTTGGTTTGGATCAGTTTTATTTGTTAGGTCATTCTTGGGGTGGCTTGATTGCCCAAGAGTATGCCCTGAAATACGGCCAACATCTCAAAGGGCTCATTATTATGAGTATGATTGACAACATTGCTGAATATACAGTTCACGTTAATCAGCTTAGACGAGAAACTTTATCACAAGCACAAGTTTCCTACATGGAAGGAATTGAGGCTGCGGAAGCATTTGATGATCCGGAATATCAATATTTAGTGCATATTTTGGATAGTCATTTTTCAATGCGCAATAAAGAAGCTGCCCAGAAACGGACTGGCGGTCATTTGGCAACGGCAGTTTATAATTATTTTCAAGGTAATAATGAGTTTGTGATGGTTGGAAAGTTAAATGGCTGGGATGTCCGCGATCGTCTTCACGAAATTAAAACGCCCACACTTTTGACGTTTGGTGATCATGACACCATGCCATTGGACACAGGACGACGGATGCAACAAACCTTGACTAATGCGCGTTTTGTCCTGACTCCCAACAGTGGTCATTCACATAGTAGAGATAATCCGGCAGCTTTTTTTCAGAATCTAAAAACTTACTTAAATGATGTCGAAAAAGGAACATTTACGGCCTATTAAATTTAAAATCCACGCAAACTTATTTTCTAGTTTACGTGGATTGTTGAAATTATAGATTAACTGATATGATTTTCACTTGATAAGTTTCATCGGGAGCATTAACGGTAACCACATCATCGACGGTTTTATTTAACAAAGCTGATCCAAGGAGAGAGACGAGAGAAATCTTGTTGGTTTTAATGTCGGCCTCCTGCTTGCCTACAAGTTGATAGGTCATTTGGTCATGATCTTCGACAAACTCAATCGTGATTTTTTTGCCAATTTCGACAATTTGATTATCGGTTGGATGGGTAATTTTAGAATATTGAAGTTGTTTGTTCAAAAAATGGAGGCGGCTTTCAAGTTGTCGCAGATCCCGTTTTGAAAAAGTGTATTCAGCATTTTCAGAACGATCACCTAACGCTGCAGCAGCGGCCAATCGTTTTGTTAATGCAGGACGCTTAGCCTTTAAAGCTTCAATTTCATTTTCGATTTCATGGTAACCAGCTGCGGTAATTTTATTGAAATAGGGTTCTGACATAGTTTCCTCTTTTACTGATTTAGTTGCCTTTATTCTACTATGTTGTGGAGTGAAGGGCTAGTGTTTTGTAGGACAGCTCCTTAAGACAACTTCATAAAAATAACGACACCTCCAGCAGAATGCGATTCCGCCTACAGTGCCGTTATTTTTATGAAGTTAACCGCCTTAATCCGCTCACTATTCTAGGACAGCTGCACAAAACAAAGCACAGAATATAAAATCTCTTCCCGCGGGATTGCGATCCCGCATCCAGAGCTCTTATATTCTGTGCTTTAAGCGTTTTGTTCCGCTCACTTTATCTTTATAACCGTTCTCACACCACTTGGGACCGGGATTTGCCAATCAATATTGGCGGCAGCCTCCTCCAACGAGATAGTTTTGACATCGGCCTTGATTTTTCCAGTACCCAGCAATTGCCACACTGCTTGATAAACCGCTCGCTGGTTTTGCATAACTTTTGGGGTCTGCATACCGATAATTTGCAAGCCCGATGTCCGCAATGCTGCTGAAGGCAAACTAATTTCTTGCTCAGCAATGGCGCCGATTGAAACCAGTGAAGTTGCCCGTTTCATATCTAAACTCTTAGGGACAATGGCCTTCAAAATGAGTTCGATTGGATGGCCCCATAAATAATCTAGAATAATCAAGTCACCTTGAATGTGCATATTATTCAAGTTCTTTGAAATGGTTTTATCATCGTTGGCCAATGAAATTGTTTGAGTAGCACCGAGGTCTTTTAACATGGCTAAACGTTCAGGATTGCGTCCAGTGCCAATGATTTCTGCGGCGCCAAGAGATTTTGCTGCCTGAATAGCCAGTTGGCCCGCAAAACCGGTTGCTCCATTGATTAAAACAGTATTACCTGGTTTCATTTCCAAACTAAATTGGAGAGGAGCGACACTTGTTAGAAGCGATGACGCAGCAGCCGTACTTGCATAAATATCAGTATCTTCAGGAATTTCTAAGAGTAAGTTAGAGTTGGCAACTGTCTGTTCCGCAAAAGAACCAAATTGAGGTTTTAAAGTCCGAGCTGGAAAAGCCACCAGTTTGCCATTATCTATTCGTCGGCCGATGCCACTTGCGCCAGGAATGCTTGGAAACGCGGGATGCCAGTAACTGCTCGAATAATGGCGACCAGAGGCATTAGCCTTATCGAAATTTTCAATTGGGGCAGCTAATACATTAATTAACGTATCAAATTGGCTGTCAGGGATGGGATTAGGTGCGTTTAAATCGAGTGTTGGTGCAGTTTTGAAATTTTTAATTGTTAAAGCTTTCATAGTTAATCATCCTTCTGTTTTTATATTACCGGTAATTCATTTTTAATATAAAACATATTTAGCTTGCTGTCAACTATTAATTACTGGTAATATATAAAAGGAGGTCATTTCATGAATGAAAAACAATATCAGACAATTAGTGAATTACTAAACAATCTTAATTCAAGAGAAAATCATAACCAGCATGAAGCCTGGATTGCCAAGCATGCTTCTTTGACCGGCGATCCTAAAAAAAGTCACCTTACCCATAATGATTTGGATATTTTGGATGTGCTGGTGCACGGAGAAAAGACGGTTAGTGAGGTTGTTAAAGCAATTCAAATCACTCAGGGTGGGACGTCACGTCGAATCAATCACTTGGAGAAACTGGGATTTTTAGAGAGGTTTCATCAACCTACCAATAAAAAAACTGTGTATCTAAAACTCACTTCTGATGGAAAAAAGTTAGGTCAGGCCCACATTGCGCTGCATAAGCATTTGCATGATGATACAGTGAATGCCTTATCAGATTTTTCTGACCAAGAGCTGACAGTGGTGACTCGTTTTTTAACTGAATTAGCAGACGTCCGAAAGAATTTTGGGGATCGTTATTAGTCAGGTGATTAACAATTTTTAAGCGTTTAAGGGGAGCAACCAATCTGAATCAATTAATTGGTGCATGGTTTTATTGATAGGTAACCATAATTTTGCCTTGATAATATCTTTGAGAGATTGCCAGAATAAGGGGTCATCGTTTTGCGTTTTGGTTGGATAAACGAAGAGGCATTCTCCAGAGATTGTTTTTACTTCAATTTTTGATTGGTAAATACCCAAGATCTGAACTTCTAAGACCGACAAGCTTTTATTATTTAATAACATAATCATCGCTCCTTTTTGAATTAATATACTAAGTATGGGGCCGCTAGATTAAATCGAATTTAAAAATCCGTGATCATTCTGTGGTGTTTGAAGTAAGAAATAATTAAGGGCTTAACAAAAAGATAAGTATCTTTAAACGAAAAATAAATGCAACTAAAAAATAGGCTTAAACTGTGATAAAACGCAGTTTAAGCCTATTACTTTTTGATTAGGCGCGGCTAATGATACTAAGCTTTTGTTTGTCGATCACGTGACCTTTAGCAGCATGATAAAATTCATTCAGCCAAAAGCCATCCTTCAAATCTAATGTCGTATCTAATGCATAAATACTCAATGTGTAATCGTGATTTTTGTCTGGTGGGGTCGGGCCGACATAATGTCGCGTAGTCAGTGGATCTGTTTCACCAACTAAAGGACCCGCTGTACTATTATTGCCTTGAACCAGATTGCCAGAGTTTTGCCGACTAGCGTTTTCCGGGATGGTCACCGTGGTGTTGGCAGGAATATTAGCGCCAATCCAATGAATCCATGGAAACCCGCTAACTGGAACGGCATCAAAATCTAACAAGGTGAATGCAATTGTTTTGGCATTTTCAGGCACATTTTGAATCTCAATCGGAAACGAAACTGCTGGGTTTCCGTTATACATATCGCTTGAATCCGCATGTTTTCCGTATTTATCGAGTAATAATCCGTTAGATGTCGGAACTGAAATCTTCATTAATAAAACCTCCTCATACTATTCGTTATCCTCACTCTACAACAAAGTAAGGGTTATTTAAATCAAGACACTCAATCTTTAACTACGTCTTAAAAGCCGTTTCCAAATTTTACGATCGGAGTAATCAAGGACGTGTTTTGCATACAAATTGGTGGTAAACCAGGTCGTCAGCGCAATGGCTACAGCAAGGACAATCAAACTGATTATTGCATCAAACGTGGTTGCATTACCAACGGCGTACCGAACTGGCATGATGCTTTGAGAAAAGAATGGCACATATGAGCCAATTTTGATCAAGACTGTGTTTGAATTCATGGCCATAAATGATGCGGCATAAGAAATTAAACCAATCATGGTCAATGGAGAAACGGCCTGACTGACTTGATCTGCGCGCGAGACAAGTGCCCCAAGGCCAGCGGCTAAAATTGTGTACAGCATAATTCCTAAAATGAAGAATAGACTTAAAATAACAATGATCGTCGGTTGAATTTGGCCTAAATCGAGTTTATCAAGAAAACTGACGTTAGTGCTAAGATATTTGAAACCAAATACTCCGCAAATAGCAGTGACGATAACTTGGAGGAGGATTAAGGCAAACATGCCAGCAATTTTTCCGAAGAATTGCACTTGAGGTGCCACACTGCTGACCAAGATTTCCATAATGCGTGAACCCTTTTCGGTGGCCACTTCTTGGGCAATGAGGCTGGCATAGCTAACCATAAAGACGTAGATCAGGATCGTCACCACCATTGCAATGACCGTGTTAATATCTTGCTGATTATTTTTCTGGGCCTGTGCCTTACCGTTTGTATATGAAACGGATTTGGTAGTGAAGGTGGCTGGGGCGAATAATTGTGCAAGTTGTTTCGTTGATAAGCCGAGCTGAGCAGCAGTTTGCTGCATTTTTAAAGTGTTTAAAGCATTTTTTAAATTAGTTGTATCCAAAGTATTGCCGTTAATGCGCGATTTATAGACAGCAGAAATTGTTTTATTTTGGATTGTCACGGTCAGATAGCCATCAAGTTTTTCGTGAGCGAGCGCATGTTCTGCGGACTTGGCAGTGGTGAGAGAACGGCTAACTGTATAATCGCCATTACTTTTACTGTTAACCAAAGCTGTCCGAAACTCAGCATTATTGGCGATGATAGCTATTTTTGGCGTTTCACTTGTGTGCGTTTTAATGACTGCAAGGCCAGCAAGAAAGGCTAACAGAATGACTGGCATGAGCAGGAGAGCGATGTAGGTGGGACTTTTGATATTTTTGTGGATAACTTGTTTACAGACGACCCAAAATTTATTCATGCGACACACCTGCTTTCATACGGAAAATTTCATCTAATGTGGGTGGTTGTTGAGAAAATTCTTTTATGTAGCCGTTCGTTGTGGCGGCCGCAAAAACTTCTTTGCCGACGTCAGCATTAGCTAAAGTAATTTCAAATCCAGTTTGATGTTTTTTAACCTCTAGCACACCCTCGATGGAGAGCAGCTCACTTTTGGTGAGAGGGGATTGAAGAAAAATGCGGGTATCGCCAAAACTTTCCCGAATAGCGTTGGTAGCACCATTTAAAACTGTTTTTCCTTGGCGCAACATCAGCAACTTATCGCTAATTTTTTCAACATTGCCCATATCATGAGAGGAATAAATAATGGTAGCTCCCTGGTTCTTAAGCCGTTCAATTCCATCTTCTAAAAGACTAGCATTAACCGGATCAAGGCCGCTGAAAGGTTCATCTAAGATCACTAGCTTTGGATCGTGAATAAGTGTCGCAATCAATTGTACCTTTTGCTGATTGCCTTTGGACAAATCCTTAATTTTATCGGTCCGCTTCCCTTTGACTGCAAACCGCTGCATCCAATCATCCAGTTTTTGTTTGGTAACAGCCGGTTTTTGTCCACGAAGTTCAGCAAAGTAAACAACCTGTTCTTCGACACTCATTTTGAGGTATAAACCGCGTTCTTCCGGTAAAAAACCAACGATATCTTGATCTTTGCGTGTAAAAGGTTGTCCATTCCAGAGTACGGAACCAGAATCGGGCTTTAACAACCCCAAGATCATGCGAAATGTAGTGGTTTTTCCGGCCCCGTTTTGACCGATCAGACCGAGAATTTCTCCATCATTAATGGTGAAATTATCGTTTTCAACGGCCTGCATTTGACCAAAGCTCTTGTTTAAATTTTGTACTTCTAGCATTACTGCGCCTCCTTGTCGTTATTGTATCCGTTTGCACTTTATTATACAGGAGTCATGAAAGAATTAGAATGAGGAGAAAGGACACATTAAAAGCAAGCTTAAATTCAAGGTGTGTTTTATGAAGAAAATATATAAAAAAGTATGAAAGCAGCAAAGAGAGCGGTATCATATAACTATCATAGAGGTAACGGAGGATGAATTATGAAAAATAAGGACTATAGTATCGGATTAGATATTGGAACGAGTTCAATTGGCTTTGCGGTGGTCGATGAAAATAACCATGTCATGCGCGTAAAAGGTAAAAATGCGATTGGGGTGCGTCTATTTGATGAGGGAAAGCCGGCTGCCGATCGACGTGCTTTTCGAACTACACGGCGTCGCCTGAGTCGCCGTCGCTGGCGCTTAAAGTTATTACGTGAAATCTTTGATTCGTACATAACTCCCGTGGATGAAGCATTCTTTATTCGGTTAAAAGAATCTAATTTATCTCCTAAAGATAGTAAAAAACAATATTCAGGGGATATCTTATTTAATGATCGTTCGGATAAGGATTTTTATACAAAATACCCAACAATCTATCATTTGCGTAATGCATTGATGACCGAACATCAAAGATTTGACATTCGTGAAATTTATTTGGCAATTCACCATATTGTCAAGTTTCGAGGCCACTTTTTAAATGCCACGCCTGCTAATAATTTTCAAGTGGGTAAGCTTGATTTGGACCAAAAATTCGAAGATTTAAATGATATATATCAACGTGTTTTCCCTGACGATTCAATTGAATTTCGAATAGATAATTTAGAGCAAATTAAAGCAGTTTTGTTGGACAGCAAACGAAGCCGATCTGATCGACAACGATCCTTAGTTGACGATGTTTATCAAACGTCTGAAGACAAAGAAGTTGAGAAGCAAAATAAGGCTGTTGCAACTGAAGTATTAAAAGCCATTCTTGGAAATAAGGCAAAGCTAAATATAATTGCTAATGTAGAAGTGGACAAAGAAGCTGCAAAAGAATGGACGATCACGTTTGATTCTGAAAGCATAGATGATGATTTAGCTAAGATTGATGGACAAATGACGGATGACGGGCGCGCAATTGTTGAGATTCTGCGTAGTTTATACTCTGGAATCACATTATCTGCAATTGTTCCTGAAAATCATACATTATCACAAGCAATGGTTGCAAAATATGACCTGCATAAGAAACATTTGACACTGCTAAAAAAATTAATTAATAGTATGACAGATACCAAGAAAGCCAAGAATCTTCGTGCAGCATACGATGGGTATGTTGATGGTGTGAAAGGTAAAGTTTTAACCCAGGATGAGTTTTATAAACAAATTCAATCTAATTTGGATGAGTCTGTGGAAGCTAGTGAAATTCAAACTTATATTGATCAAGATATTTTTATGCCAAAGCAACGAACCAAGGCAAATGGCTCGATCCCGCATCAGTTACAACAACAAGAGTTAGATCAGATTATCGAAAATCAAAAAGAGTATTATCCTTGGTTAGCAGAATTGAATCCTAATCCTGATAAGAAACGGCAACAGCTTGCCAAATATAAACTAGATGAGTTAGTTACATTTAGAGTGCCATATTATGTTGGTCCCATGATTACTGCAGAGGCTCAAAAGAAACAATCAGGTGCTGAATTTGCCTGGATGATTCGTAAAGAGAGTGGCAATATTACGCCATGGAACTTTGATCAAAAAGTCGACCGTATGGCAACGGCCAATCAATTTATTAAACGGATGACTACGACGGATACTTATTTGTTGGGTGAAGATGTATTGCCATCACAAAGTTTGTTATATCAAAGATTTGAAGTCTTGAATGAATTGAACAAAATTCGAATTGATCGCAAACCAATTTCTGTTGAATTGAAACAACAAATTTTCAATGATTTGTTTAAAAAGTTTAAGAACGTGACAATCAAGCATCTTCAAGATTATCTTGTTGCACAAGGACAGTATTCTAAACGACCGCTTATTGAAGGCTTAGCAGACGAAAAACGATTCAATAGCGGGTTAAGTACCTATAATGATTTCTGTGGCATTTTTGGTGCGAAATTAGTTGATGAAAATGATCGACAAGCAGACTTAGAAAAAATTATTGAATGGTCAACAATTTTTGAAGATAAGAAAATTTACCGTGCTAAATTAAATGATCTGGCCTGGTTGACAGACGAGCAAAAAGATAAATTAGCAACTAAGCGTTATCAAGGATGGGGCAGACTATCAAGCAAGCTATTAATAGGCTTACAAAATTCTGAGCATCGCAACATTATGGATCTTCTCTGGATTGGTAATGAAAACTTCATGCAAATTCAGGCTGATTCAGATTTTGCTAAGTTAATTAAGGATGCTAATCAAAACGCACTCCAAAATAATGATTCACAGGATGTCATTAATGATCTTTACACATCTCCACAGAATAAAAAGGCTATTCGCCAAATCTTGTTAGTCGTTCATGATATTCAGAACGCTATGCATGGCCAGGCACCTACTAAGATTCATGTGGAATTTGCGAAAGGAGAAGAGCGCAATCCACGTAGATCTGTACAGCGTCAAAGACAAGTTGAAGCGGCTTATGAGAAAGCGTCAAATGAGTTAGTAGGCGCTAATGTTAGAGAAGAACTGAAAGATGCGATTACTAATAAACGTGATTTCAAAGATCGTTTATTCCTTTACTTCATGCAGGGCGGAGTAGATATGTATAGTGGAGAACCAATCAACATTGATAATCTTTCACGCTACGACATTGATCATATTCTTCCTCAAGCTTTTGTTAAGGATGATTCGTTAAATAATCGTGTTTTGACGGATGCAGAAAAGAATCGACGTAAGTCAGATGCTGTTCCTAATGAGCTTTTTGGTGCGAAGATGCGTGTAACTTGGGAAAGAATGAAGGAACAAGGATTAATATCAAAAGGCAAATATCGAAATTTGACTATGAATCCCGAAAATATTAACAAGTATACCGAAAATGGCTTTATTAATCGTCAATTGGTGGAGACACGTCAGGTTATAAAATTAGCCGTGAATATTTTGGCTGATGAGTATAAAGAAAATACGCAAATCATTTCTGTCAAGGCCGATTTGTCTCATCAAATGCGTGAAGATTTTGAATTGTTAAAGAATCGTGATGTAAATGATTATCATCATGCTTTTGATGCCTATTTGGCAGCGTTTATGGGGAATTATCTTCTGAAACGTTATCCAAAATTGAGGTCATACTTTGTTTACGGTGATTTTAAGAAGTTTACACAAAAGGAAATAAAGCTAAGACGCTTTAACTTTATCTATGACTTGAAACATGAAGACCAAGTAATCGATAAAGAAACTGGAGAAATATTATGGAATAAAAACGAAGATATTGCATATATTCGTCATTTATTTGCGTATAAAAAGATTCTTATTTCTCATGAGGTTAGTGAACGTCGCGGGGCTTTATATAATCAGACAGTTTATAAAGCTAGTGACGATAAAGCCAGCGGACAAGGAAGCAAGAAATTAATCCCTATAAAATCTGATAAACCTACTGAAATATATGGTGGGTACACGGGGAGAACGTTAGCTTATATGACTATAGTGAAAGTTACAAAAGGTAAAAAAATTAGTTATAAAGTTGTGGGGGTTCCGACCGCTGTTTTGGCCAAGATGGCTGGCGTAAGGCAAGGCTCACAAGAAGAACAAGACAAATTGTATGGTGTTTTGAAGCCACAATTTACGCATCAAAAGGAAAATAAGAAAACCGGTGAAATTACTGAGACAGTGGATAAATTTGATATTATTGTGCCAAAAGTTAAGTATCAACAGCTGGTTAATGATAATGGACAATTATTTATGATTGGAAGTGATACACTTCCCTATAACGCTGAACAACTTGTCTTATCAAAAGAATCAGTACAAACTATCAATAATCCAGGTATCAAAGATGAAGGTAGTGATGAAGAATCAGAAAATAAAAAATTGGATAATGTATACGATGAGATTGTTTTATGTATGAATAAATATTTTCCGTTATATGACAATAGAGGGTTCAGAAATAGTATAACAAATGGGAAAAACAAGTTTTTAAAATTGCCAATCAAAAACATTTATAAAAATGGCAAATTAATAAATGTTGGGAAAAGAGAAGTTATTAATAGAATCTTACAGGGACTACATGCCAATGCTTCAGTTACAGATTTGTCAAATTTGGGAATTAAATCTCCATTTGGATTTCTACAAAAAGGAGCTGGTCTTTCTCTTAGTGGAGAGGCCCAGCTTATCCATCAGTCGGCAACCGGATTATTTGAACATCGGGTTCAACTAAACAAAATTAAGTAAGCATACAAAAAGCTATTGGTGGTTTGATAACCGTCAATAGCTTTTCTTGAATAAAATATGTATGGGCCGATAGCGGCCTCAAAAGATAAAACTCAGCCGAAGCTTTGTTTGATTTTAACTCAGAGCGTCAAATCAATATAGTTAAAATATTGAGTGTGTCGAACTCAACAAAAGAATAATATCATATTAGCGTTTACAAAACAAGGGAGAGAATTTTATGGGATGGCGAACAGTGGTTGTGACTCAACATGCTAAGATTTCTTATTCCGGTCATTGTGTGGTTGTTCAAACACAAGACGGGACTAATCAAATTCCAGTTAGTGATATTCAAATATTGTTAATCAGCACGACAAGAGCGGTAATAACAAGTGCCGTAATTAGTGAACTAGCTAAACATCAAAGCAAAGTGATTTTTACGGATAACAGCGGTGAACCTGTAACAGAAACTATGGATTATTATCCAAATAATCGCGATCCACAATTACTACAGATACAGTTTAATTGGGATAAGGAACGAAAAATATCGTTATGGACAAAAATAGTTATACAGAAAATAACTAATCAGATATATGTAGCTGAATCTTTAAAAATTGAGACCCAAGATTTAAAAGATGAACTTGCTAAGTTGGAAGTGGATGACGTTACAAATCGTGAGGCAGTAGTGGCGCGCAAGTATTTTTCGCTGTTGTTTGAATCCGAGTCTTCGCGTCGAGATTTTAGTCCCGTAAATGCGGCTTTAAATTATGGTTATGCCATTATTCTGTCTGCTGTTAATCGTGAAATAGTAACTAATGGTTATTTAACGCAATTGGGAATTCATCACCATAGTCAAGAAAATAATTTTAATTTGGGATCAGATTTAATGGAACCCTTTCGACCAATTATTGATTGGTGGGTAAAACAAAAGCAATTTAATGAATTTACCCCTGATATTAAATTTGGTTTAGTAGGATTATTGGATATTGAAATGAAATACAACGGCGAGAATACAATATTAAGAAATGCGATCTCAAAGCATGTAACTAATTGTTTAAAGTATTTGAGTGGTGAGACAGACAATATCAAGATTGAGGTGGAAATAAGTGAGGTATCGAATAATGCGATTAATGGTCATGTTTGATTTACCGGTTGAAACGAGTAAAGATCGTCGCAATTATCGGAAATTTAGAAAGGCATTGTTGAACGAAGGATTTTTGATGATTCAGTATTCAATTTACGTCCGCGTTTGTGTAGACAAGAAAAGCGCCAACTTAATGGAAAAGCGGATTGCCACTTTTTCACCACCTGATGGGCTGATTCAGACCTTAATGGTAACTGAAAAACAATACAATAGCATGAATTTTATTACTGGTGAATTTAAAAAAGATGTTCGAAATTCCGCAGAAAGGACAATTATTATATGAACCTAACGTATTATCCATTTAAACCGATTATTATCAATACAACCAAGCCAACCCTACTGGAGACGTGTAATCAGGAAGTATACACTGACTTAGTTTCGGGCCTAAAAGGGTATACTGATTCCATAAAAATAAGTGATGATGAATTTAAGTTAGTTGAAAATGAGAAGGCTGTGAAATGGATAGGGGATGCATTTGTTGAAGCTGACTTAAATAAAATGTTTCAAAGCCAGTTGCAAAAACAGATAGCCACAAAATTAGATGATGAGACCCGAATGAAATTGACTGAGATTAATAACCAATTGAAATCACTGATCTTTGATGCAACGTTTTCCTTGGATCTTCCGTTAAAAGTGGATAGTGAATTTGATCCAGCTAAGTTAGTTAAATACTGTGATGTTGGCTTTGTAAGTGCTTTAAATAGGGATCCATATGGTATAATAGAAACTGTATTAAAAACTGCTTCAGAATTAAAAGAGTCTAAAATATTAGTCTTAACTGGTGTACGAAATTATCTCAGTGTCAGCCAATTTAATGAATTGGTGAGGTTAATTAGTACCCTTGATTTGAACACTTTGTTTATTGAATTCTCAGAAATAGATAATCATGAAGAATTTGATGAATGCCGCTATTACTACGTTGATCAGGATTTTGTTGATTGGCGTTACTAATACTTATGAGAGTAGCATTGCAAAAAAACGGTTTTAGAAGAGTGTCGAATCAATATAGTTAAGATCCCATGCAATCTAATGATAGCCGAATTGAACGTTTTAGAAGAGTGTCGAATCAATATAGTTAAGATCGCCATAAGGTAAGTCTGCTAGAATCATGTCGTTTTAGAAGAGTGTCGAATCAATATAGTTAAGATCCGCTAAACATTGTTGTTCTAACAAGGTTATGTTTTAGAAGAGTGTCGAATCAATATAGTTAAGATCAAACTGATAACGAGTTTTTTGCCTTTATGTGTTTTAGAAGAGTGTCGAATCAATATAGTTAAGATCGAACACGTGAGTTAATCTTGAATATTCGTAGTTTTAGAAGAGTGTCGAATCAATATAGTTAAGATCTCATGGACTTCGTCACTCGCATGTTTCATAGTTTTAGAAGAGTGTCGAATCAATATAGTTAAGATCGAGTAATATTTTAGATGTACAAGCAAGTGAGTTTTAGAAGAGTGTCGAATCAATATAGTTAAGATCTGATGCTGATTCCGTCAAGAACAGACACTAGTTTTAGAAGAGTGTCGAATCAATATAGTTAAGATCTGGTTACTCACGATAAAAACGGATTGGGAAGTTTTAGAAGAGTGTCGAATCAATATAGTTAAGATCCAATGATTGTGGCAAGCCATAAGCACCTGAGTTTTAGAAGAGTGTCGAATCAATATAGTTAAGATCAGTATTTTATAATTATATCTATATTTCACGGTTTTAGAAGAGTGTCGAATCAATATAGTTAAGATCCGTTCCATTAATTAGGTGCGCTCCAAAACTGTTTTAGAAGAGTGTCGAATCAATATAGTTAAGATCCAGACTGCTGACTTAATTGCTAGCAAAGTAGTTTTAGAAGAGTGTCGAATCAATATAGTTAAGATCCTTAATGCAATCGATGTAGAAAAGTTCCGGGTTTTAGAAGAGTGTCGAATCAATATAGTTAAGATCTGCCACATGTTAGTATTACTATCAAAAGGCGTTTTAGAAGAGTGTCGAATCAATATAGTTAAGATCGCAGACTCTTGGACTCTCACTCCAATCAGTGTTTTAGAAGAGTGTCGAATCAATATAGTTAAGATCGAGTTTACTTTAGTGAACGCAGAGCGAAGTGTTTTAGAAGAGTGTCGAATCAATATAGTTAAGATCATCATAACGATCTGGTAAGAACGCAATCACGTTTTAGAAGAGTGTCGAATCAATATAGTTAAGATCACATGTCGGATCGATGTCATCTTTCAGTAGGTTTTAGAAGAGTGTCGAATCAATATAGTTAAGATCAGTTAGTAATAACTTTTCATCTTCATTTTTGTTTTAGAAGAGTGTCGAATCAATATAGTTAAGATCCTTACGCAGGAGAATTGGCTAAAGGCAATGGTTTTAGAAGAGTGTCGAATCAATATAGTTAAGATCTGCGGGGTGAGCTAGACGATCCACGCGGATGTTTTAGAAGAGTGTCGAATCAATATAGTTAAGATCCAGAGAAAAGGTATATTGTACCTTTGCAAAGTTTTAGAAGAGTGTCGAATCAATATAGTTAAGATCGGTCTTTTTATATGGTCTAGTCTAAAGGGAGTTTTAGAAGAGTGTCGAATCAATATAGTTAAGATCCTCAGTAATAACTGGAATGGCTCGGTTAAGGTTTTAGAAGAGTGTCGAATCAATATAGTTAAGATCTCAGTACCAAAGTAAGGCTTATCTAAGTTCGTTTTAGAAGAGTGTCGAATCAATATAGTTAAGATCAAACGAATCGGAACACTGACGGTCGATGGGGTTTTAGAAGAGTGTCGAATCAATATAGTTAAGATCCCAACTATGGGTTTGACATGAACCGACAAAGTTTTAGAAGAGTGTCGAATCAATATAGTTAAGATCATACATATCTTCAATCTTTTCCAAGTCTGTGTTTTAGAAGAGTGTCGAATCAATATAGTTAAGATCACTTGTCTAACTTTGTCGCTATCCGTGTATGTTTTAGAAGAGTGTCGAATCAATATAGTTAAGATCAACAATGGATGACCAGTCACCAGTAAACTTGTTTTAGAAGAGTGTCGAATCAATATAGTTAAGATCATGTATGCGCGACCAGTGAAGCCAGTGAAAGTTTTAGAAGAGTGTCGAATCAATATAGTTAAGATCTTAACTGGGCTGTAGTAATACGTATTGAGCGTTTTAGAAGAGTGTCGAATCAATATAGTTAAGATCTGCACCAGCTATGGCTGAACAAGTGACTGAGTTTTAGAAGAGTGTCGAATCAATATAGTTAAGATCTTAGTTTCAACTTTATTATGCGTCCTTCCCGTTTTAGAAGAGTGTCGAATCAATATAGTTAAGATCTTCTTTTGTGAATTAGTTGACGCAGTATATGTTTTAGAAGAGTGTCGAATCAATATAGTTAAGATCAATAGCGATAACTCAACCACCAGAATTGAGGTTTTAGAAGAGTGTCGAATCAATATAGTTAAGATCACCGTCATTGTAGATGTAATTGATGATGTTGTTTTAGAAGAGTGTCGAATCAATATAGTTAAGATCCAATGATAGGAATGATTTACCTAGTGTTTTGTTTTAGAAGAGTGTCGAATCAATATAGTTAAGATCGCGTTGATTATTAACGATGATGAAATGACCGTTTTAGAAGAGTGTCGAATCAATATAGTTAAGATCAAAACATAACATTGTCAAAGCAACCTTTGCGTTTTAGAAGAGTGTCGAATCAATATAGTTAAGATCAGCTAGTTTGTACTTACTTGCCGAGGTTGAGTTTTAGAAGAGTGTCGAATCAATATAGTTAAGATCGCCAGAAGAAATTGATATTGATGATGACAGGTTTTAGAAGAGTGTCGAATCAATATAGTTAAGATCTTTTTAAACAATTTTTTGCGACAATCTGGCGTTTTAGAAGAGTGTCGAATCAATATAGTTAAGATCTTAATATATTCGTCAGCCTTATTCAAATCTGTTTTAGAAGAGTGTCGAATCAATATAGTTAAGATCCTCGTGGCTTTCTAGCTGGTCTAGGTCTACGTTTTAGAAGAGTGTCGAATCAATATAGTTAAGATCGTGATTCCAATCGCATTAGTGGTTGGATTAGTTTTAGAAGAGTGTCGAATCAATATAGTTAAGATCTGGCAATTACGTATGCCTATACTAAAGATAGTTTTAGAAGAGTGTCGAATCAATATAGTTAAGATCGCAACCTGGTGGCATGTGACTAAAGCAGATGTTTTAGAAGAGTGTCGAATCAATATAGTTAAGATCAACCAATGCATTCATAGCAGTTTGATTTTCGTTTTAGAAGAGTGTCGAATCAATATAGTTAAGATCCCATAACCCTAGCTTCAGATAGTAAAGCTTGTTTTAGAAGAGTGTCGAATCAATATAGTTAAGATCGTTTAATTGATTAGTTAAATCATTAACCTTGTTTTAGAAGAGTGTCGAATCAATATAGTTAAGATCGGCACTAAATAGCCCAATACTGTATAGACGGTTTTAGAAGAGTGTCGAATCAATATAGTTAAGATCGTAGCAGTGCTAAACCGCTTCTGTTCTGCCGTTTTAGAAGAGTGTCGAATCAATATAGTTAAGATCGCTACTTGGTGGCATGTGACTAAGTCAGATGTTTTAGAAGAGTGTCGAATCAATATAGTTAAGATCCTTGTCTTTTGTTTTTCTCTACACTCATATGTTTTAGAAGAGTGTCGAATCAATATAGTTAAGATCGACCCAACGACTGGTCAAGTTACCGTTGCCGTTTTAGAAGAGTGTCGAATCAATATAGTTAAGATCAGATTAAACTGATTGACAACGTCACCCTTTGTTTTAGAAGAGTGTCGAATCAATATAGTTAAGATCTAGTGTCTGCAATAACGTGCTAGCCTTAGTGTTTTAGAAGAGTGTCGAATCAATATAGTTAAGATCAGATTAAACTGATTGACAACGTCACCCTTTGTTTTAGAAGAGTGTCGAATCAATATAGTTAAGATCTGCCTTATCAATTTCATCAGTCTTAACACCGTTTTAGAAGAGTGTCGAATCAATATAGTTAAGATCCAGATACCGAACGCCAACATCCCAGGAACAGTTTTAGAAGAGTGTCGAATCAATATAGTTAAGATCTTCGTAGTAGACCCAAATGGTGCGATAACGGTTTTAGAAGAGTGTCGAATCAATATAGTTAAGATCAAATTGGAGTTGTGCTAAAACACTTAAACCGTTTTAGAAGAGTGTCGAATCAATATAGTTAAGATCTACTCCCTTTCCTTATCTATATATATAGTAGTTTTAGAAGAGTGTCGAATCAATATAGTTAAGATCGGTATCTGCCAATGATAGTCACATCAATAGGTTTTAGAAGAGTGTCGAATCAATATAGTTAAGATCATACTGGCAATGCAGAACGGTTTTTTGATAGTTTTAGAAGAGTGTCGAATCAATATAGTTAAGATCTAAGTTTATTCCTGATGGTGTCGTTGTCTAGTTTTAGAAGAGTGTCGAATCAATATAGTTAATGAGCGGACCACATGGGAAATGGATAGCATTTGAATTGAACTGCACTAAAGTATAAAAAATAATCAAGGAGCCTAAAACATGGAAGTCACAGTAAAAGAATTTTCCCAGCTATCCAACCTAGAATTGTTTCAAATCTACAAACTCCGTACCCAAGTTTTTGTAGTCGAACAATTATGTGCGTATCAAGAAGTTGACGACGCAGACTTGATTGCGCAACATTTACAAGTTTTAAATGAAGATCAGCAATTAGTGAGCTATTTACGAATAATTCCGGAAACGGACAAAACTATTGTTCATATTGGTCGTGTAGTTGTTGATCCGCGTTTCCGTAAACACGGATACGGTCGGCAATTAATTGTGAGTGGCCTACAAACTATTCAAAGAGATATGCCGCAGGTGACGACTGTGAAAATTCAGGCGCAGGCTTATCTGCAAACGTTCTATCAATCATTTGGTTTTAAGCCGGTGAGTGAGGTTTATCTAGACACGGGGATACCACATTTAGATATGGTTCTTGATTTGTAATTTAATAATATACAGTTATCACAAAGCATCTGAGCTCGAGCTGAGGTGCTTTTTTGCTGGGAAAATAGTAGAGGTTTACATTAAAATTGCCAATTTTGTCCGCAGCCACGCAGGCATAATTTGTAAAAATGTAGGGATCTCCAAAATGAAAGCAACGCCTGTAAGCGATTGATAAACAAATAGGATTAAAGTGTATGACTTTATTAAACGGTTTCTCGAGTAAAATAAGTGCATTTCTATGTAGAAACGTGATACTTACAAGCTTTGTTCTTTATTTGCCAAAATAAATGGTATTTTGTCTTTTATCATTCAATCATTTCAGTAGAATCTTAACAATAGAATAAATAGTCATTGTAATAGTTCGGATTATGAGGTACACTATGTTTGTCAAATACAAACAAAGGGGAGACAGGTTAATGCGAGTTTTTAAGCGGTTGGGTACGATTGTAGGGACGTTATCATTGATTTTTTTATTAGGAGCATGTGGGAATAGTTCAAAGAATGCAGCAAGCAAATCCTATACGCCTAAAAAGTTGACGGTTCAGTTTGTACCGTCATCTAATGCAAGCACAATGGAAGCTAAAGCTAAACCATTGGAGAAATTGTTAAAGAAACAACTTGGTATTCCGGTTAAAGTTTCAGTTTCAACTGATTACAATACAATTGTCGAAGCGATGGGATCCAAGAAAGTTGATGTGGGTTTCTTACCACCCGATGCTTACGTATTGGCACACAAAGAATATAACGCAAAGGTTTTACTCCAAGCCGAACGTTACAGCTACACAGAACCGGACGACAAAGTCACCAATAAACTCGTGAAATACTACAAAGCACAAATTCTTGTTAAAAAAGGCAGTGGCATCAAATCAATTAAAGATTTGAAAGGTAAGAAGATTGCTGTTCAAGATACAACTTCTTCGGCCGGCTGGATTTATCCTGCTGTTGAACTCTATAAACATGGGATTAATGTAGAAAAAGATGGGATTAAAACTGTTGTGGTCAAAGGCCATGATCAAGGTGTTATGGCCGTTTACAATGGTACCGCAGATGCAGCCTTTGTCTTCCAAGGTGCACGAACATTAGTCCAAAATGATGCAAAAGATGTCATGAGCAAAGTTGTGCCAATTTACACAACTAAGGGAATTCCAAACGATACAATTACCACCCGTGGTGATATGAGCAAAAAATGGCAAAAGAAGATTTCAAAAGCCTTCAAGACCATTGCCAAGACCAAAAAAGGTCACGAAATTATTTCGTCCGTATATTCTCATGAAGGTTATGTAACAGCTAAAGATAGCGATTATAATGCGATCCGTACTTATGACAAAACGGCTAAAAAGTTAGATAAATAGTACGTTTAATCATGAATAAATGTTTAGGAAGAGGGGGACGCTGAGGGCGTACTCCCTTTTCTTGCAATCGGTTATGAAAGGAATCAGTGCTATGACAGAAAAACCAGTGATTGAATTTAAACAGGTTTCTAAAAAGTATCCAAACGGGACCGTTGGATTGAAGAATATTAATTTGAAGATACCCCAAGGCGAATTCCTAGTGATTGTGGGTCTTTCCGGTGCTGGAAAGAGTACTCTGATGCGAACAATTAATCGAATGCATGATATTTCCTCCGGTGACATCTTAATTGATGGAGAATCAATTGTGAATCTCAAAGGCAAAGGATTACGTCAATTACGGAGAAAAATTGGCATGATTTTTCAAAATTTTAACCTAGTGAATCGTTCAAGCGTGCAGCGCAACGTGCTTTCTGGGCGTGTAGGCTACTATTCTACCTGGAGAAGTATGCTGGGTCTGTTTTCAAAAGCTGACAAACAAAAAGCGGTGGAAGCCTTGCAGCGGGTCGGTTTAGGTGAAAAGCTTTATACAAGAGCAGATCAGCTTTCTGGTGGGCAACAACAACGAGTAGCAATCGCACGGGCCTTCATGCAGGATCCTAAAATTGTGTTGGCCGATGAGCCAATTGCATCGCTAGACCCTTTAACGACCGATTCTGTAATGAATGATTTGAAGCGGCTCAACGAAGAATTTCACATTACCGTGATTGTGAACCTGCATTCTGTTCCCCTTGCGCGAAAGTATGCGGATCGAATTATTGGTTTACGAGGCGGTGAGCTTATATACGATGAACCAATTGAAAAAGTTACTGAGGCTGATCTGGATGCAATTTATGAGCCAGCAGTAGAAACAAAAACGGTAAAATCGGCTGAAGGAACTCCTTCAGAGGTGATTTCATGAATGTTGTCCCAACGCGAACTTTCGCCCAGAAACATCATTTAAAAACGGTTGCCTGGCTCACGTTGTTTGTGCTGTTAATTATTTGGACCGCCCAAGAAACAGGCGTTGATTTTGTGATGTTTTTCGCTAATTTTGGCCAGTTTATGGTAATCCTGGAAAAGATGGCGGCACCCGCTTGGTCATACACAAACATTGTGATTCAACCAATTTTGGAAACTATTCAAATGGCCTTAATTGGGACAACGATTGGAACACTGATCGCTATTCCGTTTTCCGTTTTAGCAGCCCGAAATATCGTTAAAAATAAGTTTCTTCGGGGAATTATCAGATTTATTCTAAATCTTGTGCGGACATTACCGGACTTAATGTTAGCGGCCTTGTTTGTGGCAATTGTTGGGATTGGCCCGGTTGCTGGTATTTTTACATTATCGGTATTTTCATTTGGAATGATTTCCAAACTTTTTTATGAAGCTATTGAAACGATTGACGATGGCCCGTTGGAAGCATTACAAGCCGCCGGAGCTAACAAAACTCAGATGGTTATCTTCGCGGTTATCCCTCAAGTTTTTAACTATTTCGTGAGTTACTTTCTTTACACGTTTGAAATTAATGTGCGGGCTTCTACAGTGCTAGGGTATCTTGGTGCCGGCGGGATTGGTGAATTCTTGCAGCGCTCATTAAATCAGTTCGCGTATGATGAAACGGCCGTAATCATTTTAGCAATTTTGGTTGTGGTCCTCATTATTGATGGCATCAGTAATACATTGAGGGAGCGATTACTATGAAGAATTTGACGGCGATAAATAAGGCAACAGTTCATCGGAATCGCTATAAACTTATTTTTGTCCTAATTTTGGTGGCCATCCTTTATATTTGGAGTTTTGCTGGTATTTCGTTTAGTGGTATTCAAGATTCTGCTGGCGAAGTTACGAAATCGATTATTGGAGGCATTTTTCACCCGGACTGGGCATATACGTATGATGGTAGTGGTGAAGATTTAGTTAGTTTAATGCTCCAGACAATCGCGATGGCTTTTTTAGGAACTTTTATCTCTGCCATCTTAAGTGTGCCATTTGCTTTTTGGGCTGCTCGGACAGGTAGTTCTAAATTTCATGTGCGTTCAACGACTGGAAAATTAGTTTTGACTTTGATTCGGACATTTCCCGAAATTGTGCTCGCAATTATGTTCATAAAAGCTGTTGGGCCGGGTTCTTTTGCAGGAGTTTTGGCGGTAAGCATTCACTCGATTGGGATGTTAGGCAAGCTGTTTAGTGAATCTATTGAGAACATGGATTTTGGGCCAAGTGAAGCGTTAATGAGTAGTGGCGGAAATCGGCTTCAAACGTTGACATTTGCGACGCTGCCAACGGTGTTACCAGAATTTTTGTCATATACATTATATCGGTTTGAAATTGCTGTCCGTTCCGCTTCCATTTTAGGAATGGTCGGTGCTGGCGGAATTGGGACGCCGTTGTTATTTGCCATCCAAACTAGACATTGGTCGCGGGTTGGCATTATCCTTGTCGGGATCATTGTCACAGTTACCCTTATTGATTATATTTCAGGTTCTATTCGGAAACGGTTGGTGTAAGGCAATGAAAATAAAAATTCTGTCAACTAGTGATGTTCACGGTTATCTTTACCCGACTAATTACAGTGATCGCAAGGATCACCAAGATTATGGTTTGTTAAAGTGTGCAACCAAAATCAAACAAATTAAAGCGCAGGCCGACCCTGATGAGTGGGTTATTACGATTGAAAATGGTGATTTTATTCAGGGATCACCGTTAACTTACTATACGGCGAAGAAAAATGAAAAATGGCGGTCGATTTATATGCAGATGACCAACGCGATTGGTTATGATGCGGGAGTTTTAGGAAATCATGAGTTCAATTATGGGATGGCTTATTTAAAGCAATGCGAGGCCAAACGTTCATATCCCATTTTGGGCGCCAATTTGCATGAACAAGATGGAATCGTTGATGCACCTTACAAAATTATAGAACGCAACGGCCTTAAAGTTGGTATCATCGGGTTAACGACCCAATTCATTCCGCATTGGGAATTAGCTGAGCATATTAAAAACTGGCAATTTGAATCAGCAGTCAAGGCTGCAAAAAAATGGATTCCAATCATGCGTAAACAGGCGGATGTTGTAATTGCGGCCTATCACGGCGGCTTTGAGTGTGACTTAGCAACAGGTGAGCCAAATGAACAACTTACTGGTGAAAATGAAGGCTACCAACTATTAAAGGAGGTTTCCGGAATTGATGCTTTAGTAACAGGCCATCAGCACCGAGAAATTGCGACCATCTGTCAGGGTGTCCCAACGACCCAACCTGGAGAAAAAGGAAAATTTGTGGGTGAGATTGAGTTACAGTTGGATGCGCATCATAAAATTCAGAAGCGGCAGACCGAGTTACTTTCTGTGGCAGATGTAAAGCCAGATTCAGAACTTGTTGAGTTAACGACTAAGCTGCAAAACGAGGTTGAGGATTGGTTAGATCAACCAATGGGCCAAGTTGAAGGCAAAATGCGAGTTACAGATCCGATGGCGGCTCGCTTAAATGGCCATCCTTATCTTAGCTTTATAAACCAAGTTCAGATGGCGGCTACTGGGGCGGACCTTTCTGCGACAGCGCTGTTTAATAATGATGTTGGTGGTTATAATCCAACGGTAACGATGCGTAATATTGTGAACAGTTATGTTTATCCAAATACACTGGCGGTTTTAAAAATTACGGGTGCAGATCTCAAAGCAGCTTTAGAACGGTGCGGGAGCTTTTTTACTCGTGATGAAAAAGGCAATGTATCAGTGTCGGCCATTTTTCGCGAGCCAAAAATTCAGTACTACAATTATGATGTGTACAGTGGAATTAATTATGCGTTTGATTTAGATAAACTAGTGGGAGAACGCTTAATTGCGCTAAGTTATCATGGAAAATTAGTTGCGGACGATCAAAATTTAGAAATTGTCTTGAATCAGTATCGCGCTATCGGTGGTGGTAGTTATCCAATGTTTGGTGCCGGAAAAATCGTGCGAGAAGTTCAGATCGATATGACGGAGCTGATTAGTGACTATTTTGTCAAACATCCTGTGGTAACGGCAATTAAAGAAGAAAATATCCGGATTAAATAAAGTTGGAATGAAAACGATGGTGATCCATCGCTGATTCCAGCTTTTTTTTGTGTGCTTTTTTATCGCACAAGTGTAAAATTATTTAGTAAACGGGGGACTTAATTATGAATGGAAAATTAGTCAATTATGTCATCAATACGTTAATTGAAGAGAATTTATCAATTACGGCCGCAGAAAGCCTAACTGGAGGATTATTTCAATCAGAAATCACCACCGTTCCCGGAAGTTCAGCAGTTTTTGAAGGTGGATTTGTAACCTATTCTGATGAAGTTAAAACGCAGTTACTAAACGTGCCTCAGGAGCTGATTCAGCGTTATGGCGTGGTTAGCTATGAAGTTGCGGTGGCCATGGCCCAAGGAGCGCAAAAAAATATGCAAACAGATTTCGCAATTTCATTTACCGGAGCAGCGGGCCCTACTGGTTTGGAAGGCGAAGATGCTGGAACAGCATGGATTGGCGTAACTTATCACGGCCAAACTGAAGCGTACAAGCTGCGAAAACCAGAGCTAGAACGCAATGCATTTCGCGAGGCATGCTGCCAATTCGCCTTTCAACAGATTAGTGATCTACTGGATTAGAATGGGATCATTTTTTAAGTTTAATTAACGTCTCAAAGAATAGTTTTTGTCTGAATGCGGTTCATGATAACCTAAACAGGTTGATTAAATGGACGAGTTTAAAAAAAGATTCAAGCATGAGATGAGAAGGGAGCCATTTTTTTGAGAAGACATGTTTATCCTGCCTATCAGCAATTATATTTTGGCGCTTTTTTGGCGGCTATTGCGGGCGGTTTGGATGCTTACACATATTTGGAACATGGTGGAGTTTTTGCGGGGTTGCAAACCGGAAACTTGATCTTGCTTGGTGTTAGTCTGAGCAAAGGCCAATTTGCGAAGGTTGGTTACTATCTGATTGCGATTATTGCGTTTGGACTAGGAACTATTTTTATTCGCCACATGCAGCACTTCTTTAAACAAAACTATTTAAAACGGGCGTATTTTGTATTGATTTATGAATTCGTTTTGATGGTATTGGTAGCAATGATTAGCCAAAACGCGCCTGATGTGATTACCGTGATGTTGTTGGCAATCACTGCTGCAGCGCAATTGCAGGAGTTTCGAAAGTTACAGGATGGTCCATTTACTTCTTTGATGATGACTGGCAACATTCGGACCGCTTCTGAAAATTTATATACCGGTTTTGTGCATCATGATGTCACAGCTCAGCAAAAAGCTGCGGACACGGGTATTGTGATTGGCAGCTTTGCGGCTGGCGCTTTCCTGTCAGGAATCTTTGTTCCTTGGTTAGGAGATGCGGCAATTTTGGTTCCCGCCGTTTTAGTTTTAGGAGCGGTGTTCTATTTGGCACAACATTCTAAATCTGCACCAAAACGAACGGATGAAGCAGACGAGTTTAAAGAAACCGAACAACCAGCGCCAACTCGGACTAGTATGCACCCTCAAACGCCTGAGGATGATCCGGAGAAAAATTCTGAACCGGAGACACGCAGTCGGCGCCGTCGATATAAATCTTAATTAGTAAAAAGCCAAGCAAGCTAGAAATTTTCCAGCAGCTTGGCTTTTTTAGTTTGTTTTAATTAGTGCTAGCCACGTAGGAATCAATTTCGTTTTGGTAACTAGCTTTTTGTTTTTCACTAATCCAAGCTGTGTCAAATGAGTTTTTTGCTAGTTTGACAACTTGGGCTTGCGTTAGATTTGCGGTCTGGGCGATGGCCCAATAATTATCATTGATAAAGCCGCCAAAATAAGCGGGGTCGTCTGAATTAATGCTAATTTTTACGTTGTAATCAAGTAAAGTTTTAACCTCATGATTTTTCATATCTTGGCTTAAAAATTTATTTGAGTTTGGACAAGAGGTTAACCCAATCTTATGTGCACAAGCAAACTTGATTAAATCTGGATTTTCAACGATGTTGGTACCATGATCTAAACGCTCAACACCAATGACTTCTAAAGCTTGTTTGATATGGTCAATGGAATCGATTTGATCCACATCAGCGTGCATTGTAATGTGATAACCTGAGGAAACGGCCTTTTCGAATGGCGTTGAAAATTTTAGAGGCGGATTGTTGTGCTCATCCGAATCGAGCCCAATCCCTAATATTTTTTCATGATACGGTTCAGCAGCTAGCAATGTTTTCCGCGCAGATTCTTTGGAAAAATCACGCAGAAAACACATGACCAGTTGCGCGTCCACGCCAATTTCTTTAGCATCTTTGGTGGCCTTCGATAACCCATTGATGACTGTTTCAAAACTGATGCCACGGCTTGTATGGGCCTGGGGATCAAAAAACATTTCGACGTGGCGAACGTTGTTTTGGCGGGCCTTTTTTAGATAGGTAAATGCCAAATCATAAAAGTCGTCTTCCGTTTGAAGCACGGCCATTGCCGAATAGTAAACTGCGAGAAATGAGGCCAATGTGTCGTATTGATACGTTGCTTTCAAGTTCTCAAGGGAAGTTGTTCCAATGTCAATGTGGTTCTTTTGAGCTAATTTGAGTCTTAGCTCAGGTTCCAGCGTTCCTTCCAAGTGAACATGCAATTCTGCTTTTGGTAAATTATCAATGAACTCCCGTGAAACTGTGGTTGCCATTTTTAAATCCTCCTAAAATTTGAACGCTGCTAAGTGACATTGAATTGTTAAGAGCATACCACAAGTTTTAGGGAATGTTGCGGATAAAATTGTTAAGATTTTTCGCTTGGTAATTTTAGGTTCTGTTATTTTGGTGGGCTTAGTGGTGGTTCTGCTTGCTTTTAGGACAGTTCCTCAACACAAGCCTGAATAAATAGGAATGCCTACAGGAGGAATCCTCCTGTTTACAGCACTCCTATTTATTCAGGCTTTAACGTTTTGACCCACTCACTATTTTAGGACAGCTCCTCAAAGCAAACCTTAAAATCTAAGTGCGCCTCTGGCAGGATTGCGATCCTACCGCCGTCACCCTTAGATTTTAAGGTTTAATCGCTTTGATCCGCTCACTGCTTTAGGACAGCTCCTCAAAACAAGCCCACCAAAATAAGTGAACCTCCCAGCGGGATGCGATCCCGCCTCCGGTCCTCTTATTTTAGTGGGCTTTAACGTTTTGATCCACTCACTTTTTTAGGACAGCTTCACAAAGCAAACCTTAAAATCTAAGTGCGCCTCTGGCAGGATTGCGATCCTACCGCCGTCACCCTTAGATTTTAAGGTTTAATCGCTTTGTTCCGCTCACTGCTTTAGGACAGCTACACAAAACAAGCCCCCAAAATAAGTGAACCTCCCAGCGGGATGCGATCCCGCCTCCGGTCCTCTTATTTTAGTGGGCTTTAACGTTTTGATCCACTCACTCTTTTTAGGACAGCTCCTCAAAACAAGCCCCCAAAAATAAGTGAACCTCCCAACGGGATGCGATCCCGCCTCCGGTCCTCTTATTTTAGTGGGCTTTAACGTTTTGATCCGCTCACTGCTTTAGGACAGCTCCTCAAAACAAGCCCCCAAAAATAAGTGAACCTCCCAGCGGGATGCGATCCCGCTTCCGATTCCCTTATTTTAGTGGGCCTTAACGTTTTGTTCCGCTCACTATATACTTCACAAATCTTCTTCCCGCCTGGGTCAATTCTCCCTGCGGATACACCAACTGCAATTTATTATAAATTGGCGTTTCGAACGAACGACTCACAAATTGCGCCGTCATAAACGGTTCCGCCGATTTTTCAAACAAGAATGTTACTCGTTCCGACTTTTCAATAATTCCCAATAGGGTTTCAATATGAGTCGTCGTGAACCGAATGTTAGGTGTAAAACCCGCCTGCTGATAGAGTTTACCAACCTGTTCATAAATGCCAGAGCCCGGATTCAGCGACACCACATCAACATCGTGCAAGTCACTCATCGAAATCCTTTTTTGTTTGGCCAGGGGATGCGTAACTGGGAGAATCACTTTGAGTTCATCCTTGTCGATATCGATAAATTGAAATTGCGATTTATTCAATAATTGGGACTGCATATTCCGGAGAACTCCAAGGTCTAACTGTTTTGTTTGCAGCATATCCAAAAGTTCATCGCCTTCAAGTTCTTCGAGGCGAATGTTAATTTGTGGATAATCAGCCATAAACCGACTTGTTTTTTCCATTAGCCCATATTGTGACATCACGGGAACACTGCCAATGTGCAGCGTTCCTTTTTTTAGTTCGCGATATTCCGCCAGTTCATTAGTGAGCAATTGATATTGTGTCAAAATGGTTTCCGCATATCGAAAAAAGGTTTCGCCACTTTCAGTAATGACCAGGTGGCGTTTATTTTTGGTTGAAATTAGTTTGGCAGACAGTCCATTTTCCATGGCCTGAATGCGTTTAGATAGCGCAGATTGGGTCATCATGAGTTCTACCGCCGCATCTGATACATTCCGGGTTTGATATAAAACGACAAAGTCTTGCAAATCATCAATGGTCATAACAAAGCCTCATTTCTAATATTCCTGTTGGGAATAATGCTAGTCGAAACGCGATTTGTTCGCAAGGATTTGCACTCATATAATGAAATTACGGTGCGTGATCGGAAGATTTATGCATAATTATTTGAAAATTAGGAGGTCATTAATATGGCAAAAAAAGATGTTTATGATTTGCGTAAAGTTCTTGATGAGTTAAAAAAAGAACCTGGCCAATATCATGAAACGGATGTTGAAGTTGATCCCGATGCTGAATTATCAGGTGTTTATCGTTACATTGGTGCAGGTGGGACTGTACAACGTCCAACCCAAGAAGGTCCAGCGATGATGTTTAACAACGTCAAGGGTTTTCCGGATACACGGGTGTTAATGGGCTTAATGGCAAGTCGCAAACGGGTTGGAAAAATGTTTCATCATGACTATCATACTTTAGGTCAATTTTTGAACGACGCGGTTGAAAAACCGGTTGATCCAGTGATGGTTAAAGAAGAAGATGCGCCAGCTCATGACGTTGTGTATAAAGCAACCGATCCAGATTTTGATATTCGTAAATTAGTGGCTGCCCCAACAAACACACCTAAAGATGCTGGTCCATACATCACAGTTGGTGTTGTTTATGGTTCCAATCCTGACAAGACAATGAGCGACGTAACTATTCACCGAATGGTTTTAGAAGATAAGGATAAATTAGGAATTTACATCATGCCTGGTGGACGTCATATCGGCGCATTCGCTAAAGAATATGAAGAAATGAACAAACCAATGCCAATCACCATTAATATTGGTTTGGATCCTGCCATAACCATTGGGGCTACTTTTGAGCCACCGACAACGCCATTAGGCTACAACGAATTAGGTGTTGCAGGTGCCATTCGTCAAGAAGCTGTCCAATTAGTTGATGGATTGACGGTTGATGAAAAAGCTATTGCTCGTTCTGAATACACTTTGGAAGGCTACATTATGCCTAACGAACGGATTCAAGAAGATATCAATACACATACTGGCAAAGCAATGCCTGAATTTCCTGGATACGATGGTGATGCAAATCCTGCATTACAAGTTATCAAAGTTACTGCGGTAACGCATCGAAATGATCCTATTATGCAAAGTGTAATCGGACCTTCTGAGGAACATGTCAGCATGGCCGGAATCCCAACGGAAGCAAGTATCTTATCCTTAACGAACCGGGCAATCCCTGGCAAAGTTTTGAATGTGTACAATCCTCCCGCAGGTGGTGGTAAATTAATGACCATCATGCAAATTCGGAAGGAAAATGAGGCTGATGAGGGTATTCAACGTCAGGCTGCCTTACTCGCATTCTCATCATTTAAAGAATTAAAAACTGTTTTCTTAGTTGATGAAGATGTGGACATTTTTGATATGAATGATGTGGTTTGGACCATTAATACACGTTTCCAAGCTGATCAAGATATTGTGGTCTTGCCAGGAATGCGGAACCATCCATTGGATCCATCAGAACGTCCTGAATATGATCCAAAATCCATTCGGACACGAGGAATGTCATCGAAATTAATCATTGATGGCACGGTACCGTTTGATATGAAGGATCAATTTGAAAGAGCCCAATTTAAAGAAGTTAAAGATTGGAAGAAATATCTAGAATAATTGAATAGGAAAGGCGTGGACATGAAAAAAATTATCGTCGGAATCACTGGTGCGTCGGGCACTGTTTATGCGATTGATTTGTTGGAGAAGTTGCATCAAATGGATGATGTAGAAGTTCATTTGGTAATGAGTCAGTGGGCTAAAAAGAATCTGGAGTTAGAAACGGACTATTCTTTGAAGCAAATTAACGCATTAGCTGATGAGACCTATAACATTAATGATCAAGGGGCAACAATTTCAAGTGGCTCATTTTTAAATGATGGCATGGTGATTGTGCCGGCTAGTATGAAAACGGTGGCGACGATTGCGTATGGAATCGGCGATAATTTGATTACGCGCGCGGCGGATGTCACGATTAAGGAGCAACGAAAGCTAGTTATTGTGCCAAGAGAAACGCCATTGAGTGTGATTCATTTGGAAAATTTGACGAAGCTAGCAAAAATTGGGGCGCAAATTATCCCCCCGATGCCAGAGTTTTATAATCATCCCAAGACAATTGAAGATATCGTGAAGCATCAGACGATGAAGGTGTTGGATGCGTTTGGGATTCCGAATGATGTGGATGAAAGATGGAAGGAATAGTGCGCGAGTGGAGGCGTTAAGCTAGTTAAATATAACCGTGCTGGATGCGGGATCGCAATCCCGCGGGAAGCGTGGTTATATTTAACTAGCTGCCTCCACGAGCGTTCCTAAAGCTCAGCGGAAAATAACAGGCGAAGGCGTTCTGGATGCGAGTTCTTGCGGCTGAATTGTGCCACAAGAATCGACAACGTACGGAATATAAAAGATTTTCGAACCGAAAATCATTCCAATTAGTGACGTAGTGTGGGATCGCAATCCCGCGGGAGTCATAGTTATATTTGACTCACTGCCTCCACGAGCGGTCCTAAAGCTCAGCGGAAAAAAGTATTTTAAAAAAATTTACAAATTAAATTAACCTATTCAAGGACACGCAGTCAGCTGAAAAGTTCCTGACTGTAAGTGTCCTTGTGTTTTGAAATTATTTATAAATGAATAAAAATGAGTCAAGGAGATGAGTTACAAGCATGGATGAAGAAAAGATTTCACTTAAAACAAAACTAGCGATCGTATCGGCCGGGATGATTTCCTTTATGTGAATTTTAGTTGAAGCTTCGCTTAACGTGACCATGAATACTTTAAGTAACCAATTTAGCGTGAGTGTGGGGACGGTCCAATGGATTACAACTGCCTATCTGCTGTTAGTTACCATTATGATGGCAGCAATGGCGTTTATTATGCGTCGTTTCAAGTTTCGATCGATTTTTATTTTCTCAGCCGCAGCCTTTATTGTGGGATCAATCGTGTGTGCGATTGCAGATACTTTTTGGATTTTACTAATTGGTCGGATGATTCAAGCGATTGCGACAGGATTAGCCACACCATTAATGTTTCAAATTATTAACGTTAAGATTCCTAGTCAGCACGTCGGCACCTATAATGGCGTTGCAAGTATGTTAACTTCTTTATCACCAGCTTTAGGACCGACGTATGGTGGGATCTTGAACACACTGATGAATTGGCGTTGGATTTTCTGGGTGGTTTTACCTCTAAGTGTGATTGTGCTGGTTATGGGAATGATAAATATCGACATTCCGGTCCAACATAAACCAGGTGAAAAATTGTCCTTTGATAGCATTGGCATGGTTTGGCTAAGTTTGGTGCTAATCGGGTTTGTCTGGACCTTTAATGAAGCCGGATTAGCCGGTTGGACATCTGCAGCCTTCTGGATTTCATTAGTGGTTTCAGTTCTACTTTTGGCAAGTTACGCATGGTATAACTCCAAGAGTGCAAAAGAAGTTATTGATTTTAGTTTACTTAAAAAGAAATCAGTTTTTCTCCATTTAATAAATTACTTTGTGTTAGCCTTTGTTAATATTGGTATTTCATGGTTATTGCCGATGGTTGCAGAAGTTAACTTGCATCAAACGTCCATGGTAGCTGGATTATTAGTGCTACCAGGAGCATTGATTGGGGCAATTATTTCACCAAGTACCGGGGCGATTATGGATAAAAAGGGTGCTTTTCTACCATTAATGATTGGTAACATCTGTCTCTTAGCATCCGCTGTCTTGTTCTTCTTCTTGAATAATGTCATGACTTCCATGATCTTATTAGCGTTGTTTGTCGTCCTTAGAATTGGGGTTGCCTTCAGTTTTGGAAACGTAATGGGAGCTGCTAGTCAGCAAGTTATTCCGGAAAAACGGGGCGATATTAACTCATTGTTTAATATGATGCAGCAATATGCTGGTGCGATGGGAACTGTGATTTTGGCTTCCGTCATTAGTGCATTAGAGCTACATGGTGGCTCCACTTTTTCACAAGTTCGGCAAGGTTCAAAGATTGATTACATTATTTTGAGTGTTTTAGCAATCGTGGCTTTAATTACCGTGATTATTAACAAAAGTACTCGGCGTCATGCAACACAAACTAAAGAATAATATCCATAAAGCACACGATCTTTTTAGATCGTGTGCTTTTTATTAGATATGATATTGGAATAAGCCTATAATTATTAAATTAAGGTGTACCTAAATTTAAATCAAACTTATATTTACTTTTTTTTGATTAATAGCCATCTTTTTGTAGAATTTTTAAATAGTAAGTGTTACTATCAATAAGGCGACAGAGTTTAAGAAAGCTTAAAGGAGGTTTGCTATGCAAGTCGATAAGTTAAAAGAACCATTTGCATTTCAGAGAATATTGTTGACGGTGGATGCTGATGATCCCAATTCTTCCACAAGGGCTTTCCGATATGCGGCAACAATGGCTCATGATTATCAAGTCGAGTTATGTATTGTGTCAGTACTAGAAGATGATGATGTCAGCATTTTTGATGTCATGACCCCTGGTAAAGTTGACAAAAAAGAAGATGAAGTTCGTCAGGCCGTTTCAGATTATATGGAAATTGCTGAAGAACTTGGAGTTGAACATCTTACTGGGTTGACAGTTGGCGCAAGCGATGTCGATGATGTCATCTTAGAAAAAGTAATTCCTAGATTTAAACCAGATCTAATTGTGTGTGGATCAGATACAGAAGATTCAAAACATAAAGTTCCAGGAGCAGTAGGATTAAGAATTGCAAAACGGGCACAGGTTTCCGTAATCGTAGTTCGATAATTCAGAGATTGAATTTTGAGAATGATAGAAAAGAGGAAATAGCATGGCAAAGAATAATGACCAAGACAAGATTAAGGAAGTGCCCTCAGCAACAAAAGAAAAGCATCACATTATTTCATCAACAGGTGGCGCAAATAAATCTCTAGATGAAATTAATGGTAGTGTGTCAGTTCCTCAAAATGCAGGAATTTTAAGAACATTTTTAGCTTACCTCGGACCAGGCGTACTAGTTTCCGTAGGGTATATGGATCCTGGTAATTGGATTACTTCAATTTCTGGTGGAGCTCAGTTTAAGTATCGATTACTCAGTGTTATTTTAATTTCGAGTTTAATTGCGATGTTATTACAAGCAATGGCCGCTCGATTAGGAATTGTAACTGGTCGTGATTTGGCGCAACTTACGCGTGAAAAGACTTCCAAATTTGGTGGTATCGTGTTATTTATTATTACCGAACTAGCCATTATGGCCACCGATGTTGCGGAAATTATTGGATCAGCGATTGCGTTGGAATTACTCTTTGGATTCCCACTGATTGTCGGTATTATCATTACAACGTTTGATGTTTTACTGTTAATGTTGTTAATGAAACTAGGATTTCGAAAAATTGAAGCAATTGTGGCAACCTTGGTAGCCGTCATTTTAATTGTTTTCTTGTATGAAGTTATTTTGGCACAACCAAACATGCCAGAAGTATTAAAGGGTTTTGCTCCCGGTAGAGATTTGATTCAAAATAAATCAATGTTATACATCGGATTAGGAATTGTTGGTGCCACGGTTATGCCTCATAACTTGTACCTTGGCTCATCAATTTCTCAAACGCGAGACTTTGATCGTGATGATTCTAAGAGTCTCAAGAGCGCCATTCGATACACAGTAGCTGATTCTAATATGCAGCTAACTGTCGCATTTGTTGTCAACTGTTTACTTTTGATTTTAGGTGCTGCATTATTCTTTGGAACTAATTCAGATTTGGGTCGTTTCGTTGATTTATACAACGCTTTGGATGATTCAAAGATTGTTGGTGCAATTGCGAGCCCAGTTCTAAGTACATTGTTTGCCGTGGCTCTGTTATCATCAGGTCAAAGTTCAACAATTACAGGAACACTTTCTGGACAAATTATCATGGAAGGGTTCATTCGTTTAAGAATGCCAATGTGGGCACAACGTTTACTTACCCGACTTGTTTCTGTTTTGCCAGTTTTAGCATTTGCCATTTATTATCACGGTAATGAAGCCAAAATTGAAAACTTACTGACATTTTCACAGGTATTCTTGAGTGTCGCGTTACCATTTGCCATGATTCCACTGATTATCTTTACCAGTAGTAAGAAAATCATGGGTGAGTTTGCAAACCGCCCTTGGGTTAAGGTTTGTGCTTGGGTTGCCGCAGTCGTGCTGGTTATACTGAACATTTGGTTAATTATGACCACAGTTTCTGCGCTTTAAAACAAAAAAGTTATAAAATCTGGGTTCTTTCACAAGATGGTGAAGGAATGCAGATTTTTTATTTAGCATTAATGAGAGCGTTTTCTTTTACTTCAGACCCATTCATGAGATACTATCGCAGTAAGAACACAAAAATGATGATTTCTTGGAAAGAGGGATAACAATGAGTAAAACAATTAATGCTAGTGTTGCGATGATGAAGGTTTTGGAAGACTGGGATGTTGAGCAGGTATATGGGATTCCTGGTGGATCAATTAACAGTACAATGGAGGCCTTGCGACTAGAACAAGACAAGATTGATTACCTTCAAGTGCGCCATGAAGAAATTGGGGCTTTTGCTGCAACGGCACATGCAAAATTGACTGGTAAACTTGGGGTTTGTTTTGGGTCAGCTGGCCCTGGGGCAACGCATTTATTTAATGGTTTGTATGATGCTCAAATGGATCACGTTCCCGTATTGGCAATTATTGGTCAGGTGGGAACATCTGATATGAATTGGGACTCTTTCCAAGAATTGAATGAGAATCCCATGTTTGCGGATGTTTCAGTATACAACCGGACCGTTATGACCGCTGCCAGTTTACCTCATGTAATTGATGAGGCAATCCGCCG
Source organism: Pediococcus inopinatus (assembly GCF_002982135.1). Taxonomy (NCBI): domain Bacteria; kingdom Bacillati; phylum Bacillota; class Bacilli; order Lactobacillales; family Lactobacillaceae; genus Pediococcus; species Pediococcus inopinatus. The sequence continues at coordinate 1,701,455 of NZ_CP019981.1, read as the reverse complement.
TGCCTACAAGGAAAATGGGGTAGCCGTGGTAACCATTCCAAATGATCTCGGTACAAAGGAGATTCCAGATGATTTTTGGTCATCAGGTCATAGTTACGTTAAACCTTTGTTGCCAGAACCGGATGACGAAAAATTAAAAGAAGCTTTAAAGCTGATTAGTGAGGCCAATCGGCCAGTTATTTTTGCTGGAATTGGCGTTAAGGGTGCGACACCAGAACTTGTGGCGTTAGCGAAACATCTTAAATTACCAGTTGTGATGTCGGCGATTTCTAAGGGAATTATTCCCGATAGTTTTGAAGGTAATATGGGTTCGGCCTATCGGGTTTCGACGAAGCCAGGTAATGAAACGTTGGAACAAGCCGACTTAATTATGATGATTGGCGCAGATTTCCCATTTGCTCGTACTAAAGGGATGTTTAATCAAGATGCCAAGTTTATTCAAATCGATATTGATTCTTCTAAAATTGGCAAGCGGCATAACGTTGATGTGCCAATTCTAAGCGACTCCAAGAAAGCCATGAAGCAATTAGTCACACTTAGTGATGAAGTGGCTCACCGACGTTTTTACGATGCTTGTGTGGCCAATATGAAGAATTGGCGCGCTTATCTGCAGCAATTAGCTGATAAAACTTCTGATCCTTTAGAAGTAGGCGCAGTTTTCAAGCAGATTAACCGCATCGCTACTGGAAATGACGTGTTTGCCATTGATGTGGGTGATGTCACGATGAACAGTGTCCGATTTTTAAATATGAATGAAAAACAAAAATTCACCACCTCGGCGTTATTTGCCACCATGGGATATGGAATTGGCGCGGCTATTGCGGGTAAACTTACGTACCCAGATCGGCAAGTCTTTAATTTAGCTGGCGATGGTGCATTTGCGATGGTGATGCAGGATTTGTTGACCCAGGTTAAAGAAAAACTGCATATTATCAATGTTGTTTTCTCAAATGAGAGTTTTGATTTTATCAAAGATGAGCAAGAAGACGAAAAGCAGAAATACTTTGGAGTGGATTTACAAGGAGCTGATTTCGCGATGATTGCCCAAGGAATGGGGGCATTGGGGATTACTGTCCATTCTTATAAAGAGCTTGTTGAGGCCTTTGATACTGCAACCGAAGTAGAAGGACCCGTTGTGATTGATGTAAAAATTCATAATAATCGACCACTACCCGCAGAAAAATTGCAGTTAGATCCAGCTACTAATTCGTCTGAAGAAATTGCAGCATTTAAGCAACGCTATGAAGCCGAAAGTTTACAACCATTTAGTGTTTATCTGAATGAATTTGAAGTGGAATAAGATTGCACAGAAGTGAACTGTTAACCCACTTTGAATTTTGGGTTAACAGTTTTTTAGTGAAGTTATTGTAGCCTAAAAAATCTTGGAGGGAATATGATGAAAATAATCGTGATTGGCGCGACCCATGCAGGTACCTTTGCGGCCAAACAAATTTTAACAGAGCATCCTGATTACCAAGTCACAGTGTACGAACGAAATGATAACCTGTCCTTTTTATCTTGTGGAATTGCGTTGTGGGTGGGCGATCATGTTTCAGATCCTAACAAAATGTTTTATTCCTCACCAGAAGAATTGACCAAGTTAGGGGCCACAATGAAAATGCGGCATGATGTCCTTAATGTGGATCCTGAGGAAAAAATTGTTCAGGTGAAGAACTTAGTTTCTGGTGAGTTAAGTCAAGATCACTATGATAAGTTAGTGATGACGACTGGGTCAGCGCCGGTTATTCCTCCGATTAAAGGCGTAGAAAATTCGAAAGTTAAACTTTGTAAGGACTGGAATGATGCGAAAATTCTCCGTGAAGCCACGCCAAATGCAAAATCAGCTGTGATTATTGGTGCGGGTTATATTGGCGCCGAACTTGCCGAACAGTTGGCAGTCACGGGTAAAAAGGTTACGTTAATTGATGGGTTGCCAAACGTGTTGGCCAAAAATTTTGATTCTGAAATTAGTGATTGCGTTGAAAAGGATTATGAACAGCACGGTGTCAAACTTGCCATGAACGAGATGGTCGAGTCTTTTACTGGTAACGAACAGATTACTGTTACAACCAGTAAGAACAGCTATACCGCAGATCTTGCCGTTTTGTGTGCGGGCTTTCGTCCAGCAACAGATTTGTTGAAAAATAAAGTCGATATGCTCAAAAATGGGGCCATCATCACGGATGAATATATGAGTTCATCTGATCCTAATATTTTTGCTGCTGGTGATGCGGCCGTGGTTCATTATAATCCGACTGGTAAAGTTGATTATATTCCTTTGGCGACGAACGCGATTCGACAGGGAATTTTAATCGGGCATAACATTGAAGAGCCAACGATGAAATATATGGGTACTCAAGCATCATCAGCTGTAGCGTTATTTGGCAAAACACTCGCTTCTTCGGGGTTAACAGAAAGTGGGGCTAAGGCGCGTGGCCTTAAGGTGGAAACAGTTACGCTCGAAGAGAATTATCGTCCTGAATTTATGTCGAGTACGACGCCCATTTTAATGCGATTAGTCTGGAATCCAGAAAGTCGAGTTGTTTTGGGTGGGGCGTTTTACAGCACATATGATTGTGCACAGTCGGCCAATGTAATTTCACTTGCCATTCAGAAAAAAATGACTGTTGATGAACTCTCGATGGTGGATATGTTTTTCCAACCGAATTTTGATAATCCTCTAAATTATGTAAATGAATTGGCAATGGCAGCAGTGAATAAAAGTGCCAAAAAGGGTGAATAGTGTTAACTTGAAGTTGGTAAAATAAGGCTAGGTTCGCTGTTTTAAGAATCTCTTAAATAAAACTTGCTGTCCTTACCACGTTTTTTAGGAGTTGTATGATGATTATATAAGATGTAAGTTTTAGGGGAGCAAATCGCGATTAGCATGAAGCGTTAAGAAATAGGATCCTTTTTGGTATAAGAGGGTACTGATAAATAATCATGATTTATGAAAGAGGAAAAGCGATGGCAGATGTATTGATTGTAATAGATATGCAGAATGCATTAAATAAAATGGCCAACTTTAATGACGTAGTTGCCGGTATTAACGAACGAATTGCGCTTTATCGACAGGAAAAAAAGGCGATCTTTTTTGTGCAAACAACTGATAATGAAATTCCAAGTGATACAGAAGAGTTTCAGTTAGCTCCAAATTTGGATTTTGACAAGCAAAAAGATGAATTTATTGTAAAAACGACCCCGGATTCTTTTTACCACACTAATTTAGAAGCCTATTTGAAAACCTATAATACAGAAAGCTTAGAAATTTGTGGGGGACAGGCGGAGTATTGTGTTGACACCACCATTCGAGTAGCACGTCACTTGGATTATCAAGTAGAAGTTAGACGCGATTTGGTTACAACGTTTGATTCTGATCTTTTAGACGCAGCGACAATTGTGAAACATCATGAAAGTATTTGGGATGGCTCTTTTGCAAAGTTAATTTAGGCCAAAATAAAGAAACCCAGACAATTAAATTGTCTGGGTTTTTTATTTTTTAAACCAATAACCTGTATTGATCGTGTTAATCATTTTAACGAGTTGGTTTGTTTCCGTAATATCATGGACGCGCAAAACGTTGCCGCCATGTAAATACATATAAGTTTCCGCAATGAGAGTGACCGATAATCGGTCCTCTTTTTTTAGATTAAATAGTTTAGCACCAAAACCCTTGCGAGAAATGGCAATCATCGTTGGTCGATTAAATTGATTAAACTGATCAATGTTGCGCATCATGGCGTAGTCTTGATAACCATCGGCAACCTTTGCGTAGCCAATACCGGGATCCAAAGCGATTCGTTCTTGAGCAATTCCCGCATTAACTAATTGGGATAGATTTTGTTTGAAAAAGTTTTGCATTTCTTTTGTTAGATTATCATATTCGGTGTCGCGACTGCTGTGCATGGTCAAAAGTCCAATTTTGGTTGGTGCCAGCAATGCTAGTTTTCGGGGATCATCTGTAAAGGCGCGAACATCGTTAATAATGTCAACGTGGCTATTTTTCACCAAAGCCTGCATGACTACATATTTATATGTATCCACCGCTAAAGAAACTTCGGGGTAGTTTTGGTGAATCCAATCGATATAAGGCAAAATTCGGTTAAGCTCTTCTTGAGCAGAGATTTCCGTAAAACCAGGGCGGGTGGTCTGGCCGCCAAGCTCAATGACGTCCACACCAGCCGTTACCATCTCGGCAATGTGATCCTTGATGGCTTGCGGTTCGACATAAGCACCACCATCATAAAAGGAATCCGGGGTAATGTTTAAGATCCCATAAATTAATGGTGATTGAGTTAGATCACGATGAACACTGCCATAATGCCAATAAATCGCATGTTGCTGATAGATCTGCTCAAGTTGGCGACTAGCCTCATCTGCTGAAAATTGTTGCTTAAATTTCGTGATGAAAAATTGTAGGGCCGCCAGTGGTAATACCGTTTGTAAACTATTTTCTGTAGTTTGAGCAGGGGTGTCAAAGGCTGCCAATAGTTGTTGAATCGTGGCTAAATCAGGTTGATTTAAGCCTTCGAATTGTAAGGCCACTTTCCGTTGTGTGACCAACATGTTATGGACAATTTGATCTGCAAATGTCTCGGAACGACCAAACTCAGCGGTCATATCAATAATTTTCATAGTCATTATTTGCCACCTTTTCGAGAAGATTTTTCACTGCTTTGGTGCGGTGTAGATAAGGAAACTTTTCTGCATCCGTTAATTCGGCGAGCGCTCGAGATTCACCGTCAGGAATTAAAATTTTATCAAATCCGTAACCGTTTTGCCCCCGCTCCTCTTGACTAAAAGTCCCCTTAAACACGCCGAAGCCATGATAGCTGTGTTGCGGAGTTTGTAGAATCAAATCGGTGCGTAATTGAACGTTACGATTTTTTCCCGCTATCAGTTGAATTAAATAGTGGTTCTTATCAGCGTCCGTGGGGTAGGCTGTTAGCTGGCGAGAAGTTTGAACGCCAAATCTATTAGGAAAGGCGGACAAAATCATCCCCGAATCGTCACCTAGAATAAATTCTTGAGGTAACTTTTGAGAAATAAATTGGGCTTTTGTTCGCGCATTAACCACGTAATCCGTTGTTCCTTCGCTAGGAAATGACACACGTGGAATCAAGTCCTGATAGAATTTAGCTGCCACTTGAAACTGTTGTAAGCAAGCAATTAGTTCTGCTGTTTTATCAAGATTATTGGATGCAATAATCACTGGTTGGTTAAACATTTTGGTCACCTTCAAACTGTTTAATGAAATAAAACGATCCGGTAATCACAATCACATCGTCAGTAGCGGCGTGTTTCAGGGCTGTACTTAAGCTAGCATGTGCGTCAGGTTCATTAAAGAGCTGTTCTTTTGGAAAACTAAAGTGAGTTTGAATGGTTTTACTTAATTGGTCCTTATCAAGAGCACGCTGGTGTTGACTTGGGGTGTTTACATAAATTTCCTTAGCTAATGGTAAATAATTTTGTAGCATTTCAAGATAGTTTTTATCTGCCAAAAATCCCAATAAAAACGTAATTTTGTGGTTGGGAGCCAGTTTCTTTAAGGAAAGAACGAGTTGCTTTGCACCATCGGGGTTATGCGCGCCATCTAAAATGACGGTGGGATGGTGTTGAACCACTTGCATTCTGCCGGCAATTTTTAGTTGTGCCAATGCTTCGTGTATCAAGCGTTGATCCAGCTGAACGTTATTTTTTTGTAGCCAAGTTGTGGCACTCAAGACTGTGGCAAGGTTATCCAATTGAAAGCCGCCAATTAAGCCTAACTGAATGGTTTGATTGGGAATCAAGGGTCCGCTAATTTGGACGGTTGTACCGGTAAAATTATGCGCCAGTACTTTTAAGCGAATATTATTCACAAAATGAATGGGAACCTGTTGTTGGCCAGCCACATTACGTAAAACGGTTCGGGTGATTCGTTTTTGATGAGGGGCGACGATAACAGTAGAACCCGTTTTGATAATTCCTGATTTTTGAGTCGCTATTTTACGAATGGTATGGCCCAAAATGCGGGTGTGATCATAATCAATGTGGGTGATCAAAGCCAAAAGTGGGGCAGAAATCGCGTTGGTCGCATCATTTGTCCCACCTAAGCCAACTTCTAAAATCACAAAATCAACTTTAGCCTGTTGAAAAGCCACCAGGGCAATTAACGTAAACCACTCAAAGATGGAAAGTGAATTGGTTGCGAAATTGGCAGGTAATTGGTCGTTAATTAATTGATAAGCCTGAAGAAAGTCCGTATACCCAATCATTTGACCATCAATTTTTATTTGTTCGCGGTCATCTAACATGGCGGGACTAGAAAAATGGCCAATGTGATAACCATTCTTTTGCAGAACAGCCGCCAGCATGGCCCCGGTAGATCCTTTGCCGTTTGTCCCAGCAATTTGGATAATTTTGTAGGCGTGATCTGGGTGACCTAGTTTGGCTAAAATTTGCTGAAGAAGGGGAACCCGATCATCATCGGTTACCAACATTTGTTGATTCATTTTGGCGATTAACTTTTGGTAGTCTTGTTGATTAGTACTCATATTTAAGGCCTACTTTTGGCGAGTTTGTTGGAGAAATTCATTTTTCAGTTCGTGATCTTCTTTAAAAACGCCCGAGAATTTAGTGGTGTATGTGGACAAGCCTGATTTGTTGATGCCCCGCATTTCCATGCATAAATGGCGTGCAGAAATAGAGACTGCCACCCCTTTAGGTTTCAAAATTCGTTGCAGTTCATCATTAATCATTACGGTAATGTTTTCCTGGACACTAGGACGGCGCGCAACAAAGTTTACCAACCGAGGAATCTTACTTAAGCCGATAATCTTACCATCTTGGGGTACATAGGCAACATTAACAGTTCCAAAAAATGGGAGAAGATGGTGTTCACACATCGAGTAGAAAGGAATATCTTGAACCACGACCATATCAGCATTTTCATCCACATCGAAAATTTTGTAATCTGTAAAATGGGCGTTGCCTGTTTCTGAAAATATTTCTGAATAAGCAGTAGCTACACGGGCTGGGGTTTCCTGGATACTTGCTCGTTTGGGGTCATCACCAATGGCTTCAATGATATCAGTGACGGCATTTTCAATTTTAGTTTTATTTTTTTCATTCATGTTTAGTTACCTCATGTTAATTTAAAATTTCCACCCAGTTTTTATCTGAGGTGGTTTTTAGTTGTTGTTTGGTTTGGGCAATCAGTGTGTCGTCGTTTAGGACGTCTAATAAGGGGATGAGGACAAACCGCCGATTACTAATTTCTGGATGCGGGATGACAAGTTTTTTATCGTGATAGGTTTCGTGATTAAAATATAAAATATCCAAATCAATTGTGCGTGGTCCCCAATGAATAAGACGTTTCCGGCGCAAATCTTGCTCAATTTCATGGAAAACATCTAAAAGCGTGTAGGCATTCAAGGTTGTGGTGAGGCGAATGGCAATGTTTAAGAAATCATCTTGGACAACTCCGCCAACTGGTTGGGTTTGATATACAGGCGAAACTTTTTCCACGGTGATTTGCTCCTTTTGATTGAGGAGCTTAACTGCCTCGGACAAATTAGCCTGCCGATCACCCATGTTGGAACCGACACTTAAATAAACTTGGTTACTCATGATGACGGTCTCCAGAAACTTCGATTTCAATATTGTCGAAAATGCCGGCAATTGGGACGCTATATTTGCGGACTTTCAGTTTAACGGCTTGAATTGTGGGATAGTCTGCTAAGATTTTTTTCAACAGATGATTCGCGACACTTTCAATCAAATTATAGTTATTATTAAGCACAAAGTCTTCAATGGTTTGATAGACGTCGGCGTAACTGACTGTTTCTTTCAAGTCATCATGTTTAACTTTTTCCTCGATCGGATATGTGAGTTCGGCATCAATTTGCAAACGTTGACCCAGCTTTTTTTCTTCAGCAAACACGCCATTAAAAGTGTGAAAGCTCATATTATTAATTCGGATTTTACCCATCTGTCAATTCCCCCAAATTAGTCTGAAATTTTATTCTCCTTAATAGTATCATTTTTGGCTGCTAACGTCTTTTTTGAAAGATTTCTCTTTAAATAGTTATTCCCCTTTATTTAAATTTATTTTTAAATTATAATGATTAAATAAAGGTTAAATAACTAATCTTTTTCTAATCATTAGGATGACGCGTTTTAACGCGAAAGGAGGATCACGATGAAAACTGAACATTACTTTTTGGGGATTGTTGGGCAAACATTCTTTTTTGCTATTTTATTGATTTTTTTAATCTTGATAAGGAAAGTCATATTAAAATTACATTGAATTTCTTGAATGTGTGGTTGGTGCTGTCTTGGTTGTGTCAATTTTATCTTTGTCGAAAAAAATTGTGGTCGTTAAAAAATATCTCGTTTTTGCAGAAAGGAGCTAAAACTGCGCAAAACGAGCATTTAAAAAAACATAAAAATGATAAGTGGGGAGATAGTAGTTATGCAAATCAGAGGAACAGTATGACGGTTCAAAGATATGCATTGCAGGACAGTAATTTTGATTTTATGGTTAATATCTTTATTCGCATTGGGTACATATTAGTTGGTCCTGTAATTCTTTTGATTTATTTAATTCAAAACATTGTAGTAGAAATTAAACACTAGAATTTATAATCTGACATAGCGGCAGTCGTTAACAAACCCAATTAAATTAGCTTGTTTTATGGCAATGGGGACACTACAATGAAGATGCTATACAGGGTGGCTAATTTTTTTGGGGGGTATTATTTTGAACAAATTAAATAAATTATTAGCATTAGTTAGTTTAACCGCATTATTATGTTTAGGCTTTTTTACAGGCCAATCCAGTGCCAAAACGGTCTATTCATTAAATAGCGTTCGGACCAGTTACAATGCAGCAAGTAAGGTTGCTACTTTTAGTGGCAAAGTTTCATCTAAAACAGCTATTAATCAGGTGACACTCACCTACAATAACGGCAAAAAGACGTATGCAAATGTTCGTAAGGGAACTTTTAAAGTTTCAAAGAAGTTCCAAGGCTATCAAACATTTATGTTGTACGGTACCAATAAACGCAATAAAAGAGTGACAAAGGCCTATAGATTAAGTTCTGGTAAATATGCATCCCAAACACCGGTTGTGCTCAAATTAAATCATGGTGCTAAAAATGGTAACGTTGCGCTAAGTTTTCGGGCGCAAAAGAACAGCCTTGTTCACGTTTATAACGGTTCAAAAAAAGTGGTTTCCGTTAAAAGTAATGGGAAAACACAAACAGTCCAAATTAAAAATTTAAAGAATAAAACTGCTCATTTACGTTTGAACGCTAAATTAAGCAATCGCAAGACCAGCAAAGATATTTATACGCCGCGCATTAAACAAGGAGTTATCTATCAAGTTAGTTTCTAGAAGCTAACGATTAATATTTATATTTATTCCCTGTATGAATGTAAATATCGGGCATGATTTTACTGATTTGAAAAAGCTTCAAGAAAGCACATATGCTCTCTTGAAGCTTTTTTCTGTAATCAGAGTCAAAAAATTATTCAGCATCTTGCCAAACTTTTTTGGCAGTATCAATAACTAAGCTAAGTTTTGCCCATTGTTGCTCAGCTGTTAGATTATTACCTTCTTCGGTTGAGGCAAAGCCACATTGGGTGGAAAGGGCTAAATTTTCAAGTGGCACTTCTTGGGTTGCTTCATGAATGCGTGTGATTAATTGGGTTTGATCTTCTAATTCTGGGAACTTGGAAGTAACCAAACCTAAGACAATCCGTTTATTTGCATCGTGATTCCAGATTTTAGCGAGCGGTTTGAAGTCTCCGGCACGGTCGTTATCATATTCAAGGAAGAATCCATCGTAATTTAATTGGCCAAGGTAGTCGGCCACAACATCGTAACCACCCGAAAATAGGAAAGTAGAACGGAAGTTTCCGCGACAAATATGGGTGGTGACCGTCAAATCATCTGGCAAGTTTTCTAGGAGCTTGTTGATGACATAAACAGAGTCTTCAGCAAGTTTTCGGAATGGTTTTTGAGCTTCTGGATTATTTTTGGTTTCATCTAGTTGGTTAATCAAAAATGCCCAAGTGGTATCATCCAATTGAATGTAACGGCACCCTAAATCATAAAAGTGTTGAATTGTTTCATGATAAGCTTTAGCGAGATCATCTAAGTAAGCTGTGTGGGTTTCGTAGAATTCTGACGCCTTGTCACTGCGATTATCACGGAATAATAAACTTGGTGATGGGATCGTTTGTTTAGGTTGAACTCCGTCAGGCACGATTGATTGTAAATAAGTAAAAGCTTTAAAGAAGGGATGGTCAGGATTGTAGCTGATTTTGCCGGTTAAATAGGCATTATCTGTCCGTGTCTTTTTGCCATGAAACTTATAACTTTTTTGGTAGTCGTATTTGCCAACACCATTTAAGCCCCATAAAAAGTCTAAATGCCACCAAGAACGGCTGAATTCACCATCAGTTACGGCGTGTAGGCCAAGAGAAACCTGTTTGTCGACAATTTTTTTGATTTCTTGTTGTTGGACAGTTTCTAATTGGTCAGCTGAGATTTTTTCTTCAGCAAATTCTTTATGTGCTGCCTTTAATTCAGGGCTTCTAAGTAAACTACCAACTTGATCAAAACGATAGGGTGCTTTTAAATTTGTTGTCATGTGGCTATACTTCCTTTTATTTTATTTAGACACAAAAAAGCTCGTCCTCAACGATTTAACGTCAAGGGCGAGCATTCAATAAGAAATGATCACGGTACCACCTTGGTTTGAAACAAAAAAATTTGTTTCCTTAAAAAACACCTTGAACTAACGATGTTTCGACGCTGTAATGGGCGTTCCCATCTATATTTTGCCAAACGACTTAATGTAGATTATTCTCCAAGACCATGTTCGGAGTCACTCCAATGCCTCGTTTTCACTATCCGAGGCTCACTAGGAAAGGGTGGAATCTTACTCATCTCTTCACTGCTTTTTTAATTGTTATCTAATTTAGATACAGTTTAGCGCGCAAAAATAGAACTGTCAAGAAACTCCAAGGTACAATGTTGGGGTGGAAAATTAAAGGTTGACATCTATTTTTTGCGGTTCTATAATGAAAAACATTAAATACGAATGAGAAACACGTGTTGATATTTCCGTGGAAGATAAACTAGCGAATTTCTAGAAAGTGTTTGGGGCTGAAAAAACACAGTTCCTAGTTTAAAAAGACGGTGATGAGCGGAATCATTGTTCAGATGATTATGGGTGCACCCAATATCGTGCCAGTGTATTAACTATTTTGTCGACAATAGGGCGTACATGGTGAGGCGAGTTTTGTGAAAGACTCGTAAATTGAGGTGGTAACACGTGAAAACGTCCTTTGGATATATCTATATCCGAAGGGCGTTTTTTTGTATATTTAGCTTTGGGATGCAAAAAAGAGAGGAAGTTCTATAAATGGAAGAAACACATAAATTTACCTGGAAAGAATTAATCGTTGTAGCTTCAATGTTGTTTGGGATGTACTTTGGTGCCAGCAACTTAACATTTCCTGTCCAAATTGGGCAACAGTCAGGATCAGCCTTTTTTAGTTCTATTATTGGATTCATTATTACTGGAACCATTTTGCCCTTGTTAGGAGTCGCGGCAATTGCGGTAACACGGACTCATGGTGTTTATGAATTAGCACAGCCGATTGGCAAAACCTATGCAATGATCTTTACTGTCATGTTGTATATTTTCATCGGTCCAGCATTTGCAACACCACGGACTGCCACGGTTCCTTTTGAATTTGGAATTGCCACTCACGTCAGTGCAGCGAGTGCGCCAATGTGGTTATTCATTTATTCGGCTTGTTTCTTTGCTGCCGTTATTCTTCTTTCGCTCAACCGTAACAAGGTCGTTGATTATGTCGGTCGTTATTTGAACCCAGCTTTTATCACCATGGTTGTCATTTTGATTGTAATTGCTGTTTTTAGGCCCATGGGAACCACAGCTGGGCGCGCAGTGACAGGCGTTTGGCGCAATGGTTCTGTTGGCAATGGAATTATTCAAGGTTATCAAACAATGGACGCTTTAGCTTCCGTTGAATTTGGAATTGTGGTTATTACTGCCATAAAAGCGTTTGGGGTTAAAAAAGAAGGGACAGTTGCCAAATTAACTGTGAAGGCTGGAATTATTGCCGCTAGTGCAATGGCCATTATTTATGCCGGATTAGCCTATGTGGGTGCAACTAGTTTAGGGCATTTTAAAATCGCTGGTGATGGTGGCATTGCATTAGGCCAAATTACCCAGTATTTCTTTGGTAACGCTGGTGTTTATATTCTGGCAATCATGGCAACAATCACTTGTATGACAACGGCGGTTGGGGTAACAACCTCATTTGCCACAGCCTTTAGCACCATGTTTCCTCGTTTCAGTTATAGAACATATGTGGTAGTCGTTGCAGTTCTTTCATTTGGGGTGTCTAACTTTGGTTTTGAAACGATTATCAATGCGGCTGTGCCATTCCTAATGTTTATTTATCCACTTTGCATTACATTGATTCTCCTGTCTCTTGCGTCTCCATTGTTCCATCGCGCACGGATTGTCTACATTTGGACAACGGTCTTCACTTTCGTCCCTGCTGTGGTTGATGGTCTGAATGCTGCACCTGTAGTGATTGCTAAATCAGCCTTTGTCCAAAGCTTAACCGGATTTGAAAGCAAATATATGCCATTCTTTGCTCAAGGTTTTGCCTGGATCACGCCAGCAATTATCGGTTTTATCATTGGAATTGCTATTTATACGGTCAAACGTGTGCGTGCCAACGATGAGTCAGCGGTGAGTGAATCAGACTGGTCATAAAAAATAAATTATCTAACCAAAAAAGGCGTTAGTTTCTGAATCTGTAACCAAACAGATTCAGTACTAACGCTTTTAGTATAGAAAGGTATTAACTTTGTTCACTATTCAATTTGTTTATTTCAAGAATTAAATCAACTGCTTTTTCCATCGTTTGAGCGGAAACAAATTCGTAACGACTATGCATATTTTCGCCACCGGCAAAGAGGTTAGGGGTTGGAATGCCCATAAAGGAAATCTTTGAACCGTCAGTGCCACCACGAACTGGATAAATATTAGGCTTGATATCTAAGTTTTCCATGGCTTCCTGCGCGAGCTCTACAGGTGTCATATCTTTTTCAAGAATTTCACGCATATTGTAATATTGATCATGCGTTTCAATTTTAATCCGTTCTTCACCAAAATCAGCGTTGAGTTTATCAGCAATATTTTGAAGATCTTGTTTACGCTGTTCAAACACTTTTTTGTCATGATCACGAATGATGTAAACGAGTTTGGCGTGATCTGGCGTGCCACTCATCTTGAAGAGATGGAAGAAGCCTTGGCGACCATCAGTTAATTCAGGACGGTCACCAGCTGGGATGAGATTATGGTAGTCAATTCCTACTTGAAGTGCATTGACCATCACGCCTTTAGCTGTCGCTGTGTGTACTTCGTTTCCTTGAATTTCAACGGTTGTTTGGGCCGCATTAAAAGTTTCGTATTCCAATTCACCAAGTGGACCGCCATCAACAGTATAGGCATACTTCGTGTTGAAATCTTTGGCGTCAAAGTGATCGGCACCGGTTCCGGTCTCTTCATCGGGAGCAAAGCCAACCCGGATTTCACCATGCTTAACTTCAGGATGAGCCATGTAGTATTCCATAGCCGTCATGATTTCAGCGGCACCGGATTTATCATCAGCACCCAATAAGGTTGTACCATCGGTGGTAATTAGAGTTTGGCCTTTATAGTCGTGTAAGGCAGGGAAGGCCGAAGTCTTTAAAACCCATTTGCCGTCTTTGCTTAAAGGAATATCCGATTCTCCATCATAGTTCTCATGGATCTGAGGATCAATATTTTCGGCATTGAAGTCGGCTGTATCAATGTGGGCAATGTAGCCTAAGATTGGCGTTTGACCGGCATCGTTAGGTGGTAATGTTGCCACGACGTAACCACTTTGAGGCTGGGTGTGCACATCTTTTAAACCAAGATCGGTTAATTCTTGTGCCAAAGTCTTTAAAAAGGCTACCTCTTTAGGATCGGTCGGAATTGTTTCGGATTCTGGGTTGGAGCGCGTGTTAGTTTTTACATATTTTAAAAATCTAGGTAACAAAGTTTCATATTTTGCCAAATGAATCACTCCTCATATTTTGTCGTTAATTGTATTTTAGCTTACTTAAGAAAGAAGAGGAAGCAGTTGAACCTCAAATTAAAAAGTTCTGAACCAGTCAGAACTTTTTATGTGAACCTATTTAAGAGCTTTTTTTGCTAACATTAGCGCGCCAGTAATTCCGGCATCGTCACCAAGTTCAACGTGGACAATGTAATTAGAAATTTCTGGAGTGTCAACATAATCTGCTAATTGTTTCACAAACGATGCTTGAATCTGGGGGAATAATTGTTCTTGTTTCATCACGCCACCGCCAAAGATAATCACGTCTGGACGTAAAATCAAAGTGGCGTTGACACAAGCTTGCGCAATGTAATTAGCTTCGATTTCCCAGAACTCATCACTAGGATCTAGTTCAAAGCCCTTTTTACCAAAACGTTTTTCGATTGCGGGTCCCGCGGCCAAGCCTTCAAAACAGTCACCGTGATATGGGCAGACACCTTCAAAATCGTGATCACGAGGATCGTGTCTTAACAAAATATGACCCATTTCTGGATGGCTAAATCCTTGAAGAAATTTGCCGTCTTGAATGTAGCTCGCACCAACGCCAGTTCCAACTGTCCAATATAAAATATTTTGTTTCCCGCGACCTGCGCCAGCTTGGTATTCACCATAGGCTGCGACATTGACATCAGTTGTAAAGTAAAATGGAATATCAAAATGCGTCTTCATTGCACCAAGAAAATCATAATTTTTCCAAGCCAGCTTTGGGGTGTTGGTGATAAAACCAAAATCGGCAGCATCTTCATTTAAAGAAACGGGGCCAAATGAGCCAATACCAATCGCATCAACTGGATGTTGGTCAAAATAAGCGAAGACCTGCGCCATAGTTTCATCTGGAGTTGTGGTCGGAAATTGGGTCCGATCCTCTACATTAAAATCACCATCACTTACTGCACATACAAACTTAGTTCCACCAGCTTCAATTGCACCTAATTTCATAAAAATTCTCCTCCTATGTAAATCATTATTATTTGTTTTTTGTAATCGCTAACAAGATGATTATAGCATAAGCGCGTAACAAAAAACCGAGCATCCGGGAGACGTTTATTTTAAAAACTTGATCTCAGTCAATTTAATTAGGTGAGTAGGTCGATACAATATAAACATATTAAGAAATTAGGAGGAACAAAAAATGTCAGAAACCCCAGAAGAATTATTTGCAGCAGAACAAAAACAGTCAGATATTGATCATCACGTCCCAACCGCAGGTGCCATGGTGAATCATATTGTTTCAAACTTTACGGTACTAGACGCTAAGCTACATCAAACAGCATGGTATGTGAAGGGCTTAAGCACCCCAGCCATTCGACAAGCCTATCAAACATTGATTGCAGAAAACCGACGTCATTATGATGAGGTTGGTGAACTATTACTAGATGAAAATGAAAAACCATCTTCAACAACCGCAGAATATAGTGAATATTCTATGATTGGTGAAAATGGCAAAAATAAATATTTTTCTGCTGAAGAAATGGTAAGCGAAAACGTTCAAGACTTTGTCACGCAAAATTTGTTTGTTGATCGCGCTATTAAACTAGCAGAAAATGAAAATCGTCCCGCATTACGTAATTATATGGAACAATTACGTGGGGACGATAATCGGTCAATTCGGTTGCTTCAAGCCATGGTCGGCAATGCTGCTGGCGATGGACTAGAAGAAGACGATGATGACGACGAAGATTAGAAAAGGTTAATTAGTCTAACAAAACTAGTGAATCCTTATCCAACAATTTAATTTGTTTTTGAGGACCTTGTGCAATCCAGCCTCTATTCTCGAAATCGGTTAGTTTTCGACTAACTGTTTCGGGAGTAGTGCCGAGATAAATGGCAAGGTCCTTTTTTTTGATAGGTAATTTAAACGTATCTTGTTCTAAGCTAGCTCCTGTTTCAACTAGGTAACTGCCAATGCGCGCTTCAACACTTTCTGTTGTGGCCTCGGTAGTCCTTTTTTCGAGCGATGAGATGCGCTGGCCGAATTCGTTAATCAAATTCATACTGATGCTTGGTGATTGGGATAGTAATTTTTGAAAGTTTTTCCGACTGATTTGGCAAACTGCGGTTGGAATTAAAGCAACTGCAGATGAAGTGCGGGTTTTGTCTTGGAAAAGGGCTCCTTCACCATCAAAATCACCAGTTTGTAATAGGTAGAGAAGTTGTTCACGTCCGTTGGCAGCAACTTTAGAAACCTTAACTTGACCGTTCGCGACGATCATTAAGGTATCTAAATCATCGCCGTCAAGAAAGAGGGATTCGCCGGCTGCGTAATGTTTATGATTGATGATTGCTTCGATTTTTGCGACATCTTCATCTGGTAAGTGATCAAAGAGGGGAACTAATTTGATACAATCGTGTTCAGATTTTTGCATGATGTGACCTCGTTCATAGATTTAAGTACCTAAAGAATAGCATGAAAGTGCAGACTAGTGAAATGAAACGTTTACTTGAGTTAAAATTGCCCGAATAGCCCGAATGGCTTGCTTTCATAGGCTGTTTTGTGATACATTTTAGGAATTGTGAATTAACTTGAAAAAGAAATAAAGTGAGGAAAATAAATGATAACAGTTACCGATATGAGTATGCAATTTTCAGATCGCAAGCTCTATGAAAATGTTAATTTGAAGTTTACACCTGGAAATTGCTACGGCATTATTGGTGCTAACGGGGCCGGAAAATCAACCTTCTTAAAAATATTAGAAGGTAAATTACAGCCAACGTCAGGTCATATTTCTATTTCTGACAACGAACGGATGTCCAGTTTGGAACAGGATCATTATGCATTCGAGACAGAAAAAGTGCTGGATACTGTCATTATGGGCCATAAAAAGCTCTACAAAATTATGCAGGAAAAAGATGCTTTGTACGCAAAAGCTGATTTCACTGATGCGGACGGAATCCGGGCCGGTGAACTTGAAGGTGAATTTGCTGAAATGGATGGCTGGAATGCCGAATCTGATGCAGCTCAATTACTGCAACAACTCGGCATTGACGAAACCATGCAGAACCAGAAAATGAGCGAGTTAACCGAAAGTGAAAAAGTGAAAGTCCTTTTGGGCCAGGCATTATTCGGTGAACCTGATATTTTGGTTTTGGATGAACCTACCAATGGTTTGGACGCCCAATCGATTACTTGGTTGGAAAACTTCTTGGGTGATTTCCAAAATACTGTTATTGTCGTGTCTCATGACCGTCATTTCTTAAATGAAGTTTGTACCATGATGTGTGATGTGGATTTCGGTAAGATCAAATTATATGTAGGAAATTATGACTTTTGGATGGAATCCAGCCAATTGGCAGCTAAGTTAACAGAAAATGCAAATGCCAAAAAAGAAGAAAAAATGAAGGAGTTACAAGAATTCGTGGCGCGTTTCAGTGCCAATGCCTCGAAATCAAAACAAGCTACTTCACGAAAGAAGCAATTGGAGAAAATCACGTTGGACGACATCCAGCCATCTACGCGTAAATATCCATTTATCAGTTTCACGCCAGAACGTGAATTGGGAAATGACTTGCTTCGTGTGGACAAGCTTTCAAAGTCAATTGATGGTGTGAAGATTTTAGATAATATTACTTTCACTGTAAAACCTGGCGAAAAAGCTGCTTTGTTAAGTCGTAATGATGTTGCGACAACCACTTTGCTACAAATTATTGCAGGTGAAATGGAACCAGATACTGGAACGGTAACTTGGGGACAGACAGCTTCTAGAAGTTATTTACCCCGAGACATTAATGCCTATTTTGAAGACGAAAGTTTAGATATCATCGAGTGGTTACGTCAGTTTGCCTCTAAAGAAGAGAGTGATAACACATTCTTACGTGGCTTCTTAGGCAAGATGTTGTTCTCCGGTGAAGATGTCAACAAATCGATTACAAAGCTCTCTGGTGGTGAAAAAGTTCGTTGTATGTTGTCCAAGATGATGTTAAGTAAATCTAACGTTCTCTTAATGGATGATCCAACTAATCATCTAGATTTGGAATCAATTACCTCGTTAAATGACGGGTTGATTAATTTTACAGGTTCCATCATTTTAACTTCTCATGATCGTCAGGTTATTCAAACAATTGCTGACCACATTATCGAAATTTCCGATAAAGGGGCTGTCGATCGTTCTGAGACAAGTTATGAAGAATTTATGGACCATAAGGATATTCAAAAACAGGTCGAAGCATTATACGCTGACTAATTTAATAGTTTTCTAAGAGCTAGAAACTGAAAAAGAATGAAAATCCTGCTAAGATGTGCTTGTATGAATATTTGATGTCATTAGAAAGGGAAGTCTTTAGAATGAACGTTGAAGTTAAACGAGATGGGTTAATCTTACGGGGGTTATTAGAAACACCAGATACTGATGAATACGATATCGCAATTCTGATGCATGGTTTTACTGGTAACTTAGGTTATCAAAAGACCGATTTGTTGGAACAAGTCGCAAAAAAATTGCATGAGCAAGGAATTACCACCATTCGTTTTGATTTTAATGGGCACGGCAAGAGCGATGGTCAATTTCAAGATATGACAGTTTTAAATGAAATTGCTGATGGAAGTGCCATTTTAACTTTTACCAGGAATTTACCGCACGTTCGAAAGATCTATTTAATTGGTCATTCACAGGGTGGCGTGGTTGCCAGCATGCTGGCAGGTTATTATCCGGAATATATTTCTAAACTTGCGCTACTGGCACCTGCAGCGACTCTAAAAGAAGATGCTCAAAAAGGTGATTTACAAGGAACAGCGTATAATCCAAACCAAATTCCAGATACATTACCAATTAAAAAGGGCTTAATGGTGGGCGGATGTTATCTGAGAACGGCCCAAACGTTACCAATTTATGAAGTTGCAAAGCAGTATACTGGACCGGTTTGTTTAATTCATGGGGACGCAGATACTGTGGTGAATAAAAAAGCTTCGGAGCGGTATCACCAGGTTTATCAAAATAGTGAACTGCATATTGTTGAAGGTGGCTCACATCGATTTGAGTATAAAGCTCGTAAGCAAGCCTTACAGGCAGTGACTGATTTCTTTAAAAATTCTAATTAGAAAAAAGGAATTCCAACTTGGAATTCCTTTTTTTGTTAAAAACTTATATTTAAACTACATCTAAAGGCACATATTTATTCTGGAGATTGTAAAAATCGTAGGTTGCTAAATTAGCAATATCCGTTTCACCATTAAACATCGCCGTATAACTGCCGGCAAGCATTAAATTGATGGCTTGTTTCTCATTTTTATCGAAACGAACCAAGATGACCGGTTTGTGTTGCCCATGAGCATAGCCACATTCCCAAATGGTGCCAGAATCGGGAACATGTTTATCTTCCTCTAATTCATAATCTAAAATAGCGACCACGAGATCAGCTTGATCAATTTGGCGAATATCGGCGTTGAAAGTGGCAATTTGCCATTCAAAGGAACCTACCTCTGCGGCAGTATATTCATCCTTACCAGGAAGAAATATTGCTTCTGAGTTGATTGTTTGATTGTTTTCAAGCAGGCTTTTAACTGTATTTACACGGTAATTTTGGCCTTCACTAAAAAATGGTCCAGCTAGGTATACGGATTTGGGTTGCATTGAAGTTCTCCTTTAGTTTGTTTATTTATTGCGAACAGTGAAACGTGCTTGGTGGATACTTGGTTTTTCGAGCTCATCTAAAATTGCGGCTGCCATTGTGCCAGAGGAAACTTCTGATTTATTATTTTCATCAAACAATAGTTCATCAGATCCGCGTACATAAGCAGTCTTGGGTCCATCTACAAAATTTGCAGAAGGGGAAACACCTACCCAGTTGACATTGGTAACGGTGCGTAAAAAGTTGAGCTCATGTAATTGAGATTGGGGAGTATCAATCCAGCCTTCAGAGTTAGGCATCTTTTGTAATTGATCGACCAATAAACCGTCCTTTGTTTGGAGACTGCCACCACCAAGAATAAAGACTAAGCGTGGGGAATCAGTTTCGCGAAAGAGTTGAATGAGCTGGGCGGCCAAATCAATATGCCGATAAGCAAGGTGCTTTCCTACTGGCACACTAAAAGCGTTAACGATCACATCTAGTCCGGCGAAATCTTGTTTGGTAAGATCGAAGGCGTTTTTTTCAATAACTGTGACGGTATCGGCAAACATTTTTTTAGCTTTGTCAGCATTTCGTACAAGCACAGTAACTTGATGGCCTCGATTTAAGGCTTCCTGTGTAATCTTTGACCCGGCTTTTCCTGTGGCACCAATAATTCCAATTTTCATATTAAAAACGTCCCTTCAATAGTTGGTAAAATTTTGTTGAACATCTATAATTAAAATTATAAAGCAAATCATAACCGAATGTTAGTAAATAGTTTATAAAAATTTGATCGGATTTAGATTGAAATACATAGGAGAAAGTTAATGAAAGCAATCATTGGCGTTGATATTGGGACAACAAGCACAAAAACAATTTTATTTGATCTGCAGGGCAATGTCTTGGCTAGTCAAAATATTGGTTATCCGTTACATCAGGATCAACCAGGAATGGCAGAAGAAGACCCTGAACAGATTTTTTCGGCTGTTATTCAAGGAATTCACGATGTCTTGAAATCAACCAAAACAGAAAAATTTGTGCTAGTTGGTGTTTCCTTATCGGCTGCTATGCACAGTCTGATTTTAATGGATCAGAACAACCGGCCTTTAACGCGGGTGATGACCTGGGCAGATAATCGGTCAGAAAAAGCCAGTGCGGCATTGCAAGAGAATGGTGTGGCGCAATCATTGTATATGAAAACAGGAACGCCAAATCATCCGATGACCCCCTTAACTAAAATTATGTGGTTTCGTCAGGAACAACCAAATTTATTTGCGAAAGCAGCAAAGTTTATTGGTATTAAAGATTACGTGTTGTTCAAGTTATTTGGTCGTTACGTGATGGACTATGGACTGGCTTCGGCGACGGGATTACTTAATTTACATACGCTAGATTGGGATCCACAGGCGTTAGAAACTGCCGGAATTTCTAAAGAACAATTGCCTAGGCTGGTGGATACTGAAACACAGCTCACAGGTTTAAGCGAATTGAACGCCCAACGGATGGGGCTAAAAGCAGATGTACCATTCATCATCGGGAGCAGTGATGGGGCTTTAGCTAATTTAGGGGTTGATGCGATTTCTTCGGGTAAATTAGCCGTAAGTATTGGAACCAGCGGTGCGGTCCGGATGGTAGTTGATCATCCAGTGTTTGATCCACAAGGAAAATTATTTTGTTATGTGTTAGGAAAAGGGCGTTGGTTAGTTGGCGGACCGGTAAACAATGGTGGCATTATTTTACGTTGGGTTCGAGACCAATGGTTTTCTAAAGCTGAGAAACCTACCTATCCAGAGTTAATGCAGTTGGCAGCTCAATCAGTCCCAGCGGCACATGGGCTGATTTTCTTGCCATACTTGGGCGGTGAACGGGCCCCAATTTGGGACGCGAATGCTCGTGGGACGTTTTTTGGATTGACGCGTCAGCACACGCAAGCAGATATGATTCGGGCCGTCCTCGAAGGGATCGTCTTGAATTTGTATGAAGTGGCTCAAAGAATCAAGCAAGTTGCCGGGCCGATTACGAGTATTCAAGCAACCGGTGGCTTTTCGCAAGCCGATCTGTGGCTTCAAATCTTAACGGACTGTTTTGACCAGCCGGTAACGGTTTTAGATAATCATGAAGGCTCAGCCCTGGGTGCCGCCGTAATGGGGATGCATAGTCTGGGATTAGTATCTGATTTGACGGAAGTGCATCAGTTATTATCAAGTGCGAAACAATGGCTCCCAGATCAAACGCGCGCCAAACGGTATCAAGAATTTATGAAAATTTGGTCGGAAACGAGTCGCTTGGTTGAACCAGAATACGCTAAGATTGCAGCGTTTCAACAAAAGTATTTAGACTAGAGTATCAGGATTGCAAACGGTTCCCTATTAGTTCATACTAGCGTTAAGTTACTAGTATTTATTATAAAAGGAGTGTGGTCGTAATGGGAAAGAAGCATGAATTTAAAAAAGAGTACTGGCCAATTGTTGTATTAGGAGGATTTATTCAATTATTTGCATTCATAGATATTCTAAAAAGCCATGAATTCAAACGAGGAAATAAATTGATCTGGAGTGCGTTGGTATTTGTATTACCACCGTTTGGCGCGTTGTCTTATTATGGTTTTGGTAAAGTTAAAACGGATTAATAATAGTTAATAAAAAATAATAAGCAGTAGTTAGTTTGATCGCGAGATTGCGGTTAAACTAACTACTGCTTTTTTAGTTTAGAGAAAATTAACATATGATGTTTTTTTGAATTCAAGCTGGAAGCAGTGGATTGGCGGGCTTTTTTAATAGAATTGAACTAATGAATAAGATTAGAGGTTCGCAAAGTATTCGAATTTGATTCAAAAATACGCTAAATCCTCAAGCAATCCTCAATTATTCTACCCCGTTAGTTCATATGCGTGGATTACAATTCTTTACAACGTTATTAGTAAGTGATGCGTATCAATATAACAATTTTCAGTTAGCAAGACTGAGCATTTAACTGTTAGCATCCTAAGAACCACTTAAAAGCATGACTTGACTAGTTCTTATTTTACTTACCATTACGAAATCCTGAAATTGGAGTGATTTAAAACGACTTTGCAAATTGCGATTGTTCTGGTAACGCTAGTCGTTACTTTTGTGCTAATGGCCATGGAAGTGACCACTCCGAATGCCGTCATCTTGTGTGCACTTGCTTTTCTCATGTTGATTGGTATTTTGTCTCCGGCGGACGCTTTAGAAGGTTTTGCTAATGATGGACTGGCCACAATTGCCTTAATGTATATTATCGCCTACTCAATTGCGAAAAGTAACGTAATTACAAGATTTTTTGATCGGGTGTTGGGAAATGGCAAATCTGAAAAACGTTCCTTATTACGGTTACTGACTACGGTGAGTCTATTTTCACCCTTTATGAATAATACGCCAATTGTATCGACTTTAACGCCCATGGTTCAAAAATGGTGTAAAAAAAAGAACTTATCGATCTCCAAATTTTTAATTCCTTTGTCTTATGTGACGATTCTCAGCGGTCTTATCACAGTGATCGGAACATCCACTAACCTGGTTGCTCAAGGGCTCCTTTCAAAATATCATTTACAACAATTTGGATTTTTTGACTTTGCGGTGATTGGGATTCCGATTACCATCGTTGGTATTTTATATTTAGTAACTTTTGGTTATCGTATGTTACCAAATTACAAAAATAACAATGTGGACAGTGTCATAGAATCACCAAATGAGTACTTAATTGAAATGTCGGTTAGTGATGACTTTCCTTATATAAACCAAACAATTAGCGCTGCCGGGCTTCGTAACTTGGACCACGTCTTTCTAGCCGCAATTAATCGTGAAGGGCAGCCCCTTGTGCCAGTTAATGAGGATATGACGCTTAAACGGGCTGACAAACTTTATTTTACTGGGTCAGTGAACGAGGTGAACGACTTACTACAGATTCCGGGATTGCTTCCAAGTACCGGACATATCGATATGGAAGACGTCACAAATGAACATGCCCACATTGTGGAGCTGTCCATTCCAGATAGCTCGGCCTTGATTAATCAAACGGTTAAATCAGCTAATTTTCGTGATGTTTATGGTGGCGTCATTATGGCGATCCATCGAGATTCTGCAAAATTAAGCGGCCAAATTGGCAAAATTAATTTAAAAGCTGGTGATGACTTAGTCGCAATTACGACCAACGAACCGGAACAATTGGACACGATGAAAGATTTACACGTTTTTAATGAGCAATTAACAAAAGTTAACAAGAAGGGCTATAAAGATTTCTTGCCCGTATTGCTGCTTGTTGCTGCCATTGCAGTGTCAACAATGGGCATTGTAGACCTCTTCGTTGCCTTATCGGTTGTCTGTGTGATCTTATTTTTTACAAAATGTATCAATATTAAGGATGTTACCCGGGCAGTTGATATGAATGTGCTGTTGTTGGTGGCCAGCAGTTATGGATTGGGACTGGCAATGTCGAATGTGGGAGCCGATAAGTTTATTGCTAAATCTCTCACAAATATTACTGGCTCGGCTAATCCAATTATTTATATGTTTTTATTATATTTTATAACTAATTTTTTAACAGCCATTTTATCCAACGCGGCATCCTTATCAATCATGTTTCCGATTATTGTTTCAGCAGCTAAGTACATGAATCTACCGGTGATGATGTTAGCTATGTTAATTACCATTGCTGCAACGGCGGATTTTTCCACGCCAATTGGGTATCAGACAAACCTAATTGTATACGGACCGGGGCATTACAAGTTTACGGATTACTTTAAAGTAGGGGTGCCACTAAATCTGATTTGTATGGTGATTTGTGTTTTTGTCACATATTATGTGTACGTTATTTTTTAGAGAATTGATGACCTAAAAAAATAAAAATAGATAGGAAGATGCAAATGGCTATTCGAATTTTACAGAAATTATTCCCGGGATTACGAACCAAACGCGCTGTTTTAGTTTTAGGAAGTGGGCGCTCAGGAACGTCAGTTTTGACAAAATGCATTAATTTCATGGGTATCTCGCTTGGAACTGATAATCTGTTGGCACCAAGCAAACGAATTAATCCCAAAGGTTATTTTGAAAATAAAGATGTTATTAAAATTCATAAATTGTTGGGCAGCAAGATTCGCTACCGTCCAGCCTTTAAAGGGTACTATGACAGTTCCAAAATAAAAAAGGATCGCACCGATCTGACTAAGTACCTTTCCGATAAGTTTCAAAAAGAAGAATATTTGGTCATTAAAGACCCTCGGATGAACGATTATATCGAGTTGTGGCAACATGTTTTAGATGATATTTCTGTTGAGTCGGCCGAGATTATTTTGATTCGTAATCCGCTTGATGTGGTAGCTTCCAATTCAAGGGCTTGGCACCGAGATAAGATTTTAGCCTTACGTCAGTGGCAAGTTCGAACTTTACTTTCATTGCGCGATACAAAAGGATATCCCCGGATTGTAGTTAGTTACGAAGATCTCTTTCACAAGACGTTACCCACTTTACATCGCCTTGCAGATCAGCTGACATTGCCGTGGCCAAAAGATGAACAGGTTTTACAAGATAAAATTGATGGATTTATTGATCCCAATCTGCAAAAAAGTGACAGTGGCGAAAGTATGGAAGATTTTAAAGCTGAAAAAAATTTGGAAGATGATGTAAAAGAACTGTATTTATTAGGCGTTCAGGCGGCCAATGATGATGAGTTTCTAGCATCGGATAAATTTGATAAGCAGATTAATGAGTTAATAGATCGTTACGTCGAAAAGTATGGGTCTTTATATCGTGATTTTAATGTAAAAATTGACAGCAAAACAACGTATGTTTATGGATCTAATGCCGATCAAATTAAACAAGTGAATACGCTGTTGAGTAAGCATGGCGTTCAGATGGATGATAAGAATTCGGGACGCATTCATAAATTACAAAAAGCGGTTAGTGATCGAGTAGCTGCGCAACCGGAAGCTATTGCGACTTATGACAAAAGTATGGCGTATCTTGAGGCTAAAGAAGACTTAAATAATTATATTCGTAAATCTGCCAAATATAAGCCTGTTTGGGGAATTGGGGATGCGTTAACCAGTGAAATCGTTGAAATGTTGATGACCATTAATGAAGAAATGGCGTTGGACACGCGCAACATTTTGATAGTTGACGATCAAGCGATGGTCAAAGATAGTACAAACAAAGCAGATCTGCTGAAAAGATATAACCGTGTTTTAAATCGAATCAGTGACCATCCCCATTTAGTAGTTTTAGCATCATCTTTAACTAAACCAGAAATAGCCCAGCAGATTATTGATTTTGTTGATGCTGATAATGAATCTGAACAACTTGCTGGTTATCAGCATGAAACTACTGAAGAAGTGACTGAATTGCGCAAAATTGGCACAGTATAAACGATCAGTTTAGTAAAAAGAGAAATGGAGAATAATATGGATAAAATATATGGAATCACCCCACATGGTGGGAAACTAGTTAACTTGAAGGATTTGTCAGAAAAAACTGCTGTTACAGCAGAAAAGCTTCCTAAACTAACAATCAACAATTGGAACATTTCTGATTTAGAATTGCTGGCAATTGGCGGGTTTAGTCCCTTAACTGGCTTTATGTCCGAGGCTGAATATAAATCAGTTGTTAAAACGATGCATTTGCCTAGTGGTGTGGTCTGGAGCATTCCGATTACGTTGCCAGTTTCTGAAGAAAGAGCTTTGCTGATCGATGTTGGCGAAAAAATTGCTTTGGTTGATGCTGACGGGACTGTCTATGGCACGATGACCGTGACTGATAAATTCAAACCAGATAAATTATTAGAAGCGGCCAAAGTTTATGGGACTACTGAAGCAGCTCATCCGGGGGTCAAAAAAATGTATGACACGGGGGCTGTGTACCTAGGCGGACCTGTTAAATTATTGAAAATGCCAGATCATGGTGAGTTCAATGATTTCTATATGGAACCAATCGATACTCGTAAAATGTTTCATGATTTGGGTTGGAAAACAATTGTTGGTTTTCAAACCCGAAATCCCATTCATCGGGCGCATGAATATATTCAAAAAACGGCGCTTGAAAGTGTCGATGGTTTATTATTAAATCCACTGGTTGGTGAAACCAAAGCAGATGATATTCCTGCGGATGTGCGAATGAAGAGTTATCAAGAAATTCTGCGTTACTATTATCCAAAGGATCGGGTTCGGTTAGTAATTTATCCAGCTGCAATGCGCTATGCCGGACCACGTGAGGCAATCTTACATGCCATTGTCCGTAAAAATTATGGCTGTACTCATTTCATTGTGGGTCGTGACCATGCCGGTGTTGGTGATTACTATGGCACCTATGAAGCACAAGAATTAATTTCTTCAGTTGAAAGTGAAATGGGCATGCAGTTCTTCAAGTTTGAAAATTCTTTCTATTGTAAAAAATGTGGGTCAATGGCCACGGCCAAAACTTGTCCTCATGGTGAAGAGGATCATATTTCTTTAAGTGGAACGAAAGTCCGTGGCATGTTAAGGGATGGCATTGTTCCGCCAAAGGAAGTTTCTCGTCCGGAAGTGGCGCGAGTCTTGATTGAAGGTATGAGAAAGTAGGGGGTCTGGATGGAAAAATCAGAAAATATTACTTGGCAAGCAACAAAAGTTGATAAGCAACAACGACAAACGCGGTTTGGACATAAAAGTGCTGTGCTTTGGTTTACAGGCTTGTCTGGTTCTGGAAAATCAACCATTGCAGTTGAACTTGAAAAACAGCTTTTCGAACGCAATATTAATAGCTATGTTTTAGATGGTGATAACGTTCGTTTTGGGCTTAATCGTAATCTCGGCTTTTCTGCCGAAGATCGCACTGAAAATATTCGGCGAATCGGTGAGGTTTCCAAACTCTTTGTTGACGCAGGCACAATTACATTGACGGCATTTATTTCTCCGTATCGGGCAGACCGTGATCATGTTCGAGAGATTTTAGGGGATGAGGAGTTTATTGAAGTTTTTGTTGATACACCCATTGAGGTTTGTGAGGATCGTGATGTGAAACATCTTTATGAAAAGGCGCGTCGTGGCGAAATTAAGGGCTTTACGGGAATTGACGCTCCCTATGAGACGCCAAACAACCCTGAAATAACTATTGATACCTCCACACAGTCACTGGAGGCTTCTGTTCAACAAATTATTGATTATCTAACCAGTCATGGCTACATCTGCACTGCTGGTTAAAAATTAAGGAGATGAATTAGGCAAATGCTTTCGAAAATTATGGCATTAATTAAGGCGCATCAGCGAATTTATATATATCGTCATGTCAATCCAGATCCCGATGCGATTGGAACGCAAGCTGGATTGGTGAGAATGTTGCGGCTTTCGTTTCCAGAAAAGCAAATTTTTTCGGTTGGTTCGCCCAGTTCATCTCTGGCATGGATAAGCGAAGAAATGAGCGTAACCAACTTGCCTACGGTGAACGATTTAGTAATCGTGGTGGATTGTGCGAATCAGGCGCGGATTAATGGGCCATTGCCAGTTGCACCAACTATTAAGATTGATCATCACCCGAACCTGGATCCTTATGGCAAAGAAGTTAACTGGGTCGAAGACGATGTTTCTAGTTGTGCGGAACTGATTTATAAGTTATATCAAACGGATAGCTCCGAACTTGTTTTTGATTTACAAGTCGCTAATGATTTATATGCAGGAATTGTTGGTGATACAGTAGATTTTTCTACGGCTGACACAACGAGTGAAACATTCACGACGGCGGCTGCTTTACGGCGGTTGGGCGTAGATGTAGCTACTATTAGTCATCAAGTGACGGCTATTAATTTGCGGACGAGCCGCTTGTTTGGGTTTGTGCTGAACAATCTTGAAGTAGATCAAAATGGACTGGCATGTATAATCATTCCCCAAGGGGTTTTGAAAAGTTATGCGATAGCCTGGGGTGAAGAGGATGCAGTTGTTTCTTTACCGGGCAAGCTTGAAGAGGTTGAAATGTGGTTGATGTTTATCGAAAGTCCGGAGGGTAATTATCGGGTTCACATTCGATCTAAAAAAATTCCGATTGATGGCATTGCCCGTCAGTTTAACGGTGGTGGCCATCCATTGGCGAGTGGCACATACGTTGATAGCTTAGAAGAAATCGAAGCGTTGATTCAAGCAACGTATCAAACCCTTGTTGGTAAACCAATTAGTGAACTTAATAAGTAGTGGAGTTTCCGAACATTTTTAAGGAGATTTGTTCGGAATTTTTACTTATCAAATTGTAGTGGAGGAATGATAAAAAATGCACAAAAAAATAAAAAGGCTCATCGCAATTATTGTGGTTGCTTTGGTAGCCGGATCAGCTTATTTTTATGAAACTTCGAAAACGAGTTCTACTAGTAAAGTCACTACCAGTAAGGTTCGTTCAGCTAGTGCTGTAAAAAAAGATATCAATTCTCGTTTAGTATATGGCGAAATTAACGCTCAAAAAAGTACGACGAAGAGTCTGAAAAACAAGGCTAGCAGTGGTAAATACACAATTAACAATATCTACACTAAACTGAATCCTTACGGAGTTTCACCGTTAACTGCAATGGCCATTTTTAAAACAGATAAAGCGGCCAAGGTTAGTTATACAGTGGTGGGGAAGACAGCCAAAACGTCGATCACCAACTCAGTTTCAAAATATAGTAAGTCACACTCGCTACAAATACTAGGGTTATATGCCGATTACAATAATACCGTGAAAATCAAAGTTACTTATAAAAATGGCCAGTCGGTTACAAAGACAATTCATATAAAAACGGCAAAAGTTCCAAGCTCCTTATCTTCAATTAAGATTAAGGTAACCAAAGCGAATAAGAAGAAAATGGAAACCGGTAAGGGAAATGCTAAATTGACCTTCATGGTCCGGACAACGATTTCAGGTAGTAAGGAAGCAAAAAACTTCTCCTTTGGAATTGATGCCGATGGCGCGATTCGTTGGTATACCACCCGGCCAACGTCACATATTTTCAAACAACTTAGTAACGGCAATTTGTTGATTTGGACCAAATCAAAAGCTTCAAATTCCTATTTCAATGAGTTGGTTGAGATGAATTATGAAGGAAAAATTACGCGAACCTACCGTCTTAATCATAAAGCGTTAGGCAAAGCTAAAGGCTCTAAAAAGCAAAATAATAACCAGATTCACCATGATGTCACAGAGTTGCCTAATCAAGATTTGATTGCAACCGTTTCTGATGGTGGGCGGACTTACGTGGAAGATACCATGATCGTGATTTCGCATAAGACAGGTAAAATTACGAAAGTTATCAATATGAAGAATATTTTGCCAAGTAAATTTTATCAGAAATATACCGCAACAAAATCGAATAAGTATATGGGTAAACGCGATTGGTTCCACGAAAACTCGGTGTATTACGATAAAACGGATGACAGTCTGATAATTTCTAGTCGAAATCAAAATCTGGTCATGAAAATTGATTACAAGACCCAGAAAATTAAATGGATTCTCTCTGGGAAGAAACGTTCAGCCTGGCCGAAGAGTTATCGTAAGTACTTGTTGAAAGCTTCTGGTAAGATTTCTTGGCCCGGTGGACAACATGCGGCGATTGTAAATCCAAGTACACTTGGAAATAAAAATTCTCTGAATGTCTTGATATTTAATAATAATGTGGCTGTAGGTGATACAAAAAAATCACTTAAGAGTTCATCTGGAAAGTACTCTGAAGGGGTTGAGTACAAGATTAATGAAAAGACGATGACCATCAAGCAAGTTGATAGTTTCGGGAAATCACTTGGCAGCAAGAATTTTGCCAATATCATCGGATCTAATCGCTACTTAAATGCGACGAATCGTTTAATCGATTTTGGGTGGTTGGATAACGGCGATGCGGCCAATGTCATTGAGTACGACAGTAAGACGAATAAACAGATCTTTAATGTCAAATTAACGAACCTTGGCAGTGGTGGCTATGTTTATCGAGCAGAGCGGTTCTCGTTGTTCCCGACTAAACATAGTTATGGATCAAATGAATAACCATAGGATATAAACGACGCTTCATGATGACAACTCCAGTCATCATGGAGCGTCGTTTTTAGATAACAAAAAAAGTGACGAGACAACTTACTAGATAATTTCCTAGCAGGTATCTCGTCGTTCTTTTTAGCTATTTAAAGCAGTTATTTCAATTTACCCCATTGAGGAATTGTCTTTCCGTCTGGTGTAACATCGTCAGGGGTTTGCTGATTGTTTTGATCATCTGGATCTTTGAAACCATTAATGAGATTATCAACAAAACGTTTGCTGGCATGTCCATCAGGTTGATCAAAGAAGTAATCAACAAATGAGTCTAACTTCTGTTTATCAATAGATTCGTGTTGAATTTGTGCAATTAACTCGTCGGTAGTTTCAGCTAATGAACCTGGAATGAAGTCCAAGTAATCAAAGTAAAAGCTGCGTTTTTGCATGTAGTCTGTTAAGTCTGGTGCGAAGAAAATCATCGGACGTTTTAACAGCGCATATTCAAAACAAACGGAGGAATAATCGGTAATTAGTTCGTCAGCAACCATCAGTAAATCATTTATTTCACGAAAGTCGGAAACATCGTGGAAAAAATCAGCGTATTTGTATGGAATATTTGGTTGATTTTGAACAAAGGGATGAATCTTTAACAAAAAAACGTAGTCTTTATGGAGCGTTTTGTAGAGTTTATTAAAGTTAATATCTTCAAACGGATAATAGGCTGATTGTTGGCCATTACCTCGAAAAGTGGGGGCAAACAAAATAACTTTTTTGCCCTTAATATAAGGTAATTCTTCTTGTAATTTTTGGCGGATTTTAGTCTGATACTCTTGGTCAAAAAAGACGTCTGTTCTTGGAATTCCGGTGGTAACAATGTTTTTTTCTGGAATTCCAAAGCCTTCTGCATATTTGTCGGCTACGTGCTTTGAAGAAACGAGTGCTTTGGTGTAGTTGCGATGGTTTAAAGAGTCTAATTTAGGCCCGCCGGGCATGCCAACCCGACTGTAGCCAAAGGTCTTAAACGCGCCTACAGCATGCCAAACCTGAATTAGATCAGCGTTATGGCGAATGGTAAGCGGGTAAATCGTGGGGTAAAAGTCATCTAGTAGGATATAGCGGCTGGTCGCAAACGCTTTTGCGAGTGTGAAAACTTCCCGCCAAGATTTTTTGGCCTTGATACTGGGTTTTAAATAAAATGAAATCTTGAATTTAGTGTCTCGTTTTAGGAGCTCTTGATAAATAAACTCGAAGTTTCCAGAAATGCTCGTACGACTGTCAGATACAAATGAGATTTTGTGCTGATTTACGGGCAGGATATGATACCAACGATAGGCAATTTTCAACACACGACGCTTTAGCCCGCGCATCAAGGGCCGTTCTAAAACAAAATCAGTATTCAATTCGTTTTCAAGTGGGTTGATTTCACTGAGAATATTGGAACTAACTTCCAATGAGTTAGCCGCAAAATTATACTTAAAGATTAACCGGTATTGAGAATTCTTCTTTGCAGAATAACTTGTCATGTTGGTGATGTAGCTTAAATCATGATCGCAATCCAAAATCTTACCCACGGATGTTCGTTGAATTAACCAGCCATCGGAAAGATATTGTTTTAATTGAATTTGAATCTTATATTGACCAGGTTCGAGCGGCTTTCCCTTATTAATCACAGCGAAGTTAGCCACTCCTGAGTATCCCGCTACTGGAAAGCGCGCGTCGTCACTGGATTGATTTACGAGGGGAATTTCGATATCATCAACCCCGTCTTTAGAAAGAACCAGACTTTTGATGATTTTTTCTTCATCTTTTTCTGGAAACTTTTCGAAAAACGCCGTTCCGGAAATTGTAAAATAAGCACCATTAAAATCAATGGTGTTCACGCGGCGCTTAATCAGCGAATTGACACCTTCAACCAAGTGGGGCGCATCATAATTTGGTTTCACCTCTTCTTGTAGAATTGCGTTTGTTTGGGTTGGTCGAAATATTCGGCGTAATTTATTTTTAATTCTTCTTAGTAGTTGTCTCATAATTTCTGCTCACCGTACCTATTTATTGAGGTTAAGAATTGATAGACGCGGTCACTGTTGCGACCATCTTGTTTTGGAAAATTTTTTTGTTTTAATTGGCGAACGTAATTGAGATTAATTTTTGGAAGCTTATTATTAATAAAGTCGATCATAGCTGGGGCTGTTTGAAAATTGGGCGCATTCAAATATTGAAGATAACCAACATAAAATCCCTGTTGTTTCGCATAGTCTTGATAGTCGGGAGTAAATAATAAGATGGGACGCTCAAAGTAACTAAAGTTAAGCAAGAGGGACGAGTAGTCGGTGATAAAAGCATCCACCGTTTGCATCAGCCTTTTTACTAATGCCGGATCTTGGAATAGATGAATATTTTTGGGTAAATCTTGAATGTTTTTCTTCATATTAACATAGGGATGAATTGAAATGTAAATTTCCCAGTTATCATTTAATGTGGGCGCGGCACTAATCAAGGCATCTACAGCAGTTCGTACCTGGTTAGCATCATCTGTCCGATAGGTGGGTGAATATAATAAGCGTTTTTTGTGGTTTGGCGCTAAGCTAGTTGTCGTTTTAGCGAGTGTATCTAGCATGGGAGACCCAAGGGGTAAAGCTTGGCTCTTTTTAATGTCAAAAGCATCCACATATGCTTGGCGATCCTCTTGTGTATTCACAACGACCCAATCGTAATTTGTGTGGGGCTTGATGACACTATCACTGGCGTTGGGGAGACTCAGGCCAATCTTCTTTAAAGTCCCAATTGCATGCCATAGCTGAATGACCACATTTTGTTTATGTTTATTGAGAGAGTAAAGTGGGAAAAAGTAATCGTCAATTATGAATAAATGGGAAGTTGCAATGTAATAGACGGCGGTTAATGAGACCCAGAAAAATTGGAGCCGACTTTTACTGGAGCGATCATAATGAAAACAAAATATTTTTAGTTCGTACTCACCATTTTTTTCGAAAGTTTCATATAGTTGTTTAAGGTTGTCGACTAACTGGGTATTTCGCATGGTCGCAAAGGTCACTCGTTTGGGACGAGGATGAAAAATATAATAACAAAATTGATAGTTAGTGTTGTACAAGAATTTTAATAACGTCAGTTTTATTCGCTTTAAACTTCCCATCGCATCACAGCCTTTCCCCAGGAACTAGCACTTTCTTTTTCAAAAAAATTGATGGTTTCTTTAATTGAACTTACCTTTTGAGTGACACCAATTAAGTTGCACAAACGATCACGAGTCTGATTGTCGTTTGATAAAATATCAATTGCAGACTGAAAATCAGTACGACTACTACGGCTTGATCCTCGTAAAGTTAACCCTCGTTCCAGGACCATACGGGTATTGATTTCAATTGGATTTTCAGAAACGCCCAGTAACATAATGGTTCCCATTGGATGAATGTGATTGATGATTTGATCAATGGCAATCTGACTACCTGAACCACCAGTGCATTCTAAGGCGTGGCTCACTTTTAATTCTGGAGGGACGTCACCTACTAAATAAGTATTATCGGCAAAAGAGAAATAATCTAATTTGTATTGATGACGACCAAAAATAACCAGTTTGCTTTGTGGGAAAAATGATTTTACTAGTGAGGCGACGATATAACCTAAGTTACCATCTCCCCAAACACCAATAATCCCTTCATCTGCATCTATGGTCTCTTTTAAATTTGTGAGGGCCTGAACGCCGACAGAAATCATTTCGGTAAAGGCAGCCATATTGGGTTCAAAACTTTTTGGAATCTTAACGGCCCGATCTCGACGCAAAAATACATATTCCTGCATAAAACCATCATAGCCACTAGAACGAAAATGATTATTGGAAAGATAGTTTTCTTTAATAACAGTACTTTTTTGCGAAGGGGTATTAGGAATCATAGCCACCGTTTCGCCAACAGAAAACTTATTTTGAGGATCATAAACAACCTGACCAATCGCCTCGTGAATTAGAGCCATTGGTAATTTTTTATTAAGGACCGCTTGGGAACGGCTACCGGTAAAATAACGTTGATCAGCCTGACAGATTGATAAATGGGTTGGCCGAACAATAATTTCATCTGAAGATAAGTTTTCATCAATGGTTTGTGCTTCAAATTGACGTGCACTCACTAATCTATAAACTTGATTTAGCATTAAATAATCACCCGCTTTTCTACAATTGCTTGAGCTATTTTTAAATCATATGGCGTGGTGATTTTGATGTTGGATACCTCGCCACGAACCATGTGAACTTCTTCTCCAGCTAGAAGACAAATTTTGCATGAATCAGATAAAACTGCCTTTTGAGCATTTGTTAACTGATTAAATGCTTTTTTTAAGCATTTAATATTAAAACTTTGTGGTATCTGGCCTTGATACATATATTCACGAATGGGAATTTCTGAAGCTTGGTCCTTCTCCCCACGAACGATGGTATCAATTGCTGGTACAACCGTATCAACAGCCGCGTGATGCATGACTGCATTGATGTTATCGTCAATAATCCGTTTGGTAATAAAAGGACGGACTGCATCATGGGTGACGACCGCATCGTCATCATTTAACCCAAAAGTTTTTTCAATATAAGCGATGCCGTTCATTAGGGTGTCATTTCGTTCGGCACCACCTGTGATAACAACCACTCGAGAATCTGTGACGTATTTGTGAATTAAATCTTCTGTATGTGTTACCCAATCAGCTGGGCACACCACAATAATGGCTTTAAAGCGTTCTTCTAAAACAAATTTTTCAATTGTTTGAATTAAAATTGGTTCTTTTCCAAGAGGTAGGAACTGTTTTAGCATAGGCGTATTTCCCATGCGGGTGCCTTTACCTCCGGCTAATATTTGTGCGTAAATCATAATTATCAAACTCCATTTCCTCTTAAATGATATTCATATACTAGAGGACAAATATGAAGATACTGTTATGGATTCGGAAATTTTCCTAGATTAAACGGTAGCTTTTTTGCACGGGATGCTAAGGAAAGGTTATGGCCACAGAACTGTTTACTAAGAGCACATAATCTTTTTAAGCAGAAATTAGGTGATGAATTTCTTTTTGAAATTATTGAAAACGGTTTCCATATCGCTTATGATTAGGGTATCTTGATGTTGAAGGAGATCATAAAAATATGACTTTAAAAATGGCCATTATTGGTTTTGGTAAAAGCGCCAATCGGTATCACTTACCCTATTTAAGCCAGCGAAAAAATATTCAGGTTAAATACATCTACAATCGTCGGCGTCATCCGGAACGAGAGACTGCCTATCAAAATATGGGAATTAAATTTACAACGGATTTAGACGAGGTTTTAAAAGATGATGAGATTCAGTTAATTACGATATGTACACCTGCTGATACCCATTTTGATTTTGCCAAACAAGTTTTGAAAAGTGGCAAAAATGTGCTTGTTGAAAAGCCATTTTGTAAGACAGTTGCGGAAACAAAACAATTGCTGGGCTTAGCTAAAGAAAGAGACTTAATTGCGATGCCTTATCAAAATCGGCGGTTTGACAGTGATTATTTAACTTTAAAAAAGGTTTTAGACCGCGGCTATGTTGGCGAGCCACTTGAAATTGAATCTCATATGGATAAATATCGTCCAGATGATCAGGTTCATATTGGAGACAAAATCAATGGGACTTTTTATGGGCTAGGAATTCATATGCTAGATCAGATGTTGGCATTGTTTGGGAAGCCGGAATCTGTGGCATATGATATTCGCACGATTCAAAACGAGGCAAGTACACTTGATGATTATTATCAAATGGATCTTCACTACGGTAAGTTAAAGGTCACCGTCAAGACGAACCCATTAGTGGCTGAACCATATCCTCGATTTATTTTGCATGGCACAACCGGTTCTTATTTAAAATATGATATTGACCAACAGGAAAATGACTTGAAGCAAGGTATTATGCCTGATGCGCCAGATTTTGGCGAAGATACTCCTGATAAATTCGGACATGTGAAATATCATAATAAAAATGGTGACTGGATTGAAAAACAGATCCCAACTGTTCAAGGGGATTATGGGCGGATTTACGATACTTTGTATGACAGTATTATGAATGGCAAACCTAAACTGGTTAGTGACGAAGAGACCTTAATGGATATTGAAATTCTTGAACAAGGGATTAAACAACCTAGTCCAAGTGTTGTTAAGTTTTAAAAATTAAATGGAATTCCGAGTGGTGTTTAAGCACTCTGGGATTCTTTTTTTGTTATATCACTTGAGCGCATCATGTATCTTGTGACCACAAACTGATGCCGCCGGTTGTAATGACCAAAAACAGCAATGTGCATATTCTTACTGGCCAGTGCTAAAAAATTTAAGGCATGCTGGTGAATTAAACAATTAACCTTGGCACCTTGTTGACTAGTTAATTCAAAACGAATTAGTGGCGCTAAATTTAGGACTTTAATTTGTGAAGTGATGGTTCCTACAAAATTACTCATGAC
Organism: Pediococcus inopinatus; assembly: GCF_002982135.1. Lineage (NCBI taxonomy): Bacteria > Bacillati > Bacillota > Bacilli > Lactobacillales > Lactobacillaceae > Pediococcus > Pediococcus inopinatus. The sequence continues at coordinate 1,664,280 of NZ_CP019981.1, read as the reverse complement.
TAAAACTTCCTTTCTCTAAAATTATTATACAAACGTACGTTCTAAAAGTAAAGCAATTTATTTAATCTGATAGGCATTATTCTTTACTTAATAACTTATTGTTACCATAATTAAAAGAAAAGGGTGATGATAATGGAACTGCAAGCCGAGATCATAAAAAATCGTAAACGTTTGAAGTTAACTCAGGCCGAACTAGCGAAGCGCATAGACGTTAGTGAAGAAAAAATCAACCAGTGGGAACAAGGGGGACAGCCGCCAACAATTGAGAATCTAATTGACCTTAGTAATTTATTTGAAATTAGTTTGGACCAATTAGTTCGTGGAAAAGATCAGTTAGAGTTTGAAGAATTAGCGGCAAGACCGCCAATGTCTGTTTGGGATTTTTTGGCCCGTTATTGGTGGTTACTTTTTGCGGTTGGTGGATTTTTATTTTGGGCTTTTAGCCGATTTTCTTAATGTTTTTAAAATAAACCTTAATTAATCAGTCATAACGGTCTGATTAGTTAAGGTTTATTGATTGTTGGTCTCCTTTCCATTAAAATTGGGGATATAGGAAAAGTGGGGAGAAACTTATGATAAATACAATCTTATTATTAATTGTTGTCGGATTGGCAGCCGGTATTTTTGGTGCAATCTTTGGCATTGGTGGAGGAATGATTGTCACACCGATCTTGACGCTGGCAATGGGGTTAGATATAAAATATGCAATTGGAGCCAGCATTATTTCCGTGATTGCGACTAGTTCCGGTGCGACGGTGGCTTATTTAAAAGACGATATGCTTAATTTGCGTGTGGCAATGTTTCTAGAAATTGCTACCACGATCGGGGCAATTGTTGGGGCTATCTTGACCGGTGTCCTGTCGTCTCAAGTATTGTACATATTATTTGGGTTGTTACTTTTATTTTCATCCTGGAATATGGTTCGCAAGATGCGGGCTGGAAAAGAAGTCAGTGAAGACATCCAAGCGGATTCTCTTTCTACAAAACTAAAATTAAATGGGACCTATTATGATAATGCGGTAGATAAACAAATTGACTACCAAGTTTCTAATGTTCCCGGTGGATTTACAATGATGCTCGGTGCCGGTTTAGCAAGTGGATTACTTGGGATCGGTAGTGGTGCTTTCAAAGTAATTGCGATGGATACAATTATGAAGATGCCATTGAAACCATCAAGTGCAACTAGTAATTTAATGATGGGAGTTACCGCGGCGGCTAGTGCAACAGTTTACTTCTTCAATGGCTCGATTAAACCAGAGATTGCGGCGCCATTGGCCATTGGAATCTTGATTGGTGCTGCAATTGGCTCCAAAATCATGAAACATCTGCGGGCTCGCGTTTTACGGATGATCTTCATTCCAATTTTATTCTATATTGGATTACAGATGTTCCTTAAAGGATTTGGGGTGACCATCTAATGGCACAAAATAAAAAAGAAAATTTAGCAGAAAACACGAAAAAAATTGAGGAAATGAACCAGATTGAATTGGTTATTGGCCAAGTTTTACGGGTCGGGGTTGTCATTTCTGCGATTGTTATCCTGATTGGCATTTTGTTGCTAGTATTTACAGGTAAAACGGGGTACGCCGCGAATGTCTATCCAATTACAGTAAAGGCGATCTTGACCGGAATCGTGGCACTAAAGCCTTTTGCTATCCTTATGTTAGGACTATTTTTGCTAATTTTAACACCGGTTTTACGAGTGGTGGTTTCCATTTATGCATTTGCGAAAGAAAAAGACCAACTCTATGTATGGATTACGACATTCGTTCTGGTTATTTTGATCGTAGGAATGGTAATTGGGTACTTTGGCAAATAAGATTTATACGCGTGGTATAATTAAGTTCCTTGGCAGGGGCACAACAAAACATGTGGACAAGTTGTCGGAAAGTATTCGATGACTTGTTTTTATTTTTAATATAAGTGAGAAATTACGGCCAAACCAAAATAGGCGGTAATATCTAAGGATTGGTCTATAATGAACGAGGATTATACATGAAAAGGGATGAAAGTATGTCAGAGTATCAATTTTTAAATAGCTATACTTTTGCAAACGGGGCGACCGTTAAAAATCGCATTGTCATGCCACCAATGACTGAGAAAAGCGCTTTTGAAAATGGCGTTGTGTCTAATGATGAGATTGAATATTATCGAAAACGTGCGGGTGGTGTCGGCATCCAGATTACCGGATGTGCTAATGTTTCTGATTTAGGTAAAGGGTTTGAAGGCGAACTCTCTGTTACAAAAGATCGTGATATTCCTCAACTTTCTCGATTGGCAACAGCCATGAAGAGTCAGGGTGCTAAAGCGATTCTCCAGATTTTCGATGCTGGTCGAATGACCAACACTGCCGTTTTACGAGGAGAACAACCGGTAAGTGCCAGTGCGGTAAAAGCAGCCAGATCGAATTCGGAAACACCGCGTAAATTAAGTGAGCATGAAGTTGAAAAAATCATTAAAGACTTTGGATCTGCAACCAAACGCGCAATCCAAGCTGGTTTTGATGGAGTTGAAATTCACGGCGCAAACACCTATTTAATTCAGCAGTTCTTTTCCCCAGATTCTAACCGGCGGCGTGATCAATGGGGCGGTTCTCTAGAACAACGGATGAATTTTCCGGTTGCTGTGGTTGAAGAGGTTCGTCGAGTTGTGGCGAAATATGCTTCTGCTCCGTTTATCGTTGGCTATCGAATTTCACCAGAAGAAATTGAAAATCCAGGAATTCGGCTTGACGATACAATGACTTTAATTCCGCGTTTAATTGATACGGGAATTGATTATTTACACATTTCCTTAAATAAGGTTTGGCAGTCTTCTTTGAATGATTCGACAGATAACCAGCCAGTTATTGAAAAAATTCAAAAAGTAGTTGATCACAAAGTGCCCATGATCGTGGTTGGGCAAATAATCAAACCAGCTGATGCGGAAAAAGTGATGGATGCTGGATTTGAATTTGCCGCAATGGGCCAAGAATTAATTCGGGAGCCAAACTGGGTTCAAAAAGTTGTGGCCGGAGACGAAAAATCAATCCGTTATGAATTATCACCAAGCGACTTAGACGAATTGAGTATTCCAACACCGTTATGGGATTTCTTAAACGAAGCGTTTAAAAATACGATTCATATTACAACTAAATAAAATTGAAAAACACTAACTAACAGACTTTCCTGTTAATTAGTGTTTTTTAGTTTTGCGAAAGTCTTTTTCTGAGCTCCGGTTGACTCGCATAAATATATAAGCCGTGCACACCGCGTTTTAACAGCACATTCAAAGTGTTCATAATTAGTTTGATTTTGATTTCCTGTAATTCTTTTGGGTCGGTTAAATCGGCCCGTCTTTTAAAGATTTCACTGTCAGTTACTTTATCCAGATTGACCGTTACGCGATCGGTGCTAGCCACATATTCAATTGGGGGACCCAAAATGACGCCGACATAATTCAAATCAAAACCTTGAACGGTATAAATTGAGCCGACTTCGTTGATCGTTTCGGGTTTTTCGGCCCAAGACTGACTGGAGTAGTTGTACTGATCCCAAGGCAACTTAAAATTGCCTTCCACAATATAATGCTTGCCGCCATCTAGCTTTGAAGGGTACCCAGTTGTGGAAACAATCCGCGACAAACCAACCCTTTTATTTTGATTTTTAATTAATTGATACATCTCTTCGGCATCATCCATAATTCGAAAATCAAATTGTCCGGTTTGGAGAGGAATTGAGCCGATTTTGCCGTGTGTAAAGTCATCAATCCAATCCACTAACTTGGGATCGGCTTGCATTCGGAATTGATTATGAAGAACGTAGCTGTCATGAGGATAAGGTTGCACTAGTTTGGCTAAGCGTTCACGGGTCCAAAAGCTCTTTGTTTTGAGTACTTGATTGTCGTCAAAAACTAAAATGACAATTTTACTGTTGTGAATAATTTCCGTCAGTTGATTTTGTTGATCAAAATTATTATAGCGATCCGGTCGGGACAGTAACAAATGGGCTTCATCAATCACGGCAATGTCGTACAGGACGTGATCCTTGTGGCGGCGGTTAATGAAGGTCGTGGGGCGATCAAAATCTTTTTTAAACAGATGTGGCTGTTCGCCGGCAATCTCTTGATAAACTTTCAAGAGCTCGGGATGATTAACCAAAAAGATGTTTTTAGTTCCGTATATATCACTTTCGGGATCACTGCGAGCGGCGGTTTGCAGGGTATTGAAAATCTGACTTAAAACGACACTTTTGCCAGTTCCAGCCTCTCCGTAAATTGTAAAAACGGCATGCTTAGAATGGTTAAGATGTTGCTTGATAAATTCAAGAATTTTATTTTTGAGTTTTAATTGCTCAGCAGATAACGGTTTAAATGGTGATAGTTTATAACGCGCATCGTTGACATTAGTTTCAGACATGGTGGATCCTTCTCTCTTGAAAAGCTACTTTCATATTAGGACAAAGTAGGGTGATTTTGCAATTTCTATTAAACGTGCATGTTATGCGGTGGTATACTTTAGGGCATAGAGAATAGGAGAATTACATAAATGATTAAAATTGTTGAATTAGACGAAACAAATATGGATGACTGGGATCTTTCCAACACGCCATTTGAATTGACAGGACGCATAAATCCGACCCTAAAAAACGGCGAATGGACAATCAGTGAAACGCCTTTTGAAACTGCAAAAATAACTAAATTTCCGGCAGAAAAGCCAGATGCATCGTATCTAACAGATCCCCAGAAGCAACTTTATTTTGCTTATTTAGACGGTGAAAACGTGGGCCAAATTCGGATGTTTCGGAATTGGAATAAATTTTGTTATATCGAAAACATTGCCATTAAAGAAGGCTATCGTCATGAAGGCATTGGCCAGCAACTATTTTCAGCCGCAGAAAAATGGGCCCGTGACAACGGCTATATCGGGCTGCAATTGGAAGCACAAGATGATAATTTGAATGCTTGCCAGTTTTACCAAAAGCGAGGCCTGCAATTAGGTGGTGCTGATACTTTGTTCTATACGGCCAATCCAAATATCAGTGTGGCATTACAATGGTACAAGATATTCTGAAATTAATATCTTGAAAATGGTCCGGTAGTTAACGGCAAGGCGCCATTATGACTGAACAACTAAATTCAATAGACCTGTTAGAACGAAAAATCACAGATTGTGGGGCAGAAGTTTTGGCTGAAGTGGATGCAACTATTGCGAATATGACTAATTAAAAACATCGTCCAGAGATTATTCTGGGCGATGTTTTATTTTAGATTTAAACTTTTAATTTTACGTACTGTGTTTTGTAGAACCATATCATTAGGATTTAACCCTAACTCACCATTTGGGACTGGATATCCCAGCTTGCTGTAATAACTTTTCCAGAATGGCAAGATATCTGTATGAGTTGGATCCATAAAATTCATTGGAACCAGCCTAAATATTTGGGTGTGTTTAAATGCTTCAAACACAAAATCTGCACAGTAATACCCAGGTGCACCAGGAATATAGCTCGAATTATAAGTCTGGTCTAGAAGCTGGTTTGCTTGGTTAATAATTAACGAAGAATCAATTTCTTTGGTGGATCGGTATAAATCGATTTGGGCCCAATCACGTGTTTTAAAGTGAGCATAGGATTCTCGGATACTGCCAGTATCAGGAAGGGTATGAAGCACAAAAATTTCATTAGTTGCAGTCACTTCAATTAAAGCAACATGATCATAAACAGACGCTTTTGAAGTAGTGGTACTTTCCACAATGGCTTCTGAGAAATCGTCTGGCACACTCTGTAGAAATAAGAGATCGGCATTTTTAAACACAGGTAGGTCTCCTTATTGATATTTCAGTGATTCACAACTATTCGTTATGATCTTCACCCGGTGCGGTATCTACCAAGCTATCCAATGTTTCCATATCAGTATCTGGAATTACGAAATCTAGTTCCTTATTTTCATTAATGTGCGCAGGATTAACAGCTTTAGGTAACGGCAAAATGTCATGCTGGATACAATATTGAATCGCCAGCTGAGCGACAGTCACCCCGTTTTGCTTGGCAATGTCAGACACTGTGTCGTTATTCAGCAAATAACCCGTGGCAAGAGGCGAGAAAGCCTCGACTAACATGCCGCTTTCTTTCGCAAATTTCACGTTTTGTGGTTCAGTATACCCAATATAATACTGAAGCTGATTCACCATTGGTTCTACTTTACAATTTTCAAGAATGTTTTTTTGATCCTGCACATTAAAATTAGAAATTCCAATGGCTTTTGCGCGACCAGATTGATAGATTTTTTCCATGGCCCGCCAAACTTCGACGTTTTCCTTGGAATAATCTGCGCCCATTTCTTCCCATGGCCATGGCGCATGAATTAAGTAAAGATCCACGTAGTCTAGGCCAAGATTTTGCATAGTTTCTTCAAAAAACTTTAAACTATCGTCGTAACTTTTGCTTTTTGCAGGTAATTTTGTGGTGACAAAGATTTGATCACGAGGAATTCCGGAATCACGAATGGCCTTCCCCACACTCTTTTCGTTTTGATATTGCCAAGCAGTATCAATATGACGGTAACCGGCCTTCAAGGCATTAGCTACAGCATTGTAAGCAACCTCGCCATCAGGAACTTGCCAGGTACCGAAGCCGACCTTAGGGATTTTAACGCCATTTCTGAGTTTAAACGTATCAGTTAAAGCAGTCATTAAATATCGCTCCATTTCATTTTTAAATTAAGTTAACGATACCACGAAAGTTAAAAAAGAAAATTAGAATTTAATCGAAAAACAGCTTCATACCCAAAATTGGATACGAAGCTGTTTTGACTATTTAGTTTTTAACACGTCTTCGGAAAAAGTATTTTCGTAATTCTTCAATCAGGACGAGTGGAATTGGAATACAGATTAATAATAACCAATCAGTTCCGCCAATGGCCGCTGTATTGAATAAACCTTGTAGGAATGGTACATAAATGAGAAGGGCCAATAAAACTATTTCAAAGATAATCCCACCCCAAATTCGACGGTTACTGAAAATGCCAATGCTAAAGACGGAAGAAAGCTTGGTTCGGCAGTTGATGGCCGCCGCAATTTGGCAGAAGACAATGGCTGCGAGCGTCATGGTAGTTGCTTCTTGATAAACGTGACCACTAGCTGCAAGGGCGACGTTTGGCCAGCCATTGAGCTTGTTTACAAAGAAGTAAGCCAACGTTGAAATTATCGATGCGACTAACCCATACCACGCAAAGGCTTTTAAAATAATGCCACGAGTTAATAAATGAGCTGTTCGTGCGCGGGGTGGTTGTTTCATAATGCCAGGTTCACTTTTTTCAGCACCCAAACCTAATGCAGGAAGCATATCGGTACCTAAATCAACAGTCAAAATTTGCATAACTGTCAAAGGTAAAGGAACTAATCCACGAGTAAATAGGAAAATAATTGAGGGCGCAGCTTCAGGCATATTACTGTTTAGAATGTACAGCAAGAACTTCTGCAAATTACTGTAAACAGTTCGGCCTTCTTCAATGGCTGCGACAATCGATGCAAAGTTATCATCAGTTAAAATCATATCCGCAGCATCTTTAGCAACGTCAGTTCCGGTAACCCCCATAGCAACTCCGATATCAGCTTTCTTAAGGGCAGGGGCATCATTGACACCATCCCCAGTTGAAGCCACAATTTCGCCGAGACTTTGTAATGTGGAAACAATCCGATATTTTTGTTCTGGGGCTACTCGGGCAAAAATCACTTCACCCTTCAAAGCTTCTTTTAGCTCATCTTTGTACATGGCAGCTAATTCATCACCAGTGATGACGCGTGCTTTATCGCTCGCAATCCCGATTTTAACGGCAATACTTTTAGCGGTTAAAGCACTATCACCAGTAACCATGATGATCCGAATACTAGCATCATGACACTTACGAACGGCTTCAAAAATTTCTGGACGGGGTGGATCTTCCATGATAGTTAGACCAACAAACGTCAAATGTTGTTCCGCATTTTCAATGGTCCAATCTTTTGGATCTTCAGGTAAGTCGGCGTCATCACTGGCATCTCGATAAGCAATTGCCAAAGAACGTAAACCTTCAGCCGCGTATTTTTTATCTGCATCGTTAATTTGTTTACAATCTGCATCGGTGATTGGACGAGGTTTCCCATTATCTAGGATTGTGTCACTAATTGGTAAAATGCCATCTAAGGAGCCTTTGACACAAATTGTATTTTTCCCATCAACCTGATGGAAAGTAGACATTCGTTTTCGATCCGAATCAAACGGTAATTCACCAATTCGGGGAACTTTTTTGGCCTCTTCTTCAACGTTTAATCCCGCTTTTTCTGCCAAGATAATCAGGGCAGCTTCGGTTGGTGTCCCAATAATTTTCGGATTATCGCCCGCTTTTTCAGGTGCGACAACTTTAGTATCGTTGTTCAACGCGGAAACTCGTAATAACATCTGTAAATCAGGCTGTGTAGAAACATCAACATCCTGGTTATCTAATTGGATGTGGCCGTTGTTCACATATCCCTCACCGCTGACGGCGTATTCGTGGCTGGCTAACCAGAGGTGATCAATGGTCATTTGGTTTTGGGTTAAGGTTCCCGTTTTATCAGAGCAGATTACGGTGGTCTCACCAAGCGTTTCGACACTGTTTAAATCTTTTACTAAGGCATGTTTCTTAGCCATTCTCGTCACACCTTGTGCCAAAGACAAGGTGACCGTTGGTAGTAAGCCTTCGGGAATAAACGCTACAATCATTCCTAAAGCAAAAATAAATGATTTAGCAACCGGGTAATGGACAAAAAAGATTGCTGCAATGAAAAAAATAGTTCCGATCAAGATCGCAATTAATGATAACTGTTTAGTTAAATGATTGAGTTCTAGTTCAAGGGGACTAGAATGATGTTTTTGACTTTGAGTGAGTTTGGCAATTTTACCAAACTCAGAATGCATTCCAGTTGCCACAGCTACAGCAGTCGCAGTTCCACTACCAGCAACGGTACCTGCAAAAACTAAGTTGGATTCAGAAAAACGGCCGACTCCATGTGAATAGGCGGCTTGTTTGCTAACAAGTACGGATTCACCAGTCAAGGCTGATTCATCGACCTGCAGTGAAGTAGATTTGATAATGCGGGCATCTGCTGAAATACTGTTACCAGCCTGAATGATGAAGATATCACCCGGAACAAGATCTTCTGAGTTAATTTGTTGGGCCTTACCATCTCGTAAAACCTGAGCGTAAGTTGGTAACATTTTCAGGAGGGAATCTGTTGCTTTTTGAGCTTGATGTTCCTGCCAAAAACTAAAAACACCATTAATGATATTGACGGCCCAAATCGCAATTCCTAATTCGGTCATATTGGCAAAAATGGCAATGAATCCACTGATCCAAAGCAAAATGGCCATCAAACTTGTGAAGTTCTTCAGAAATGATTTGAGCTGTGATTGTTTTTGACTACGTTGGATTGTGTTAGGTCCAAATTTTTTCAATGAATCGGCGGCTTGTTCAGAAGTTAAGCCGGTTTCTTTAGTGTCAAAATATTTATAGACATCACTGATATGCATAGATGCGTATCTTGTTGTGCTATTTTGATTTACCTTATCCAAAGTTTTGACCTCTTTCTGTACAATTTAAAAAGCTATATGCCTTACAACAGAACAGTATAACGCCAATTACTAAAAAGGGTATACTATTTATCAAAAAGATTATCTATGTGTGATAAACGCAAAAATAATTGATTACTGAGGAGCTACATTCACTTCTGGTTGTGGATTTTTTGTAGGGCTGCCGAGAATATATTGTTGAATTAAATTAACAATTTCTCGATTCTGCGGCAGGTCATGATGCGTAGTGTCCTCACCAGTGACTGTGATTTGTGTGTAGCTTTTGGCCTGATCTTGATAAATATATTTACCAGCCTCCACACTCGCAAATGGTACCGTACCATCGTTGTTATAGTTTTCGGTTCCAGCAACTGAATACATCACCAGATTAGTTGGAATTTTTGATTTGTCGCGAATTAAATCACTCAGCATCTGGGTGCGTTTATCAATATTTGTTTCCGAAAAGTTAAAAGGAGAAGCAATCGTCATTAGGGTGTTAATCCGTAATTTTTGCCGGTTAAAATATTTTTCGAGATATCGGGTTAGGACTAAACCTCCATTAGAATGGCCAATTGCCGAGAAATTATTGAAGTGATAACGGGCTGTCAAAATTACCATGGCATATTGGAACCACTTAGTTTGTTTTTTGATATTTGAATAGCCATCTTTATTATTGGCAAATGCGATCACAATGTAGGGATGGTTTTTTCCTGCCCGAAAGCTACCACTGTAGGTCAGATGGTTATCTGCATGGACGGTCACTTTTAACAGGCTACTGGCACTGGCAGTATTGTGATTTAATTCGTTTACCATTGCGTCAAACCGCTCCTGAGTTGCACTGCTCCCGGGAACCAAAATGATGGGAGATACACGTGAATTGTTTGCAGGGATGGCATTACGCATATTTTGTTGGGTCCATTTGAGGCCCAATATGGCGATTAACAGAAACAAAAAAACGAAAAACAGCCCTTTTGTCCATTTAACCATGATTGACATCTCCTTGCTCGTTTATTGCTCGATTTATTAGGTTTATGAAAGGATAATAAATGGCACTAGAAATGGCGAGACAGGCTAGGCTAAGTAAAAGCGCTCGCCAGTCGCCGTTTGTTCCTAAAAACGCGCGTAGGATGCCTGGAGTGGCATGTGGGATGATGTAGGTGGCTGGGGGAACAAGTTTGGTCATAATAAAAAGGTAGCCAAGCATCATACTGATTAAAGGGGCAAGCAAAAATGGAATCAGAAGGATCGGATTAAATAAAACTGGAATGCCAAACAGTAAAGTGCCACCTTGATCAAACAAAGTTTGGCCTAGTGAAAGACGGGCAGCAAATTGCATGCGTTTATTTTTAATTTTAAATAATAGCGTGGCGTTCAGGGCCAGAAGCATTCCGTTCCCACCAAGCATGCCATACGAATTATAAAGAGAATGAAAGGTGATCGGGTAAGGAATTTTCCAGAGGTTATGATGGGCGATAACATAGGCCAAATTAGCTCCTTGATCTGGAAATTGATTTGCAATTGTATTTGTGAAATCACTAATGATACCAAAAAAGTGAGCACAGTTTCTGAGCGTGACAGCTAGTAATATTTTAAGGAAAGAGGGATGCGCCCCAATATTTAAAAGCGTAGAAATTTGTTGGTAGAAAAAGGATGCGTAATACTGTGTTTGATGGACTGTGAGGCTTAGGCCCCCAATAAGCAAAATAAAAATAAACAGCGTCAATATGGTAGGCCAATTATTTCCAAAGCCCGTGTGTGAATGGGCTTGCAGTTTGGTAAAGCAAAAACCAATAATCAAACCCACAATAATCGGGAGGAGAAGGTTGCCAGAGCTTTCAGAGATTTGCAGCAAATTTAGACTAGGAGAGGTCTCCGCAATCAACAAAAAGTAGATGGTTAAACTTGTAAGTCCAGCCAAATATCTGGTTGTGGGCCGCGTTGAGCTGGAAACGAAATGATCAGCTACTAAAAAAGCGATTGAAAGTGCAATTGATAAAAAGATGAGCATTGTTGTTATTTTTAGGGTGATTCCAAGAGGCTTAAATGCAGGTAGATTAGAACGAAGATCAAAAATAGCCTCGAAAATCCCATTTTCATGAAATGCCGTTTCGTAAATAATATGTAAGGCAATTCCAATAAACTCAAATGGTAATAAGATTCGAAGCGTACTGATGATAGCTTGATAAAATTGTTGTTTAGATAATTTTTGCGTAAAACGAATTAATTGATTCCCCATAGTCGTAATCTCCCCCGTGAATGTGCCTTGATTATACAACATTAATCAAGGAAAAATAAAAGCTCTAACAAATTGGTCCAAAGGTGATCAATTTGTTAGAGCTTTTTGAATTTAAGGTTAACTTAGTTCTGGACTAGTTTGTTCTCGAGGTCGTTCGCGTAGATAGCTTGCTAAGGCAATTTCTACACGTTTTTGTTTACGCACAATTTCTGGTGTGACATGCGGCATAAACAAAACGGTCTTTTTCTTGGCCTGAATGACTTTTTGATCTTGACGAATCATTTGCCAAATAGAAATCAATAAAAACGCACAGACGATAATCAACGGGAAGCCTGCAATCGAACTAATCGCTTGAACCGTTTTAAAACCACCGACAAAGACAATCCCGAATGAAAAGATAATAAAGACAATTACCCAGATCAAACGGTTGAACTGACTAGGCTGTTCGCCAGGTGCCAAATGCCGACTCGTAAACGAAGAGACAATGAATGCTGACGACGAAATTGTGGTGGCCAAAAAGATAAAGCAAGAAATGCTGTAAATAATTAGCATTAACATTTTGAGAGGCAAAGTACTGAGAATCGCAGCGATTGCAGCTGCTTGACCTTGGGTATTTAAAATGTGAATTAAATCGATGACACCGGTTTGCTGTAAGTAAAGGGAGTAACCGCCAAGAATAGCATAGAAACTCATGCATCCAAGGGCACCGTACCCTAACATGCCAACGACAACCTGGCGAATGGTACGACCACGTGAAATCCGGGCGATAAATAATCCCATAACGGGCATGTAAGATAGCCACCAGCCCCAATAGAAGATTGTTTCATTTTTCACAATATCAGTAGTACCAGTGGTGGTAGTACCTGTACTCATGGTAATGAATTTGGTGACCATTAAACGCAAACTGTTACCTTCATCACGGAAGATCGTTAAAGTTGGGCCGATAAATAACACGATAAGAAGAAATCCAATCGCGGTCCAAATATGAGCGGCACTTAATCGATCAATTCCACCCTTAATTCCGTGAAAGACGGTGACTGCAAAAATGATGAATAAGATCAAAAACATAAATAGTTTTAAGAATAAGGTGTCAGGAACACCAGTGATTTGATTGATGATTTTTGACAGAACAGGGATTTCCATCCCAACAGAAGAACCAATCCCACCCATGATTCCAAATACAACTAAGAAATCAATGATTTGGCGAATGATTTTCTTGTAACGTTCTGGGCCCTTCAAAAAGGAAATGGCAGAACTGATACGCATAACACGGACATTACGGACATACATCACATATGCAATGGCGACAGTTGCCGAAGCAAACATCATCCAAGCCATTGGCCCCCAGTTAAACTGGCCAAGCATATGGGCATTGCTGTAAGCAGCAGCAGAATATGGTTTAGCACCAAAGATGGGACTTTGAACATAACGGAGTGGGTCAACCATACTGAGCATGAGAATGCTGGCATCAATGGCAGTGGCAAAGACCATGCTCCCCCATTGAAAACTGCTGTATTCGGGTTTGTCGTTGGCGTGACCGAGTTTAATTTTTCCAAAGTGGCTAAAAGCCAAAAACATGAAGAAAACGAAGTTAATGATGTAAATGCCGAGGTAGGCCCAACTCATGTGAGCGGTGATACCATTCATTAAGTTGCTAAGGGCAACTCGTAAATGAGATCCGCCAAGAATGAGTCCAAGCGAAACGAGGGCGAAGAGACTAACGGTGGGAATAAAAACGGTTTTATCTATATTACTGTGGTGTAAAATAATAATCCTCCTAATAAATAAATAAGTGTTGGGGGAGCAATTAAATCTTGTGAGCTAATCACGCAACGGGAAGGATATCCTGCGTTAGACGCGATCAGTTTTCATAAGCCATGCTTCCAAAAAAAGGTTTTAATAAGAATAAGGAAATGTGTGAAGAATTCAATCTTAGAACAAACAAAAAAACAACATACAATTATCCATCGAGGATATCTGCACAGTGTTTTGGGCTTTACAAATATTAATGAATTCGCTCTTTTTTCATTGATTGAATTTAATTTTTAATAACGTCTCCATTCGCATCAAGATGATGAATGATGCGAGCAGGGTTACCCACGACGACAACATCGTCTGGGATGGATTTGGTGACAACGGATCCAGCACCAACAACCACCCGATCACCAATGGTTACGCCAGGCAAGACAGTCACTCGGCCGCCCATCCAGACGCTATCACCAATCGTAATTGGTGCGCCCATCTCAACATCTGCGTTGCGCCGTTTTGCATCTAGCGGATGAACTGGCGTATATAAGCCAACATTGGGCCCAAAGTAGCAATAACTGCCAATCGTGATCGGGCAAGTGTCTAACATCGTGATGTCATAATTACCATAGAAGTGGTCGCCGATATGAATGTTGAATCCATAATCGAATTTAAAATCACTTTCCACGAAGAAATTGTCACCGGTGGTTGCAAGAAGTTTCTGAAAACGATGATTTCTGTTTTCATTGTCAGTAATCTGGTTAATCTCTTGAAGTTCTTGCCGAATTAGCTTGCGACGGGCAATTAACTCAGGATCGAACTCTTTGTAGGATTCACCAGCGGTCATTTTTTCTCTTTCAGTTTTCATATTCTAACCATACCACGTTTACAAAGATTTGTTAAAAGCGCGTAAAGGACACAATGATTCGAAACGCTGCCTGCAAGGCTTTTTGTCCCATTTCTTTGGCTTCTAAATTCCAAGACTGACTAGCGATCTGAAAATTTTTGGTAACCTGTTGCCAATGCTTAATTAAATCATTAACCGTGATTGCTTGTGTGTCATTTAGACTTTTCCAGAAGATTTCGACAAATTGATTTACATCTTCGGGCTTTTGATTGTGTAGCCAAGTGCGCAAATCAGTATTTAAAAAAGAGTTCATTACTGAAGCTGTCCCCAACACCAACGGGGCATCATCTTGAAGACGCCAGCTATATAAATCGTGTTGCCAAATTCCACTGGCTGAGCTAAATACAATTTTAGGCAAACTAGGGTAAGAAGAACCAATGCCAAAAAATGGAAGTTGCGGAAGATAGGTATGAAAGTCGATGGCTAATGAATCCGCAATTTTAGGGGCTGATGAAAATTGTGGGCCATCGAAATTCACAACTTGCTGGATATGAGATTGAATTTCTTTGGCCGCCATTATTGCCGCCCAAATTGCCATTGTTCCGCCTTTGGAGAAGCCGATCAGTTGAAGGGCATCATTGGAACTGCCAAGCACCTGGTCTAAATAAGTTAGTGAGAAAGTTTGCCAGGATTTTTCTTCGAAATCGTAAGTGATTTTTAAATCTGACTTCCAACCTAAAGACGTGCCATCAGCACCGCGATAACTAATCACTTTTTGGTGAGGCTCCGTCTGGACTAAAAGAGCTGCACATTGGGTTCTTAAATCATTTTCATGAAGATCCCTGAATCCTGAAAGCATGACATTTTGGTAGCGGAAAGAAGTGGCCAACTTTTTGATTAAAACACGATCGTTGGGCAGCAATAAATATTTTGAAACAGTTGATAAACTTTTTTCTATTAATCTCATCGCTGTTGGCAAAGAGATTTGATTGGTTAGATCTTCAGAAACAATGCCCGCTAAAGGCAAAAAGGGTAATCGAGCAAAGATCATTTGATCCGCAATATTTAATTTAGAAGTTATTGGTCGGTTGTAATTATCTAAATAATCTAATATTTCAGGCATTTTTAATTTCTCCGTCACTAATCATTTAATCTAATAGTCAACTTAAAAAATACCATCGAAACGTAAGCGAGTCAATTTTGCATTTTTAAAAAGAAATAGTATTATAAAAGTGGCTTTGTTAGCACCATTCTAAATGAGAGGGAGCTTTTATATGATGGTAAACGGCAAAGAAAGAGCAAGATCGTATTCATTAACACAGAAAATTAACGTCATGCGAGCCAGTGTTATGGGGGCCAATGATGGGATTTTATCTGTTGCTGGGATTGTCATTGGAGTGGCTGGTGCTACAACAAATAGTTTTTCGATTTTTATTTCAGGAATTGCAGGGATGATCGCTGGCACCGTGTCAATGGCGATGGGTGAATATGTTTCTGTGAATACCCAGCGAGATTCTCAGCAGCATACGGTTCAATTAGAGAAAGAAGCGCTAGAAAAGCATCGAGCAGAGGAATTTGCGTTTGTAAAACAAAAAATTATGAATGCAAACGTATCCGAGACCTTAGCACAAAAAGCCACAGAAGAGATGATGGAAAAAGATAGTTTGACCACGGTTGTCCGGGAAAAATACGGCATCGATATCCATAATTATACTAATCCATACTATGCAGCGTTAGCTTCGATGATCGCTTTTCCGACAGGTTCATTACTTCCTTTACTGGCGATCACATTTATCCCGACCGATTATAAAATCATACTGACTGTGTGTGCAGTTGTAATTGCACTTGCCATAACAGGTTATCTTGCGGCAATGCTTGGAAAAGCGATTCGTTACAAGAGTGTGATACGAAATGTTATTTCCGGATTAATCACAATGATTGTGACTTATCTGATTGGTAGTTTATTTGCGTGACGGGGGGATAAACAATGAAAAAACGAAAAAATATGGATAACTGGTTAAACACCCTACGTGCGGGAGTTCTTGGGGCAAATGATGGAATTTTAACTGTTGTAGGCGTCTTGTTTAGTGTGGCTGCTGCAACAACAAATTCATTCACAATTTTTATAGCGGGTTTGTCAGATTTATTGGCGTGTGCTTTTTCCATGTCCGCGGGGGAATATGCATCAGTCAGTTCGCAAAGAGATACTGAAAAATCGGTAGTTGGACAAGAGCGCTTAATTTTGGAAACGCAACCTGAGGACGAAAAGGATCGCGTCGCAAGATTTTATGAGGTGAAGGGGGTTCATGTGGATACTGCCAAAGCAATTGCGGATGAGTTATTGACAAAAAAAGATCAGGCACTATCTACAGTGGTAAGTATTAAATATAATCTGGATCTCGATAACTATTTGAATCCATGGCAAGCTGCCGTCGCCTCACTAATTTCAGCGGCATCTGGTGGTATCTTTCCTTTAGTTGCAATGACATTTGCCCCAGCAGGCTATCAGTTAGCTGCGACGATCATCGCAGTTTTGTTAGCAGTATCTTTAACAGGATATTTAAGTGCAAGGCTAGGAAATGGTATTCCAAAGAAGGCCATGATCCGAAATATTATTGTTGGGATTATCACGATGTTCATTCATTACTACGTGGGTAAACTTTTTTGATAATGAAGCAGGTTGGAAGGGATAACGATCGTTTAACGATTGCTATCTTTTTTATTATATAACCGTTTATTTATTTTAGGGAATCCTAAAAAATATATTTACAATACCTGCTATTGATCTATAATGAACTTGAAAAAGGGGAATTTTTGATGTTAGAAAATATGGGGAATGGAAAAAAACACGGGTTATTGTTTTATGCAAATGGACCCAGTTTGGAGGAGATAAATAGTACGGTACCAGTTCCTAAAGATGGTGGATTTTTTAAGAAGTTAATGGCTTTCTCGGGGCCGGGTGCTTTGGTAGCAGTTGGGTATATGGATCCCGGCAATTGGGTTACATCAATTGGTGGGGGTGCGCAGTTTGGATACTTGCTCATGTCTGTGATCTTGCTTTCAAGTTTAATCGCGATGTTATTACAATATATGGCGTCTAAACTGGGAATTGTGACACAGATGGATTTGGCACAAGCCACACGAGCGCATACTGGAAAAGTTCTGGGAATCATTTTGTGGTTGACTACTGAGGCCGCAATCTGTGCGACAGATATTGCTGAAGTTATTGGCGGTGCGATTGCGTTAGAATTACTTTTTAAAATTCCACTAGTTATTGGAGTTGGTCTGACCGTTTTCGATGTTTTGTTATTATTGCTCTTAACAAAATTAGGATTTCGAAAAATTGAAGCCATTGTGGTGACTTTGATTGTTGTCATTCTGGCGGTGTTTGCGTATGAAGTCGGTGTGTCTAATCCAAACTGGGCAGCAATGTTTGGTGGATTTATACCGAAAGCACAAATTATTCATCCAGGTGAATTAACAATGGCGCTTGGGATTGTCGGTGCCACGGTTATGCCACATAACTTATATTTACATTCTTCAATTTCGCAGACTCGTAAAATTGATCATAATGACGAGGATGCCGTTGCGGAAGCTGTTAAATTTTCTACATGGGACTCAAATATTCAGTTAACAGGGGCTTTTGTAATTAATTGTTTGCTTTTGGTTTTAGGTGCAGCCTTATTTTTTGGTCATGGTGAAGGACTTGGAACATTCACTTCTTTGTATAATGCACTTCAAGATAATCAGTTAGCAGGGGCAGTGGCAAGTCCGGTCCTTAGCATCTTATTTGCGGTTGCCCTTTTAGCTTCTGGACAAAACTCAACCATTACGGGGACGTTAACTGGTCAAATTGTTATGGAAGGTTTCATTCATATGAAGATGCCTTTATGGGCACGCCGGTTGATTACACGATTAATTTCTGTCATTCCAGTCTTAATTTGCACGATTCTGTATGGCGGGAAAGAAAGTGCCCTCGACAGTTTATTGGTTAACTCACAGGTATTTTTGTCCGTTGCGTTACCGATCTCAATGATTCCATTAACAATTTTCACTTCTTCAAAAAAGATTATGGGGAACCGGTTCGTTAATAAGATGTGGATTACTGTTCTTGCATGGTTGTGTACAATTGTTTTAACGATTTTAAACATTCAAATTGTTTGGCAGTCTCTGTCATCACTTTAAAATTGGGGGGGATTTTATGAATCCGAGAGAATTTAAAAAGATTTTAGTTGGTGTGGACGATTCGGAAGACGCACAATTAGCTTTCCGATATGCAATGAATCGGGCTAAAAATGATCATGCAAGTTTGGCAATTGTTTCTGTCCTGGAGCCCGCGGATATGAATGTTTACGAGGCTCTAAGCAAGGAATATGTAGATCTTCAGCGAAAAAGAATAAAGCAACACCTTGCAAAATATAAAAAAGTTGCTGAAAGATTTGGTATAAAAGAGGTCACAAGTTTCGTAGCGGACGGCAACCCGGGGAAAGTTATCGTGGAACGCGTGATCCCAGATGTTGATCCTGATTTATTGGTAATTGGCGCGCAAGCCAAGTCTGGAATTGAAAAACATTTTGGCAGTCAGGCTGCTTATATGGCTAAATATTCGCCAGTTTCAGTTTTAGTTGTTCGATGAAATCTGAATTAGAAATAAAGTTCATTCACGCCGAATGAACTTTATTTTTTTGTATTTGAAAATTTGGATAAAAATGCTTGCTTCTTGCAAGAAAAGTGAGTAAACTAAATTCAACTACTTACGAAAAGTAAGTGTACGAATCTAGATTAACTACTAAAAGGAGAACAAACATGACAAAAATGAAAGCTGGACAAGCCTTAGCGAAAGTATTAGAAAGCTGGCAAGTAGACCATATCTACGGAATTACAGCTGATTCTATCAATAATACTGTGGATGGTTTGTACCAGGAAAAAGATAAGATTAAATATATTCAAGTTCGCCATGAAGAGGTGGGGGCCTTAGCAGCTTCTGCAGATGCAAAACTAACTGGCAAAATTGGAGTTAGTTTTGGTTCGGCTGGACCCGGAGCCACCCATCTATTTAATGGCTTATATGATGCAAAAATGGATCATGCGCCAGTTTTGGCAATTGTGGGTCAGTCAGCAACAGGCGTCATGAACACCTCATTTTTCCAAGAGATGAATCAAGATCCAATGTTTGTGGATGTCTCAGTTTTTCATGAACAAGTGGTCAGCGCCCAACAAATTCCTTATGTGGTTGATCAAGCAATTCGGGCAGCGTACGCTCATAAAGGGCCAGCAGTTGTAATTATTCCAGATGACTTATCTGGTCAAGATATCGACTTTGCTGAATTCAAAACAGCCCCAATTTACAAAGAACAAATGCAAACTAAATTTGATGAAGCAACGATTGATAAAGTTGTCGCAGCTATTCAAAATGCGAAACATCCGATTATGTGGGCCGGAGTTGGTCTGAAAGGGGCAACAAAAGAATTAGTTGCAGTTTCTGAAAAATATAGTTTGCCAGTCTTGTCAACGGTGCCGGCAACCGGTGTAATGCCAACTGATCATCCTAACTTTATGGGCTCTCGTGGACGTTTAGGGACTAAACCTGGATTTGAAACTTCTCAGATGGCAGATTTAGTTATCTCAGTCGGAACTAACTATCCATTCTTACGTTTCTTACCAGATGGCGTGAAAGTGATTCAAGTAAACAACAATGCGGCAGATATCGGTAAGCAGCGTGATGTAGATTTAGCAATTTTAGGCGATGGAAAAGGTTTCTTAGAAGAATTACTTAATCGCAAGGTGACTATTGCACCAACTAAATTCTTGAAGGCCGCTCGTTTGGATAAACAAAACTGGGACAAGTGGTTGGATACGTTGGCAGATGATGATTCTGAAGGGTTGCCTGCAGAAGCTGTCATGAGAACTATCAAACAACATGCTGATGATAATGCTATTTTTGGAGCAGACGTTGGTAATAATACTGAATGGGCCGTTCGTCAACTCCCATTAAATAAAAATCAGAAATTTACGCTATCTTCATGGTTTGCCACCATGGGTTACGGATTGCCATCTGGATTAGCCGGAAAATTAAGTTTTCCAGATCGTCAAGTGTTCACAATTTCTGGTGACGGTGGCTACGCGATGGTCATGCAAGATTTGTTGACCGAAGTGAAATACCAAGTACCCGTAGTGAATGTTGTTTTGGAAAATAAAGTCTTTGGATTTATTCAGCATGAAAAGCTTGCAGCTAAGCAAGCTCCTTATGGGATTGATTTACAGGGGGCTAACTGGGCTGGCATTGCTGAAAACATGGGTGCCATTGGATTTACGGTCACCGATCAGAAATCTCTGAGCGAAGCCTTTGATAAAATTGATGAATTACAAAAGTCTGGAAATACGCGTCCAATTGTGGTAGATGCCAAGATTAAAAATGTGGATCCCGTCGATACCTCATTTATGCCTTTGGATCCAGATCAGTTTGATCAGGCAACGATTGACCGATTTAAGAAAACGTACAATATTTTTGGTCAACCAGCCTTGTCTGAAATTTTGAAAGATATGTAATTTTTAAAATTGGTTCCGAAGAAAATTGAAATATTTTCTTCGGAACTTTTTTTGTTTATTCCTGAAGTTTTACAAAAGAACAAGGATAACTTTAAGAAAATCCAAGCAAAATGGTATAATTCTAAGCATAGAGTTGTTAAAGCTATTTAAAGAGGTAATTAAAACCATGAAATTAATTTCTTGGAACGTCAATGGAATTCGGGCCGCCGTGACCCACGACTTTATGACATCATTTAAAACGCTTGATGCCGATATTTTTTGTATTCAAGAAACAAAAATGCAAGAAGGTCAGCTTGAGCTGGATTTGCCCGGTTATTATCAATACTGGAATTATGCGGATCGCAAAGGTTATTCAGGAACGGCTATTTTCACCAAAACAAAGCCACTCAGCGTAAAATATGGCATGGATGTTGATATCCACGATCACGAAGGACGGTTAATCACCTTAGAGTATCCAGATTTTTACATGATCACTAATTACACGCCAAATTCACAAACGAAACTAAAACGTTTAGATTACCGGATGACGTGGGATGATGCATTTCGGCAGTATGTTGACAAGCTCGCGCAAACGAAATCTGTTATTTTCTGCGGTGATTTAAACGTTGCCCACGAACCAATTGATATAAAAAACGATAAAACTAATCATCACAATGCGGGCTTTACGGATGAAGAACGCGAAAAGTTCACGCAATTACTAAATAGTGGTTTTACCGACACATTTCGTTACTTCTATCCTGATAAGGCTGATATTTATTCGTGGTGGAGCTATCGATTCCATGCTCGTGATAATAATGCGGGTTGGCGAATTGATTACTTTGTTACGTCCAATGATTTACAAACAAAGTTGCAAGGTGCAAAAATCCATAATGAAATTTTTGGATCAGATCACTGTCCGGTAGAACTCGACATTGCATTACCATAGTTGGAGGAAATAAGATGGCTTTACCAAAACTGATTACTGAATATTCTGAGCAAGAGGCAAGTGACACCGCACAACAGTTGCGGGAAACTTTAAACCAATGGAGTTCAGATTATTACACGAAAGATAATCCTGAAGTGGAAGATCATGTTTATGATGAAAAATATCGTGATTTACAGGATCTAGAAGCGGCCTTTCCATCGATCGTGACGCCAGATTCGATTACCCAGCGTGTGGGTGGTGAGGTGCTTAGTGGCTTCACAAAAGTGCATCATGACATTCCCATGTTATCCATGGGGGATGTTTTTTCGAAAGATGAGCTTGTCGAATTTGATAATCGAATCCAAAAAAATGTCGGTTATCCGGTTCCATATAATGTGGAATTAAAAATTGACGGGTTGGCAATTTCGCTAGTTTATGAGAATGGTAAGTTAGTGCAAGGCTCAACGCGTGGCGATGGTACAATCGGTGAGGATATCACGAAGAACTTAAAGACCATTACATCGATTCCCCAAACGCTTACCAAACCAGTCTCGATTGAGGTTCGTGGCGAGTGTTATATGCCAAAGCAGGCTTTCGCAGATTTAAATAAACAACAAGAAGAACGTGGAGAGGCTGTCTTTGCCAATCCGCGAAATGCAGCCGCCGGGAGTTTAAGACAATTAGATACAAAAGTGACTAAGGCTCGTAATTTAGATACATTCATTTATACCATCAGCACGTTCGGTGATTTACAAGTTACCACGCAACACGATGCCATCAACGTTTTAGCAGAACTAGGATTTAATACAAATCCAACTCAGCGAGTTTGTCAAAATCTTGATGAAGTTTGGCAATTTATTGATGAGTATCAAGACCAGCGTGATCGGTTAGCTTATGGGATTGATGGCATTGTCCTTAAAGTAAATGAGTTGGATTTACAAAATCAGCTTGGCCATACCGTTAAAGTTCCGCGGTGGGAAATCGCCTATAAATTTCCTCCAGAAGAAGCCTTAACTGTGATTCGTCAGATTGAGTGGACCGTTGGACGAACCGGCGTGGTAACGCCCACCGCAATTATGGATCCAGTGCAATTGGCAGGATCAACTGTTGCGCGGGCAACTCTGAACAATGTGGATCAGATTGCCGCCAAGGGTGTGCGAATTGGTGACACAGTGAAATTACATAAAGCTGGCGATATAATTCCAGAAATTACAGAAGTGATTTTGGATAAACGGTCAGCTGAGAGTCAGGTGCTAGAGATTCCTACTCAGTGTCCTTCCTGTGGCCGTGATTTGGTTCATTTAGATGGCGAAGTGGCCTTGCGTTGCATTAATCCAGATTGCCCAGCTCAAATTGTGGCCCGTTTGGAGCATTTTGGATCACGAAATGCGATGAATATTAATGGTTTAGGACCACGTTTGATCCAAGTGTTCTTTGATCACAAATTAGTACGAAGCTTTGCTGATTTATATTCGTTGGATCCTGATGAATTGGCTAAGTTAGATAATTTTAAAGAAAAACGAATTAATAGTTTATTGGAAGCAATTGCCAACAGTCGCCAGAACTCATTAGAGCGATTGGTAAATGGTATTGGAATTCCTGGGGTTGGAACGAAGATGGCCCGAATCTTGGCTGAACATTTCTTAACTATGGATAAATTGGAACAGGCTTCAGAAGAAGAGCTTACGGAAATTAACGCGGTTGGTGGAATCTTAGCAGCCAACATCGTAACCTTTTTCCAAAGTACGGCTGCCCAAAAGACTATTGAGGATTTGGCGTCCGTGGGTGTAAACATGACGTATAATGGTCCGGTTGCCGCTCAGGTTGAAGATAATTACTTTAATGATAAAACGGTTGTTTTGACTGGTAAACTCGAAAATTATACTCGAGAAGAGTTAAAAGAAAAGCTAGAAAACTTAGGTGCTAATGTGACCGGCTCGGTATCTAAAAAAACCGATTTATTAATTGCAGGGATCGATGCTGGTAGTAAGCTGACGAAAGCGCAGACACTTGAGGTTGAAGTAATGAGTGAGAGTGAGATGGAAGAAAAGATACCGAAATAATATGACGATGGTTTTAGTGTATTCTCCATTGTATGGAACTAGCCAGCATGCTAATATTACTAATGTTTATAGAACGGGAAAGAATAGGTAGGTTAATAAAATGTCTAAATCAATTGCGCTAAGCGTTGTTGTGGCCTGTTATAATGTTGCAGACTATTTGGAGGAATGCTTAGATTCACTTGCAAATCAAACATATAAGTTAGTCGAAATCATTATGATCGATGATTGTTCGACCGATAATGATAAAACTAAAAATATTGTGGATAAATATGGGGAACGTTATGAAAATTTTCATGCGTATCACAACCCACAAAACTTAGGATTAAGCGACACCCGTAACCGAGGCGTGAAAATTGCAAAGGGAGACTACATTGCATTTGTTGATGGCGATGATATTGTCCCAAAGAACGCTTATCGAGATCTTATTAATTCGGTAGCGATGACCGGGTCACAAGTTGCTACTGGATTTGTGAGACGCTTTGATAAATTTAGGGATAAGCCTTCTTATTTACATAAAAAAGCAATTTCGGACACGATTCAGCAAACCGATCTTGAAAGAAATCCAGAATTAGTTTACGACTCTACAAGCTGGAATAAATTATATAGTTTACCTATGGTACGAGAGCACAACATGACATTTCCAGCAAATATGTTATATGAAGATATTCCGTTTGTTATGCGGGCTTTTGTTATTGCCAGTCATGAAAGTAGTATTGATATCCTTTCTAATGTTGTGTACCGTTGGCGTTGGCGAGATGGGGATAGTAAGTCTATTACCCAAGTTAAAAATGCAATGAAACCATACGGTGATCGGCTCAAAATTCTCAATATGGTTCGTGATTACTTTTTAAAAGCTCATGTCAGTCAGCGAATTCTCGATACTTTTTACGTGAAAGTATTGATGATTGATATTCCGCTGTTTATGGATGATATTGCGGATGCGGATGATGATTTTGTTTTTGATTTTCAACGGGCAACCTATATTTTTCTGCGTAATTGGGGCCTTTTGAAGAGTAATCTGTATGAACAACTTTCCGTTAAAATGCAGTTACAGTATCGGGCTCTCTTAGAAGGAAACTTTGATGAATTAAAACGTTATTCGTACTCAGGGTTTAAAGGAAGCATTGCAAAGCGTTTTGTTCGTCATTTCTGGGGGAAACGGGCACACACTGCTACTTCAGGGGCTGATGTTAAAAATACGATTCAAAGAGTCTCACAGCCGACTGAAGATACAATTCAAATTGAAGGATATATTCATCCTAAGTCTATAAAATTGCATCGTATTTGGTTAACGCCTTCTAACTTAAACGAACATATTACTGCCAATTTAGTTAATATTGATACCAATAAAAAAATGGCGATTAGCATAAATCGTGTTCGATCCATTAGTAATATCCATCTAAAAAAAGAGGATGCACCATATAGCGCATATAAGGCTGCCTTTAATGTTCAAGACGCTCTGACGACTTTAGGAAACGGGACATGGAAAATTCAGATCACTCTTCAGTATCATGGAGAAAAGTTTGAGTCCTTTGCGGGACAGCCTATTCATGGAAACCAAAAAATAGCTTCAGTTATTAATTCAAAATTAAGGCTTAATTTAATTCAAAGATATAATCGTCATTGGGATTTGACATTTGTTGTACAAAAAATGTTGAATAGTAATTCAACCCGGGACCAAAGTAAGAGCCAAATAACTGCATTAACGAATGTAATTGGTCGTGATGACGGAATTTTACTTACTTTTACCGATTGTAGTAACATCATAAAACCAACTTTACAAATTAATGATGAAAATATTGGTCAACTTGAGAAGAATACGGATCATCAGATAAAGTTTCTTGTATCCGGTGAAGAATTAGAAAAATATCGTGGTAATATGCAACATTTGGTGTTGATTGATGCAGAAACAAACGTTCCAGAAAGTTATGCAATGGATTATTCTCGCCAAACAGAGATTATTCATGGCAAAGATTATGATGTTTTTATTTCTTATAACAGTACAGATGGAATTTGGTTGATGCAAGAGGTTCCTTTTGCAGAATTAAAAAGTGCTAATTGGATTAAAACGGGAACCAATCTTGCTATTGAGATGAAAGTGAATATTCCGGCTTCTTCGAATGAAGAAAATTTTGGAAATTCTGGATCCGTTGAATTATTGAGTAGTAATAAGAAGAGTCGCTACCTGTCAATTGGGAGAGTGAAATTTGTAGAGGATGGCTGTTTTAATGTTCAAATTCCACTTGTGGCGGCAAATAATTTAAAAGTTTTATCTGGTAATTATCGCGTTTACCTAGTAGTTGCATATGGTGAGACGCAGAAACGCATTCGAGTTATAGATTTAAAAGCAGTTAGTGATCAGCTTGATACTTATACGAATAAACACTTTACGTTTGATCTTCAGTGCACAAACAATGGTTTTTTGGAATTTCATACAGTACAAACCACTTTTGGGATGGATCGCTCCAAGCTTCAGAGGGGAATCAATTATTCAATCCTTTATCCAATGATGCGGATGCTCCCAATCAATAAAAAAATGGTTGTATTTGAAAGCTACTGGGGTGATTACTTTAATGGTAGTCCCAAGGCAATTTATGACTATTTGCGTAAAAATCATCCAGAGCTTAAATTTGTATGGATTTTAACTAATGATCAAATTCCAATTGAGGGTAAGGCTAAACGGGTCAAACGATTAGGATTTAAATATTGGTACTACATGGCAAGGGCTAAGTATTTTGTTGAAAATACGAATTTTCCAAATCAATATTCGAAGAGATCTGGACAAATTGAAGTTCAAACATTGCATGGGACCTTTATGAAAACGATGGGCTTTGATGAACCTCATTTTAAGAATGCGACGGCTGGAGTACAAAGAAATTTTGCTATTCGGAATAACCGATGGGATATTTTAACGGTACCTTCAAAGTACATGGCTGATACTGCTACCCATGCTTTTGATTTTAAACACGAAATTGTAGAAAGTGGCTTTCCGCGAAATGATGCGCTTTATCAACATAATAATTCGGCTTATATTGAAAATGTAAAAAAGAATCTTCATATTCCGTTGGATAAGAAGGTAGTTTTGTATGCCCCAACGTTCAGGAACAACGATGATAGTGGATTTGATTTTGAGTTAGATTTAGATAAACTCAAAGAAAAATTGGGTGATGAGTACATTGTTCTTGTACGGTTGCATTATTTTGTGGCTCATTCTATGTCATTTGTTGATCACCAGGGGTTTGTTTGGGATGTGAGCGATTATCCTGATATTGCTGATTTATATCTTATCAGTGACGTAATGATCACGGACTATTCTTCGGTAATGTTTGATTACGGACACCTTAAGCGGCCAATGATTTTCTTCTCTTATGATAAGGATTGGTACTTAAATGGCGATAATCGAGGTGTTTATCTTGATTATGACCAAACGGTTCCAGGACCAGTCGTGGAAACTACAGATGAAATTATAAAGTGGTTGCAAAACTTCCATGATTTAACGGCTAATTATGCATCTAAAATTGACTGGTTTTATGATAAGTTCTGCACGTATGGGCGTAATGGGGATGCAAGCAAAATTGTTTCTGAAAAGATGCTGAGTTTACGACCTGAAACGCAGGATTCAATTGTGCATCATTTGTTTATAAATAAAGTGTTGCGAATGTTGCAACTAAATGACTTTCAATCAGACCTTTTGAATGTTTTGAGTCGAGTACTGAAGAAAAAAAATATCATTATTTTAGAGAGCTTTTTTGGAACGCAGTTTTCTGATAGTCCAAAGGCAATTTACGAATATCTAAAACGAACTCATCCAGAGTACAAACTTTATTGGAATGTTAATCGAAAAAATGTCGATTACTTCAAGACTCATGGAATTCCTTACGTTGTGCGTTTTGGGTATAAAGGCATTTTAAAACAGGCGCAGGCCAAATACTGGTTTACAAACACACGGCGTCCGTTCCGTTGGGCTAAGCCACGTGATGCTAAATTAATTCAAACATGGCATGGGACACCTTTGAAGACAATTGGAACAGATGTGCAGAACGTTACAATGCCAGGAGTGACACAACGAAGTTACCATAAACAAGTTATTCGAGATTCTGCACGTTGGGATTATTTGGTTGCTCCAAATGAATATTCTTATAATATTATGCAACGTGCGTTTAGAAAACCGTTCACTAAATTAATTAGTAGCGGTTATCCAAGAAACGATATGTTATATAACTATACAGATAGCCAGGTAAGTGAGATAAAAGAGGCCCTTGAAATTAGTCAGGATAAAAAGGTTGTTTTATATGCCCCAACCTGGCGTGATAATGAGTATGTTCACGTAGATGAATATAGTGCAAAATTACATTTGGATTTAGATCAGCTTTTAGAGAAGTTACCTGAGAATACAGTTATTTTGATTCGGACTCATTATTTAATTGCTAATCAACTTGACCTATCTAGTTATGGAGAACGTGTATTAAATGTTAGTGATTATGAGGATGTTACGGACTTATATCTTATTTCGAATGTCTTAATCACCGATTACTCCTCAGTTATGTTTGACTTTGCCAACCTTAAGCGACCAATTTTGTTTTTTGCTTATGATCTTGACGAATATGCGGGTGACATTCG
Source organism: Pediococcus inopinatus (assembly GCF_002982135.1). Taxonomy (NCBI): domain Bacteria; kingdom Bacillati; phylum Bacillota; class Bacilli; order Lactobacillales; family Lactobacillaceae; genus Pediococcus; species Pediococcus inopinatus. Next base: position 1,635,749 of record NZ_CP019981.1, on the reverse strand, counting down.
TGGATTCTATATCGATTATCAAAAAACGGTTCCTGGCCCAATTGTGAAAACAAATGAAGAGTTAATTCCAGTGTTAAAAGATATGTTAAATAGCCCAGATAAATACGTCCACACATCAACTTATAGTGCATTCTTGGATAAATTTGCTTCTTGGGAGAACGGCAATTCAACACAAACGTTGGTTGAATACGTGCTAAGAGATGAACAATATGAAGTGTCTGAAAAGAGAAATGATTTACAGAAGATAACAATTAAAGATGGAACTCAATTATGGTCAGCTATTCCAGAAACGAAACAAGCAAAGTTTATTTCAAACTATAATTACAAATTAGCAGATTCTTATTCAACAAAAATGCAAGCGAAGCTACGTGATCCAATTCGTAAAAACGAAGTTGGAAATACTTGGATTGAAATTGAAAATAAGACTGATTTTGGGAAAAATGCTTGGATTCGTATGGAGGATGTTGAATCCAAAGCTAATATATTAGATTAGATGTTATAGGAAGAAAACTAGTCAGACTATGGTTTTTCATAATCTGACTAGTTCTATTATGGAAATGTTTAAATAGTATGAAAGGTTTTGAAACACAAATTGACGCTTTTCAATTAAACGACTATACTATCAGAATGTGAAATAAGAAACGATTAAAGAATAAGGGGTTAGGATAATGCATACGATGTTTCAGATAATCTCTGAACAATTTTCCAATTTCAAAATTATTCAAAGAATGTCAAAATTTGATGATAAGGCAACTTATCAAAGTCACTATTTAGGATTAGCATGGGAATTCTTGAATCCGCTAATTCAAATCGGAATTTACTATTTAGTGTTTGGGGTTGCCTTGCGTCGTGGTGATCCAATGCCCGGTGTACCATATTTGCCTTGGATGGTCCTGGGAATTACACCTTGGTTGTATATGAATAAAACGGTTTTAGATGCTTCCAAAAGTGTCTATCAACAAGTTGGATTAGTTTCGAAAATGAAATTTCCAGTGAGCGTTTTACCTTCTATCAAGATTGTGGGTAATCTTGCCAGTTTTTGGACAATGCTTGCTTTTTCAATTTTCTTAATGTTTTGTAACCATATGATGCCAACGTTTTCTTGGATTCAATTTCTTTATTATTTTGTTTGTATGATTGCTTTGATGTACGCGTTAGGAATTTTCAATTCAACCGTTACCGTTTTAATTCGTGATTGGCAAATTACGTTGCAGTCTATTTTACGGATGCTATTTTATATGAGTGGGGTACTTTTTAACTTTGCAACATCTAATTTCCCTGCTATTTTAATTCGAATCCTTGAATTGAATCCTTTTTATTACATTATTAACGGAATGCGTGAATCGATGCTAAATCGTGGATGGGTTTGGCAAGAACCTAATCTGACAATTACAATAGTATTTTGGATGTTTGTGTTTATTGTAATGGCTGTTGGGACTTTCTTGCACAACAAGTTCCGTGCAAACTTCGTGGATTTGATTTAGATAGAATGGAGAAAATTTATAATGTCTGAAGACTATAAAATCAAATTGGAAAATGTTACTAAAGAGTATGATTTATATCAAAGCAAAAATGATAAATTAAAAACTTTTTTTAGCCTTAAAAAGCGTCATGAGGTTCCTCACTTTTGGTCTCTTAAAGGAATTAGTCTTGAGGTTCATCAGGGAGAAGCACTTGGAATTATTGGTGTTAATGGTTCAGGAAAATCAACAATATCCAACATTATTTCAGGAATTATACCGCAAACAACAGGATTTGTTGACGTTAAGGGTGATACCTCAATTGTAGCAATTAGTGCTGGTTTGAAATGGAGCTTAACTGGATTAGAGAACATTCGGCTTAAAGGATTGATGCAAGGCTTGACTTTCGAAGAAATCGCTGCTGTCCGGGAAGATATCATTGAGTTCGCTGATATCGGAGATTTTATTAATCAGCCGGTAAAGGACTATTCTTCAGGTATGCGCTCTCGTTTAGGGTTTGCGATTGCTGTTCATATTAATCCTGATATTTTAATTATTGATGAAGCTTTGTCAGTTGGTGACGATACTTTCTATCAAAAATGTTTGAAAAAGATTCAAGAATTTAAAAAAGAAGGAAAAACAATTGTCTTTGTAAGTCATTCCCTTAAACAGGTTGAAATGCTTTGTGATCGTGTAGCATGGATTCATTTTGGAGAGTTACGAGAAATTGGCGATACTAAGAAAAATGTAAATGACTATCGCAAGTTTTCTTCAGATTTTAAAAAAGTAACATCAGCAGAACGCAGTAAATATCAAAAAGATAAAAAACAATTACAATTAGATTTTGATATTGATGCTTATGAAAAGTCAATAGTACAAAAAGAGCAAGAAGATCATGGTACTAGTGAGCATGAGGCTGCACGCAAAGTTCATAAAAACTTTTATTCAGAAGTTTTACCGACTAAGATGACCACTCTAACCAAGTGGCTGATTGGTGTTGCTGCTGTTATAATGGTGTTCTTTGCTCTTGTGACTGTTTCAGGTCATTCCATTACAAAGAGTATTTCTGATCCTAGTGTACTTATGCATCCAACTTACACAAAGACTCAGAACAAGGCGCAACAATTTAAATAGATTAGTTTCTTGGAGGTAAAAGATGCATTCTGAAGATAGAAGAGCCAAAAAGGGAATTTTTTGGAAATATACATTAGTTTTTCTAATCATTATCGGATTGACTTATGGAATTTTCTATTTTTTGGGTCTTTCTTTACTCTCAAATCATGACGTCATTCAACAACATGTGCCAATAAATTACGAACTTCACAAATTACTTTTACGTTTTTTTAAGGATCCCTTACACCCTCAATATTGGTCTTGGAAAATTGGTCTTGGGGGAGATATAATTCAGCACTTCGGATTTTATGTTATGGGGGATCCGTTTGCATACATAACCGCGTTATTTCCGACTAGATTTTTTGTGAAAGGCTTTCAGATAGTTAGTCTTTTGAGGTTGTATTTTGTTGGTCTGAGTTTTCTTATTATTTCATGGAAAATGGGACATCGAAAACTTGTGAGCACTCTGGCAGGCACAATTTGCTATATATCTAGTGGATTTGCTTTGTTTTCGGTAACATATCAGCCTTTCTTTCTGAATATATTAATATTATTACCAATATTTGTTTACAGTATTAATCTTTTGTTTTTTAGCAAACAAATTATGCCTTTTGCTTTAACTGTCATGCTCATACTATTAAATAATCTGTATTTTGCATATATGTTTGTTACTGGAGGACTTCTATATGTAATACTGCTTTATGCAATAAATTTCCAAAAAATAAAAAAAGAATCGTTTACAATTCTTGCTAGATTTAGTGGTGCGTCCATACTGGGCGTAGGTTTATCGGCGTGGCTGGTTATCCCTGAATTGATTGGTATGTTAAATTCCGGAAGATCCGAGGGTATATCTGGAATTTTTAAACTCATAAAATATCCTTTGAGCTATTATTTAAATTTGCCGAGTTTGCTTATTGGTGGGAATAAATTTAACTTATTTTGGCTCACTTCAATAGGGAGCTCATTAGTTTTCATTGCAATAGTTCATGTTATCTTTAACTACAGGAAATATAGAGAACTCGTATATATTTATATAGCTGCTACAGTAATGCTCTTATTACCGGTGTTCGCTTCAATATTTAATGGATTTTCGCTTCCGTCAAATCGTTGGACCTTCCTATTAACATTTCCGTTTGCATTATCAGTTGTATTTTTTATCGACGATTTATCAAAAATTAGTGATAAAGAAAAGAAACTTTGGTTCTATTCATGTGTGATAGTTTCTTTTTATGTTGCGTTAGTGGATTCAATACTTGGAACTGCGACAGCAGATATTTTGTCATTGGCATTTTTATTTGTTCTTTTGTTAATACTCTTGATGAAAAATCATATTGGAAAAAAATGGTCGAGAATATTCATCCTTGTTGTTATGCTTAATTCGATTATTTGGATATCTTTTAGTTTTTACCCCAGAGGAAGAAATCTAAGCAGAGAATTATTACCATTTAGACAGGCTAAAATGTCTATAAGAAATCCATTCTATAATAATCAAAAAAATGTAAAAACTAATACTAGGGTGATGTCGGCGATTGGCGTGAAATCACCAATTTCTGTAATTTCGCAAAATGCCTCTCTTGTCTCTCCATACAGCTATATTAACTCTTATTATTCAATTCAGAGCAAAAGCTTGACTAATTTTGGATCTGATATGCAAATACTTAATGGTACTAACTTAGTTCCATTGACTCATTTGGATAGTCGAAGTACTTTATTAAGATATTTGGGCGTTCAATATTATATAAATAATTCTCCAAATTATGCAATTAACGGGTATGAACAAAAGGCAACTTTTTATCAAAAAAATATATATTTTCACAAATCTATTTCGTCTTTACCGATAGCTTTTTGGCAGTCAAATTTGCAAGATATGCATTCCTATAATAAAGAATTACCTTCTGTAAAAGAAGCTGGGTTAGCGTACACAGCAGCTGTGAATGATCCTGCTGATTTGAAGCATGGATCGATCTCAAATAATGGTGGAACAGTATTACACCAATTTGGAACCGCCAAAAGAAAAAGCAAGGTAGTTTCCTTTTCCAAAAATAAAACCAATGTTATATCGTATAATACAAATAAGAGTAATACTAGTTTGAAATTAAGATTGCCTAAAGGCTTGTTGCAACAGCAAAATGAATTGCACTTGGATATTTCGAAGATAAGTTTTGAGCCTTATGAACCTGGGAAAAGATCAGTCCTAAAAAGATATCAAAACTTTGGAAATATCATTAACAATTCAAGTAGTGACAGGAATACCTGGTCCATGTTGTTCTCAATGAATAACAAAAGAGAGAGATTAGCGCAGCCGGGTTTTAATGATCCTGGAGGATTAAGCTTTTATAAAAAAATAACTACCGGTGTTGTGAATATGGGTGGCGTTCAAAACAAAAACGATTATATTACTCTCCGTTTTGAAAAACCCGGTAAGTACAAATTCCGCATTAAAATGATTCAACTTGATGCCCATTCACTCACAAAGAAGTTTTCTAAGTTAACAAAATCAAATAAAAAGGTTAGCTACTTTAACAATGGTTTAAATACTAGAATTAAAACAAAAAGCAGTGGCATAATTGAAACTACAATTCCATACTCTAAAGGTTGGAAAGCGACTATTGATAAGAAAAATGCAAAAATTATTAAAGTGAATAATGCATTTATAGGAGTTGTTCCAAATAAGCACAAAAATGTAGTGAATCTGAAATTAGTTTATAGAACACCTGGTAAATTAATTGGAGCGTTTATCACGGCTTTATTTATTCTAATGATATTTGTGTACTTTCTTTTGAAGAGGAAAGCTGTAGTAGATCCCCCCCAAAAATAATTCAATCGATATGAATGCTGAGTGATATACTGGAACAGACGCTTGTTGACGTCTGTTTTTTTATGTTATCAAAATAATAACAAGGAGTTTTTACTATATATGAAACGAAATTCGAATATTGAACTTCTCCGTATTGTGTCTATTGTATTTATTTTGCTTTCCCATTTTTCACTTTGGAGCGAATGGGATACATCGCATCATGGACTTTTTAGCTATGCATTAACTATGATCTATCAGCCATTAGGAAAATTTGGAGCCTATGCGTTTGTGCTGATCACAAGTTACTTTTCGGTAAAAAAAAATATTGATCCAATTGAACACGAAAAAAAGCAATTAAAACATAGTTTTGTAACTATGCAAGAAGTTTGGTTTTACTCCATTCTGATTTTTGTCGTTACTTGGGCGTTAAATATAATGCAACCAAGCTTTGAAAATGTTATTAAAGCGTTATTCCCATTTATCAGTCAAGAGTATTGGTTTGTTACTGCCTACATAATGCTTGTATTATTAATTCCGTTTTTAAACATTGTATCGGTACAACTGGATTTTCGAGGGCATTTAGCTTTGCTATTTACATTACTGTTATTTGATACTTTATCCTTATTTCGAAACGGTACGATGTCGGATTATTTGGCTTCGTTCATAGTGGTATATTTTATCGGTACTTTTTTGCGTAAATATCAAGATAAACTAAAGCCGATTAAAACTTGGAGATTACATGCGACTATTATAATTATTTGGATACTTGAGATGTTATCAATGGTCATTCTCTATCATATGGGCTATGGTTCAAACAGTGTTCATTTCACCGATAAACTATTAGGCTTTGTTGGTGCCGCTGCTATTTTTCTTATTGTTTTACGTTCAAAAAAATTTTATAGCCCGATTATAAATAAAATAGCCAAAACAGTATTTTCAGCTTATCTGTTGACAGATAACCCCTTCATAAGACATTTCGTGTGGGATCATATCTTTCAGACTTATAAATTTCAAGATCAGTTTTGGGTACCACTATATGGGCTTGTCTGTATTGCGTTAGTTATTATAGTTGCTTTTATAGTTGATTCATTACGGGCTAAGCTTTTTCAGATCATCAAATTGCATTCTATTAGCAATTCAACGAATATCAAATAATTTTACTAGAAAAAGCCACTTGGTATCTCGAAACAACAAGTACGTTGTTCGAAACCACCAGGTGGCTTTTAAATGTTTTAAAGGTAATTTCACTTCTTAGCTTCAGCAATCATCTTAGCTGTTGCTTGTTTTTGATAGGCAGCCGTTGCTTTTTTAACAGTTGCCTGTTGTAGGGATTTTTGATCAGCCGCAGACATCTTTGGATTCTTCTTCATAGCTGCTGTGACTGTTTGTTTTACCTGAGCTCCAACATATTGCTTGCCTTCGTTTTTCATTTTTGCTTGATTCTCCTTGGCGAGTTTTTGAAGCTTTTTAGCTTGGGCACTACTTAAGGTCAACCAATCCTTGTTAATGTTAAAGGTATTGTGATGACGAATGAGCTTGTGACCATTACCAGCAATTCCAAACCAGAATCGATAGGCATCGTTCTTGTATTCCCAACGCGTCGTAGTTGTTTTAACTGTTGGGGTACCAGAAACGGTCTTAACTGTGTTGGTAGTATTGCTAGGATCTGGGTTAGTCGTAGTTGGTTTCTTTTGGCTCACGTTCTTTTTGTAAATATAAACTTTTTCTTTACCAGCTGTTCCAACTGGTTGATAAAGCAACATTTTCATTTCTTTAGAAGGGGAAACGGAAACGAGATCGCTTGTCTGTGTAGTATCAACCTTGTGCATCCCGTAATGTTCACGATCATTTCGAACCATGAAGACTGCACAAAGGATGATAATTACGGCAAAGATGGGACTTAAGATGTTTCTCCATGTGGCACTTGGAATATAAGCCATACTAATGAACAATAGGATGGCTGCAATAACAATACTATAAATTATCATTATTTGTCACCTCCATCAGCAGCTTCTGGTTTGATCGAGCGCGGGCTCCGACCACTAACAAAGAATGCTACAACTAGACCTAATACACAAAAGGCAATGGCGGCCCAGAAGGTAGCATGGTAACCACTTAGGGTTGCAGAAATGGCACTGTTCTTGTAAGCAAGTGGTTCGGATTTAAGCAATCCTTTTCCAGGCATATCAGATTTAGTTACGTTTGTTAAAATACTAATTAAAATTGCAGTTCCAACGGAAGAAGCAACCTGACGAATTGTGTTATTAACGGCAGTCCCAGTACTCATCATATTGAGTGGCAGAGCGTTCATACCAGCGGTTGTAACAGGCATCATTGTCATTGCAACTCCGAACATCCGGATTGTATACAAAACAATTAAATTAAGTACGGGCGTGGTCTTAGTAATAAAGGCAAACGGAAGTGTTCCGATTGTTAAGAGGAACATCCCGGTAATTGCCAAGCGCTTGGCACCAATTTTATCAAACACACGTCCCGTAATTGGGCTCATAACACCCATCATTAAAGCTCCGGGTAATAGGGTAAGGCCAGAGTCAAAAGCACTGTCGCCACGAACAATTTGGAGATAAAGTGGTAACACCATTTCAACACCAACCATGGCCATCATAGAAACAGAACTTAAAAGGGCAGAAATTGAAAATTCTGGAACTTTTAAAACACGGAGGTTCAAGAATGGATGTTCCATTGTTAATTGACGCCATCCGAAGAGGATAATAACAATTACACCGACAATTAAAGTGGTAATGACAGTAGGACTTTCCCAACCTTTGTCTCCAACACTTGAGAATCCATAGAGTAAACTACCGAATCCAAGGGTAGAAAGACCAGCAGATAACCAATCAAGCTTACTCTTCTTAGTTGGAAGAACACTCTTCATCAACCAAAAACCAGCGATGATAACGACAATGACAACTGGAATAATCATTCCAAATAACGTCCGCCATCTATAGTTATCAATAACCCATCCGGATAGGGTTGGTCCGATTGCTGGTGCAACACCAATTACTAAGCCAGCTAATCCCATGGCAGTACCACGTTTGTTTGCTGGGAAGATAGTGAGCATCAATGTCTGAAGTAATGGCATTGTAATTCCAACACCTAAAGCTTGAATCAATCGACCTGTTAACAAAGTCCCAAAGTTAGGGGCAATATAACATGTAATGGTACCTATTAAGAAGGTAGTCATTGCGCCTAAGTATAATTTCTTTGAATCTACACGTGAAGTTAGCCACGCACTAATTGGAATCATAATTCCGTTAACCATCATAAAACCAGTAGTTAACCATTGAACCGTTGAAGTATTAATATCAAAAGCCTTCATTAAAGTTGGAAATGCGGTAGTTAAAATTGTTTGATTTAATACCGTACAGAATGATCCAACTAAAAGGAGCACAATCAACCAAGTTCGGTTATATGGTTTTCCATTTTCATCTATTGCTGTTCCCATTTGTTAATTCTTCCTTTCATCTAAAAAATGTACGTTGAATAATATAGGTCATAAACTTATTTTTGTCAACTTATTTGACAACAGTGTAAATAAATATATAATGAATGTCAGGTAAGATTACAGAAATGAAAAGGAATTCAAAGCTAACATATAGGGAGTTATGAAGATGAGAATGGAAATTGATAAAGATTTTATAGGCCGCATGAAAAAAATTATGCAAAAAGATAATTTTTTGCTTGGAATTGGCGACATTGCGCGTGCTACTGGTGTTTCTCAACGTAAGTTACGTTATTGGGAGAAAAAAGGATATATTTCGCCTGATGATGGTATTGAGGAACGTAAGCATCGAAAATATTCATATTATACATTAGCGCAAGTAAGTATGATCGAATCTTATGTCAAAACAGGATTTACACTGAGTGCTGCGGTTGAAAAGACGAATCAGCATGATCAAGTTTCGCAAGCAATTCGAAAATTTATTTCAGATCGATTGACTGGGCTTGTTACGGTTGATAACGGATTTGAAATTGATTTGGGAGAAGTATGTGATGTGCCAAACAAACATTTATTTGCCATCCTTAAAGGAAATGAAGATACTAAGTTGGTTTTAAAGGATAACAATGTACCAGTCGAACAATAATTCCTTTTATTCAGTGCTATAATAAAAACGATTAATTAATATAAGGGGATTGATTGTTTTGAATGGAAAATTTGTTAAAAAGTTATTTATTTCAATGGCTACTGCGTTGACTTTACTTGGTAGTACTTCAGCAGTAATGGCGGCCACGTATACACAAAAGAGTAACGCATTGTCTTCATATAATTGTAGTAAGTTCAAGTATTTAAATAATTCTAACTATTTCTTGAAACAGAACTTTTCGTATTCAACGGCTTCAGGATACAATAATAATTCACATTTTCAGATGACACCTGACTCCATTAAGCATAATTCAAAAAAAAGCAATAAAGTTGTTGATTTTAAATCTAATTACTTTTTACCTGTGACTAAATGGAAAGGGTTAAGTTGGTCAAATCCACAAAGTATGGTAATGACAAGTGCAGATACGGCTTATGTCTTCAATACTAGCGGATCATATGGCTGGATTACTCGTTATAATCTGAAGGCGTTGCGGGCGTTAGGAGCTATGAAGTCTGGTACGATGGATATGATTCGGCGCGCAACATACTACAATGCAAATGCAAAAAAATATCCAGTTCAAAATAAAAATGCGACCTATAAAAAAGTTTTGGCAGCGATCAAAGTCGGTCCAAAGTTTAAAGGCTTTGGCCATGGCCAATCTTTGGCATTTAACCCCAAAGATCCTTCACATTTGTGGTTCTTGGGTACAAATACAAGTTCTGGCAATCACGTATCAACATATGCCAATGTCCAACAAGTTAAAATTAGTACATTAAAAGTGGATAAAAAAATCAATTTTCGCTTGAAGAGTAAATATAGTTACGTGGCTTCTGGTTTAAATTTGGCTTTTGACAAATATGGCAATGCCTACTTAGACTCTAAACAGGCTGGGTATGGTTTAAAGCTGTACAAAGGAAAGATTTACTCTAAATCTGTTAAATTTAGTTTAGTCATGCAAGGCCTGAAGTATGGTCCTGGTACACATACGCAATCACTTGCTTATAACAAGAAACGAAATCGATTGTACATGATTGCCGACGATAGTATTATTTCAGTGCCCGTTAGCAAGCTGGGTAAGCTAAAGAAGTCTGATGTTCAATCGACACAATTCACGGCTAAACGCGAATTTGAAGGGTTACAATTTACGAGTGATGGCAGTTCCTATCTATTAACTAATCGGGGTTACGAAATTCTTAAGGGTAGTATGAAATCCTTCTAGTAACTTAACTATTTAGTATTGTAGTGGCTTTCAATATTTATGGTGAATCCCATTACTTATTTAAAAAATTGTAGGTAATCTTTTAAGATTACTTATTTTTTTTATTAGAAATAGAAATCGGTTTCTGATTAACGGTTATGCCAATGTAAGTGCGGTTAAAAAGTTGAGGTTGATTTTTCCATTTTGATTTTGCATTAGTATTCCATATTTAACGACGAGGAAAAATTATTTATCAAAGTATGATACACTATAAAAAGTGTAATTTGATGTACTTGAAATTGGAGGATTTAAAGCATGCAAACGAAAGAAGTTGTTAAAAAGGAATCTATGCGAAGTGTTTCTCTATCTTTAGGTATTGTATTTTTTTACATTTTTATCAGTATTTTTTCAATAATACTTATCAAGAGATCTGGGTTCCTTTTTAAGGGAGATGACTTGCATTTTCACATTGATAGAGTTGAAAATCTTGTTGGGGTTTTAAAGGGACATAATCTTTTATCGTTTATTTCTACATATGCATATAATAGGACCGGAATTGCAGTAGATCAATTTTATCCGAATCTTTTTATGTATCCTTTTGCTATTCTTAGGATTTTAATTAAAAGCCCGGTATCTGCAATATATGATGGTTTTATTTTGATAAATTTGCTTACTTGTTTTATTGCACATTTATCATATAAAAGTTTTTCCGGGTCAAATTTTCAAGCATTTATTTTTACTAACTTTTACTTTTTTGCAACATGGCGTTTTACGGATATGTTTGCACGTTTTGACCTTGGAGAGCTATTGGCCATTGCCTTCATTCCATTGGCTTTTTTGGGATTTTATGAAGTGATGTTTCGTAATACCAAAAAATGGCCAATCTTAGCGTTAGGAATGAGCTTAATTCTTTATTCACATTTGCTGAGTGCATTAATGATTGCTTTTTGCTTTGTTTTGATGGTAATTGTTAATTTAAAAAAGATTCCTAATATTAAGCTAACTATCCTAAGATTCTTAAATGCCATGATTTTATTTCTAGTGTTATCTTTTGGATTCATTTACAGCTTTTTGTATACATCTCGTAGTGCAACTGTGAAATTACCGGTAGCACGCATATTACAGAATGAGGCGCTGAATCCCTTTTATGTTCTAAAAGATTCAATATCAAACAGTATATCTATTTATCGCCCTGAGGTTTATAACATTGGCATTGTAGCAATTGCAATATTAATTTTGTTGCTACGGGTCAAACCGATGAATAAATTAACTTCACAGTTGACAGGTTGGACTGTATTAAGTTTGTGGGCTTGTACAAATTTGTTTCCCTGGTTTATTTTTCAAAATACACCTGTGAAGGCTATGCAGTTTCCATGGCGGTGTTTTTTTCTTGCAAGCTTTTTTATTTCTGTTCTAGGTGTTCAGGTCATACTATTTATTTTTAAACCTGAAAAGAGAAAGTGGGTTGCTGCAGGATTACCATTGATTCTGCTCATGCTCAATATGAGTTCTATATACAGTTTTGTTCAACAAAGGGAACAACTTCCAACTTTGAATTACACATTAAATGCAGCTACTAGTAATTATAAAAATCATTTTTTTAAAATTGACGATAAGAATTATTCTCGATTGGCAAATTATAATTATGGTAGTGATTATATACCGGAGACAAAAGAAGCTTCTAATGAATGGAATAGCAAGCTATTTACTAATGTGGCTCAACACAGAGCTATTTTACCAGATGGCCAGTTAATGACCATGAGAAAAATAAAGAGTATTCCAAATGGAATGATATACAAGCTTCCTGTTCAAAGGAAATCGAGTGATGTTTCTTTACCTTTCTACGTATATAATAAAAATAATTATGTTGTTAAACGCAATGGTAGCGAAGTACCGTTTAAGGTTGATAAAAATAAATTATTGAATGTAAGAGCTTCGTCTTCAAAAAATGAGTTCAAGATACAGTATGTTCCAACTCACATGCAATTATTTTCAATTTTTGTTTCCATCATGGGTTTCTTTTTAATTTTAGGCTTGTGGGTGTACTATAGTGTGCGTAGGTCGTAGAAACTAAAAATAATGCCGCTCGTAATCAGCTTGATTATGAACGGTATTATTTAGTTTAACTTTCAGTTTTAAACATATATCCAAAAGTAATGTAATATTTGATGTCTTTTAGTTGGTATTTTATTTTACAAAGGGTTGATGACTTTTATAAAATTAAGGCAATCTCGATGCTCCAATTTGCGCTTCAGTCTTAATTTTTTATTTTATAAAATTTTTATTCTTTAAGGAATATTGTTTTCCTGCCGTAATATCGTACTGTATCAATTTATAATCCTGTAAGAACTTCTTTGACTTTTCTGACAGTGAATTCTTGGGAATATATTGACCATTGCTGTTCATGAATTTATTTCTTTCGGCAGCCGGCACATATCTGTTTATTTCAGTTAATAATGCAATATATGGTGAAACTTTTGTATTAGTCTGCTGAAAAACCATTGGTGTGAACATATTGGGAGAAACCACTTTGGTATGCGAAAGTGGTTGATGCTTGAAATTACTATAAATAAAATAGTTAGTTTGATGTAAACGATTATCATACTTAGTGGCATTTTTTCCTGCAACGATTGGACCATCATACAGTCCAGGCAAATGATCACCATACCAAACAATAGTGACGTGTTTTTTCATTTTAGAGACTCTTCCAATGAGTTTCTTAAGCGCTTGATCAGTATAATTGAGGCCTTGTGAATATGATTCTACTTTTTTTAGACTGTAATTTGTAAGCCTACCAGTAGCCTTATATTCATTTTTTGCATATGTTCCAGGAGTATAAGGCATGTGGTTCTGCATTGTTGAAAGTTGAATAAATTGGCCTTTTTTTGTTGAGTTAACTTGTTTTAAAAGCTGTTTATATGCCGAATCATCAGAAACGTACTGAGATTTGCCAATCTTTTTTGTGTATGAAAGTTTATTTCCATTAAAATTGTAAAAATGTTGGAAACCGAACTTTTTAAACACTGTTGTTCGATTATATGTTGTGCCAGTATAAGGATGAATAGCATTCTTTGTTTTGAAATAGTCAGTGATTACCGGTAAATTACTAACTTTTGGAACTAGAAATACATAAGGTGTGACTAAAGAAGGATCAAAGTTATTCATTGAAAGCCCAGTTAAGGCTTCAAACTCAATATTTGCTGTTCCTCCACCATAACCAGAGCTGTACATTAGTCCAGAAGTGTTAGTTCGTTCAATTTTTTGTTCATAAGGAATAGGATTTTTTGATAATTTAACTGAGGGAACCATTCTTGGATCTGCATAGCTTTCACTCAAAACATAAATGACTGTTTGTGAATTCAAACTATTATTTTCTCGTGTTTTATTAATCTGAGTTGCTAAAGCCTGATATTTTTGTGTAATGTTGTCAATCGATTTTTTGTTGTAATTATTTGGTTTGTCCATCGTTTTTATAATTACGGTTCCAAAGAATGTTACAACAGGTCCAAATTTATTTGAAGAATATTCTAAAGATTCAGGATGTGCATGAAAGCCTGAGTTATTTAAGGCAGTAAAGAAAATATTATCGTTAGTAGGTTTTTGGTTTTTCCAGGCAATCAAATTCAATTGATTTTCGGTCTGTGCAAAACCATACAAGATAAAGCCTGAAGCAAACAGTAAAATTATTCTTGTTGGTAAATTATAAATTTTGCCTTTTAAAAAATGTCGTTGCATAAAGGCTGATCCAATTATTAAAATAATCAGACCAACTAGCAAAAGTAAGACTATTTTTACGTTGACCATTTTTATGATATCTGGAAGAGATTTGATTAATCCAAGGTCGGATCCGATGATTGGTTCATCACGTGCTGATATTTTTGCAAAATTTGCGTAACTCCAAATTAGCATTAACATTACAAACGAAGTATTAGCATACCAAAATCGATTAAAAATGATTTGGATAATTAAGTACAGTAAGGTTATTAGAAAAAAGTTGAGCAAGCCAAGGTATAATTGACCATTCTGTCGCCAAATTAATGTCTTAAGCCCCTGCCCATAAAATTGAGAGTAATTAAAAATAAGGTAGCAACCACTGATTAAAAAAATAGAAACAGGTAAAGTGATCAATTTGTTTTTAACGCCACTAAAACGTAAAGATAAGCCTTTGGAAATGACAAAGGCATATATTATGGCTATTAGTATGGTGAAAAAAGAAAAGAGACTTACGTGTCTTAAAATGTTTGCTAGCAAAGCTGGACTCTGTTCTGAAAAGTAACGTGTTAAAATCTGTTTGGACAAGGGATTAGAAAAGATCAAAACAAGTCCTAAAATCATGCCTGACGAAGTCGATGAAAAAATTTCATTACCTTTATCATAGTTAAAAAGGGACGATGACCAGCTGGAAATGAATAGAAGACTAACAACTGGAAGGAAGATCAAGGTTATTTCTGATTGATAAATAATGGCCAAAGCGATGGATACTAATTCTAAGATGGTTACTATGATCCTTATTGTTTTTGGAGTTGCAATCTTTTGATAGAAATTTTGCAAGTAGACACCAAGTATAAATGCATAGCCCGTTAAAAGTGTGATATTAGCGGTTGGATGATTTGTAAGTAATAAGGATTCAACTAATAATAAAGCCAATATACCGACAAAAAGAATATTTGCAGTTTGGTTTTTTATTTTCAAAGGTTTTAACTTGAATATTGTCCGCGAATTTTATAATCAAGTTAGCCACCTTTTAAAAGTGGCCAAATAAAAGACACCAAGACGAAAAAATCAGGTATCATTGAAGTTCCCACACTAAACAATGAAAGAGGTTTTCGTCTTGGTGCAAGAACAGCTTATCACATCTCACGTAAAGGGTCATCATTTAACTCAAATTGAGCGAGGCAGAATTGCTGGCTTACTTTCTGCAGGCAAATCTGCTCGTCAAATTGCCGCTGAAATTGGTGTCTGTCATCAAACTATTAATAATGAGCTTAAGCGTGGCCGCATTCAACAGGTAAAGAAACTCAATGGTAAAGAACAGTACTTTAGCGTTTATGCGCCTGATACGGCCCAAGTTCGGTATCAAACGAATCGACAACGCTGTCATCGACCTCTAAAATTTAAATTTGTTACTAACTTTCTGGCTTACTTTGATGATCATTTCCACCAAGATGATTGGTCACCTGATGCAGCAGTCGGCTTCGCCCACCAACAACATCTGTTTAAGCGCACGGAGATGGTTTGTACGAAAACTCTCTACAACTATATCGATGCGCAATTGTTAGAGATCCGTAATCTTGATTTGGTGGAGAAGGCTAACCGTCGTACTAAACATCACTGGTCAAACAAGCATCGACGTTTAGCTGGTAAAAGTATTGAGGAACGTCCTAAAAGGGTCGACAAACGCAAGGAATTTGGCCACTTTGAGATTGATACTGTAGTTGGTAAACGAAGTGGACATGAAAGTGTATTATTGACCTTCACGGAACGTAAAACTCGTTATGATATTGTTCGCTTGATTGAAGGCAAAGATGCTGATTCGGTATCGTATGCACTTAAGGGAATTTGTGCTGAATTTGGTGATCTTATTAAATCTGTTACTGCTGACAACGGAACGGAGTTCACAGCCTTGAATGCAGTCTTAGACGGCGTAGCTGACATCTATTATGCCCATCCGTATAGTTCCTTTGAAAGAGCAACCAATGAAACTCATAACCGCATGATTAGACGATATTTACCTAAGGGACACTCATTAGATACGATTGGTCCCAAGACGGTTTCAATGGTTGAAAGTCGTCTTAACCAATTACCGCGACGTATCTTGAAGTATCAAACCCCAAAAGAAGCTTTTCAAATTGAAGCAGCACGTATTCGTAAATCATGTAGTGCGTAGCTATTATCTTGACCTTCAATAGATATTCTGACTTGCCCCGCAACTTCGCCTGCGGGGTGGCTAACTTGTTCTTGCGATTTCCGCTTGAATATTGTCAGAAAAATCATTAGTAAAATAATTATCGTTGAAAACCAATAATTTTTAATTAAAAAAGGGAAGAATGAATTTATAAATGTGTTCACATTTATAGTTGAAACGTCGATGCTGAAAAGCAATGGCGTAAGTGGTATGGAAAAGCATAAAAGAACAGTATAAAATTTTAGTACTGTAACCCATTTAAGTTGATGAAAATTTAACGCCTCCCCAAGAAAAAAGGCGAGAAGTACCAAACTAGTTTTTTGAAAGCCACCTATCATTTTCAATGTGCTAAGACTCCATGATGCTAGTTTTAGATTAGAGGCGTTATAAATAATAGAACAGAATATAGTTAGTACAAATATGAATCCCAATGCTATTGTTAAAATTGCTGATTTTCGATTTAGTTTTGAAAAAATCATGAATAAGGCCCCTTCAATATATTTGTGGCATTGGATTTAGGTCAAGAATCTGGACACATTTTATGTATAATTTAAGCGACTAATTTTTCCTTTTCATTTGGAGTTAAATAATCAATGCTACTGTGAATTCGAGCACTGTTATAAAAGCTCTCAATGTAGCTGAATATTGCAGCATTTGCTTCTTCAAAATCCTGATAATGGTGTTGGTAAACCTCTTCTTTTTTCAAACTGGCGTGAAATGATTCCAAACATGAATTGTCATAGGGACAGCCACGCTTGCTATAAGAATGGCGAATATGGTGTTGCGCTAAGATCTGTTCAAAGCCAGCACTGCGGTACTGGCTACCCAGATCGGTATGCACAATTAAGTTATTAGTCGTCTTTCTAGTTTCAAAGGCTTGTTGAAAAGTGCTGATCACAAGATCAGCAGTCATATGACGGCTGATTTTATGGGCAATGATTTTACGTGAATATAAATCCTGAATGCTTGATAAATAACACCAGCCATTGGCTTTGGTGTGAATATAAGTTATGTCTGCACACCACTTTTGATTTGGACTGGTTGTACGAAAATCTTGCGCGAGTATATTTGAATAATCAGTCGCATCAATATCATTAGTTTGTTGATAATGCCACTTCTTGCGCGTGATTGATTTTAACCCCATTTGGCGCATTAATCGTTGAACTAGCTTAATACTGGCAGTCTTACCTTCTTTTTGTAACGCTTTTAGAATTTTAGGTGCCCCGTAGATACGTCTAGAATTAAAGTAAATGCGTTTAATCGACTGGCTAAGTGTCTTACGACGCTTGGCTTGTGGCGATACATGATTCTGCTGATGTTCATAGTAAGTTGAGCGTGGAACTGAGAGTACTTTACAGGTTTCTTTGATACTATGGTGCTTCAAATTAATATCAACGGCTGTCTGCCAGTCATCTGGGTTTACTTTTTGGCGAATATGGTTAAGGCTTTTTTTAAGATGTCATTCTCACTTTCTAGCTGTTTCAAACGTTTTTGCAACGCTAAAACATCTGATTTGGAAATTCCACTTCCTTTGTCTTCTTTATATAGATTAATCCATTTGTAAATAGTTACATTTGATACACCATATTCGTCTGTAAGATCAGCTACCGGGGCGCCATCCTGGTACAGCTTGACAATCATTTTTCTAAAATCTACTGAGTACTTTTTCTTGGTCATAAAAACACAATCCTTCCTATTATGAAATTATACTAAATCGTGTCCATGATTTCATACTACCTTCACATCTTCTAATATAGTACCATGAATTTGGTGTGAATTTGCAAATGTGGTCAGGTGAATTTTTTCCTGAATTTTTTTGCTTAACTATAATTGAACAAAAAAATATTAACTGGTTTGATGAAATAATTGGTGATTTAAAGTCAAATTCGATACCATTAATTGATTTGTTATAAATAATGATATAATTAATGCTGTTGTGCTCAGGTGTGCTAATAACAATAAATGACTAATGACGAATTTTCTTAATATGGTTGAGTGTATTGTTAGCTAGTTAAAATTAACCCTGTGTATGAATAGAATCGCGTTTTTATGGACGGCTAATTGGTTCACGTTTACTTACTGAAATGGTAATAAATGAATGAAATTAAGGAGACTTTTTCATGGTAAAAAGATTCACAAAAGGAATATATTTTAGCTTCATTTTTATATTTTTTGTTTGTTTTAGATATTTTCTAATATTATGTAGTGATGACTTTTTTTGGGCAGGGGATAAGGGACAATATCTTTTGCATCATTTTTTTGTTGGTAACTCCACATTTGGCGGAAGTGGCAATGGTAGATATTTGGGCAGTATTCTTGAAATTTATTCAGTTAGGCATTTGATTGTTGGTATGCTTGCTTATGGTATATTTCTAACTCTTTTAATTTACTTGATTTATAAGATTTGTGGATCAAACAATATTTCTTTGATTTTGGCAACACTTGCGATTCTATTGATACCGACTGGTATTTTTACCGATGTAATTGCGTGGAATGCAGCATTTGTTAATTATGTGCCACCAATGGTGACGTCTTTAACGTTTATTTGGATTAATAAACAAGGACTTAAAGATAATTATGGACTTGATGTATTTTTGTTGATTCTGATGCTTTGTGGCCAATTGTTTTTAGAAAGTATGACAATCTATCAGTTTTTAATGGTTGCTTTTATGATAATTCTTCAAAAATATGTTTTGAAAGATAAAGTCAGTAAATATAATTACTTTGCTTTTGTCGGATCAATTATTGGAACTATATTAATGGTGATCAATCCGTCCTATCATATGATTAGTAATTCTAGTTATAGGCAAACCTCACATAGTATATTACAAATTATGCATAATTATGTTTTTTAAACACATTTTTATTTTTTGACATTTAACTTTTTGTTAAACGTATTAATTGCCATTCTATTTATTATGATTTTACTTTCAAATAAAAATATTCGTTTTAGAAAAATAATTGTGACAATACTTATTGGATATTTGGTTTACTTTGTCGGTATTAATAAATATATTGATTATAAGACTGTTAGTTTTTTGTTTATAGTTAATAACTTGAATAAGACTATTGCATATTTGGATACTTTTGTAATGACTTCTTTCTGGATTCTTGTGCTCATATTGATATTGTATTTGTTACCTAAAAATTTAAAAGGTTTGGCCATATTTTTTCAAATTTCCGGAGGAATTACAGCCGGTCCTTATTTGATTGTTGCAAGTCCTTTGCGTGTAAGGGAGTATTTTGGAAATTATATTTTTATGGTGTTAGTTGCAATATTGATTGCCAATTATGCTTTTCATGTGACATTTAGAAATACAAATTTTAATCTTTCAAAACTTAATTTTATTAGTTTTATTTTAGTTGGGTTAGTATCTACAAATTTATTATTAATTATGGGAATCAACCATAACGCGAATTCAATAAGAACAAGTAATGAGGCTTGGCTTAACACTAATAAAACATTGGATTTAGGTCAAGAATCTGGACACATTTTATGTATAATTTAAGCGACTAATTTTTCCTTTTCATTTGGAGTTAAATAATCAATGCTACTGTGAATTCGAGCACTGTTATAAAAGCTCTCAATGTAGCTGAATATTGCAGCATTTGCTTCTTCAAAATCCTGATAATGGTGTTGGTAAACCTCTTCTTTTTTCAAACTGGCGTGAAATGATTCCAAACATGAATTGTCATAGGGACAGCCACGCTTGCTATAAGAATGGCGAATATGGTGTTGCGCTAAGATCTGTTCAAAGCCAGCACTGCGGTACTGGCTACCCAGATCGGTATGCACAATTAAGTTATTAGTCGTCTTTCTAGTTTCAAAGGCTTGTTGAAAAGTGCTGATCACAAGATCAGCAGTCATATGACGGCTGATTTTATGGGCAATGATTTTACGTGAATATAAATCCTGAATGCTTGATAAATAACACCAGCCATTGGCTTTGGTGTGAATATAAGTTATGTCTGCACACCACTTTTGATTTGGACTGGTTGTACGAAAATCTTGCGCGAGTATATTTGAATAATCAGTCGCATCAATATCATTAGTTTGTTGATAATGCCACTTCTTGCGCGTGATTGATTTTAACCCCATTTGGCGCATTAATCGTTGAACTAGCTTAATACTGGCAGTCTTACCTTCTTTTTGTAACGCTTTTAGAATTTTAGGTGCCCCGTAGATACGTCTAGAATTAAAGTAAATGCGTTTAATCGACTGGCTAAGTGTCTTACGACGCTTGGCTTGTGGCGATACATGATTCTGCTGATGTTCATAGTAAGTTGAGCGTGGAACTGAGAGTACTTTACAGGTTTCTTTGATACTATGGTGCTTCAAATTAATATCAACGGCTGTCTGCCAGTCATCTGGGTTTACTTTTTGGCGAATATGGTTAAGGCTTTTTTTAAGATGTCATTCTCACTTTCTAGCTGTTTCAAACGTTTTTGCAACGCTAAAACATCTGATTTGGAAATTCCACTTCCTTTGTCTTCTTTATATAGATTAATCCATTTGTAAATAGTTACATTTGATACACCATATTCGTCTGTAAGATCAGCTACCGGGGCGCCATCCTGGTACAGCTTGACAATCATTTTTCTAAAATCTACTGAGTACTTTTTCTTGGTCATAAAAACACAATCCTTCCTATTATGGAATTATACTAAATCGTGTCCATGATTTCATACTACCTTCACATTGACGACTCATGTGCCATTTAGGAAATATGTGAAGAATCTCGACATATTGTCAGGTCAGACTAAGTTTTATTATAAAAATCGAAGTAATATGAATTTCACTCAAAAAATCTTGCACTAATCGGGTTTTATAATTTTATAAAATTTGAAAGTAGCGTACTTGAGTTTTTGATGTCATACTCGGAAGTTATTTTAATTTTTGGACTGATAAGAATGATTACTGGTTATTTCTAGATAAGTAGTGTAATATTATTTTTGAAAATTAAATAAGGTTCGTCTTCAGGGGCAGGGTGAAATTCCCGACCGGTGGTTATACAGTCCACGACCCATCATTGTGATGGTTGAATCGGTGAAATGCCGATACCGATAGTTAAAGTCTAGATAAAGAAGATTGGGTTATTTGTGTACTTTAAATTCAATTGGTTCTTTATGCTCTGTTTCAGCATAAGGAACCATTTTTTTTTGAATACGAATAAGTCACCTGAGATGAGTCATTCAAGGAGGATGTCTCACATGGGTAGCAAAAATGTTACACGTTTGGTGGTCATTGCAATGATGGCTGCAATTTCATATATTTTATTGTTGTTTGGGTTTCCAATTTTACCAGGGTTTAGTTTCCTGAAAATTGATTTCGCGAATGTACCGATCCTAATCATCATGCTAATGTATGGGCCAGGAGCAGGAATTGCCACAACGGCCGTGGCAGGACTACTGGACATTGTTACAAAAGACAGTAGCATGGTTGGCATTATTGGTATTATTGCGAATTTCTTAGCCACAATGTGCTTTGCATTGCCAATCTATTATGCGGTTCGTAAGCATGTAACAGAAGGAATTCGTAAACAAATTAAATATGTGATCCGCGGAATTATTGTAGGAACCATATCAATGGCAGTGTTTATGAGCCTAGCTAATTTGTTTGTTTTATTGCCGCTTTATTTTAAATTAGTAAGTTTCCAAATTAACTTATCAACCCTTAAAATGGTGCTGTATGGTGTTTTACCATTTAATCTGATTAAGGGGGCAGTTGTTGGACTTGCGACTGGAATTATTTATGGTCGGATGGTTCCTTGGTTGCAAAGCCGTCTTCGAACTGCGAAACATTAAACTATAAAATAAAATGACTGTTTGAAATGGATTTTGAAATCCAAAGCAAACAGTCATTTTTACTATAAAATAATTAAATCTTGTGTGATTTGAGAAAGTCGTTGGCAACCTGAAGCGGTAACTAGAACATCATCTTCAATCCGAATACCACCAAGATCTTTTACATAGATTCCCGGTTCCACAGTTAAAATCTCGTTTTGTGAAACTTTGAATGCTGGCATAGCACCATAACTTTCAGGATATTCGTGAATATCTAAACCAATGCCATGGCCCATTCCATGATTAAATTCTTTACCATAGCCTTTAGAAGTAATAAAATCACGGCCAATTTTATCCAAAGTTTTACCAGAAACTCCTGGTTTAACCGCGTCCATTACTTTTTGTTGGGCAACTTTGACAATATTGTAAATTTCTTTTAGTTTAGGATCTGGGTCACCTAAAGCAATTGTCCGAGTAATATCAGAAGTATATCCATTTACGTAGTAACCAAAATCGATGGTGATCATTTCGCCAGAATTGATTACTTTTGTTGTGGCCGCTCCATGAGGCATGGCTGCACGGACGCCACTAGCAACAATGGTCTCAAACGAAGCACCGGTTGACCCATGAGCTTTCATCCAGTTATCTAAAATGTTAGAAACTTGAATTTCGGTTAATCCGGGTTTGATTTGGGTTAATAAATAGTTAAATCCTTGGTCAGAAAGTTCAATTGCTTTCGTATTGGCAGTAATTTCTTCAGGGCCTTTAACTGCTCTCAAGTGATTTACAACGCCATCAGTGGCTTGTAGTTTTAAATTGGGTAACTGTTCAAGTTTGGCGAAATCTGAATAAATGATTGTGTCTTCGAATCCCAATGTTTTGATAGATTGCGTGTGCACTAACTTGGTAATAACTTTCATGTAATCCCGCGTGATAACAAGCTGGATGCCATTTTCTAAACGTTCGTTGAGATCCTCTTCATAACGTGCATCAGTAATGAGGGTGGCACCAGATGGGGTGACGACTAAACGGCCATCACCTTGTTGGCCATCAAAACCAGTTAAATAGAGAAGATTGAATTCATTTTCAATCAATAAACCATCTATTTTTAAACTGGTTAATTTTGTTTGTAGGTTTTTAATTCGGTTGATATACATATAATGACCTCTTTCATAAAAAATGCTATAGGATTAGTTTAACCTAATTCTAATGAAAAACAACCTAATATTGCAGACTGATACATGTAAGAAAACAAATCAAATTGACTTTTAATCTTTCAAACGGTATAGTATTTACAATTTAGCGGGGAGATTTAGTAATGACAATTGAAGAAAAACTTTTATTGAATAATCGTTTAGAAACAAAAAGACTGTTTTGCGTCCGGTAACCGTGGACGATGCGGAAGATATGTATGCTTACGCAAAGGATCCAGAAACTGTGAAGTATTTGTCATTTGACTATTACAAAAATTTGACGGAAGCAAAAACGGAAATCTTGAACTATTTTGTCAAATCTCCTCAGGGTAAGTGGGGGATCAAACTAAAAGCTAATCACAAATTAATTGGCACAATCGATTTTCGTTTGGATGCACCAGATTTAAAAGCGGAAATTGGCTATGCAATTGGACGTGAGAATTGGGGAAATGGGTATGCACCGGAAGCTGCAACTCGTGTTTTACGACTTGGATTTGCAGAGCTAGGACTGAAACGAATTGAGGCGCTACATTGTTCAGAAAATCCAAAGTCTGGACGTGTCATGCAGAAGATTGGTATGCAAAAGGAAGGTGTGTTGCACAATAATACACAACTAAAAGGACGAACGGTGGATGATGTGTTGTATGCCATTACTGAAGATCAGTGGCGAAAACAAATAGGAAAATAGGGTGAGCAATTTAATTGTAACCGATTGCACACCGTGCTATTATAAGAGTTGAGGAAGGGGATAACTCCCCAACCAGAAAGTTCTTCTCAGTTTGATGCTAGCTGGTTAAATTTGGGCCAATCTAGTAAACGAATATTTAAAAACATCATCTACAGACGCGATGTAAAGATAAAGTCTGAGATTGTAACGAAGATAGACAGTTAGCGACAGGAACAAGAATTTTGTTGGAGGAATTTCAACATCGATAAGATAAACTGTTTAAACGATCGGAAAGCTCGCTGAAGCTCGAACAAGTGTGGAATCAGTAGGAGACTACTTGAATCGCACCAGTAGATATAAAATAGATAAGTCGAGTGGGTTAGAGCAAAGATCGATAAAGATAATTAGTAAGACTAGGAGATTCGGTGTGTGATGCGTGATCTGTGAGGTTTTACGAAAGAAAAATAGATAGTTGTGAAGGTGTAAGGTTATTTCAAAGCAAAAACAATTAAGTGGTTGGGGTACTTCCTCATAGGGGAATCCAAGAAATGAGAAGATCTTGGATTCTTTTTTTATACATAAAATTAAAAAAGCTTGAAAAGAAAAGAGCATGCCAAAGTTGAGAAAAAGCTCAAATAAGGCATGCTTATTTTGATGTAATCAGACTAAAAATAACAAAATAAAAACGATGGTAGCAGGTAACAATTGGAGACCAAAAATTTTCTTTGTAGCAGTTAAACCGCCGTAAGTGCCGACAACCATCACGAAAAACATTAAAAGGCGCAGAATGGTTATCAAAGTTGGACCACTAAAAAAGAATAATGTGCTAATGATCAGTAAGCCAAGGGCACCATTGTAAATACCCTGATTACCAAAAGCCACTTGGGCACTAGGTTGTTTAACAAAGCTGGGTGACAGGTCAAAAGCCTTGGCTTGCGTGTTAGGACCCGCGAACATTTCTAAAAGCATAATAAGCAAGTGTTCAAGTCCGATTAGCGCGGTTAAAAAAATCACAAAAGTCGTCATATTAAATAAACCTCCATTGTTGAATAACTAGTTCTATTGTAGGGTATTCTCATCATTAGTGCTAGCTTATTGACTTTTAACTATAAATTTAAATTTATAAAAAAACATCCCCATTAAAAAATTGAGAATGCTTAAATATAATTTATTTTAGAACGCGGAATCGTTTGTCATCTTCTAAGTAGGTTTTAGCAGCAGCAGGGGCTTCAATTGACCCAAAAGGCATTTGAGCACGCAAAACCCAATTTGTTGGGATATCAAAGGCAATGCGCACTTCACCATCAATGAGTGGATTGTAATGCTGTAAACTAGCTCCAATTTTATTTTCTGATAAGGCAGTCCAAACGTTTTGTTGCGCACCACCAAGGCCTTGTTCTGCCCACGCCTCAAAGTTTGTTGCATATAAAGGAACCTGTTTTTCGTAATCAGCAACCACACTTTGATCTGTGAAGTAGAGGATAGTCCCGAAGCCAGCTTTGAAACTATCAACTTTTTGTTTAGTGCCAGCGTAGATTTCTTCAGTGGGCACTTCTGATTTTAAGCGATTGGCCACGATGTCCCAAAGTTGATCGTGTTTTTCACCGTACAAAATAACTGCACGAAGAGTTTGATTGTTAAACGCGGTTGGTGACTCACGAATAGCCGATTTAATTAAGTGATTAATGTCAGTTTCAGGTAAGGTCACATTTTTGCCGAGATTATAAATTGTACGTCGTTGCTTTAAAGCATCTAAAAAATTTGTATTCATTTTTCTTCTTCCTCTCAATCAAATTACAGTGATTATCCTACCAACATACAAAGGGTAAGTAAAGGAATATACGTAAGGAAAATATGCTAATTTAATTACTTTTTCAATATTTATACTTTACTAACGATGGGTGAAAATTGATTTGATGAACACGAAATAGTGTGTTAGTATTTCCACTGAAAACGATAATTTCGTTTATCAATATTTACAACAGTAGTGGCAAATGTACGACTGTAAAAGTAAAATGGGGGGAATTAAGATATGTTAAATAAAAAAAGATTGATTGTCATAGTTTTAGTGGTAACAATTTCATTATTCATGAATTTTGGTAGCGTAACACATGCAGCTACAACGAATGCAGACAATGTGAGAGAGGAAAGTATTGATAGTTCAGAACGAGGAGCCACAATGAAAGACCCGAGTTTTGACACAAAAATAACAGTAGCTAAAACGTCTTCTGCAAACACGAGTAGTTGGTCTGATTCGATAGAGGAAAGCCTGGACAAAGGCGCAACCATGAAAGATCCAACTTCGAATATAAAAATAACAGTGGAGAAGGCGCCTTCTACAAATTCGAATAATAAGAACAATGCACAAACATACAGTAAAGCAGACAAAACCAAGACTGTTACAAATGCTAATGCTACAAGCAAAACAAATGTTGACACTGAAAATGCGATAAAAGGCACTTCTAATAAGTACATTACTAGTAATTCCAGCGTTTTACCACAAACATCTGAAAAGAATGGTAGTTCTATACCAGTAATTGTGGGTTCGTTATTGTTCTCGGTAGGTATGCTTTGGATTTTTGATTATGAATTGGCAAATAAGTATAAAATGTAAATTTAAAAAAATGAAAAGATTTGCGAAATTCCTCTACACTTATTAAATGAACTAATATGGTTTATTTGATAAATGTAGAGGGATTTTTGTTTTATGAAGAAAATAAATGACTATTTAGGTTTTAGGAGAAATTCAAGTAGTTTATCTGCAAGTGATGTGCGTGCTGAAACTTTCCAAACGTCTAATGCTCAAGGAAAGGCAATTGCAACCCGAGAGTTCGAGGGATTAACGTTTGACGGAACAGGGACCGGCTACCTACTGACAAATAAAGGTGTTGAAATAATGAAAGCTACAAGTTCAGATTTCTAGGTTACGGTTTATACATTTGAACTAATTTCTGCTCAAAAGTTCTTCGTCTTGTCTTGTTTCCAATTTTTGAGCTATAATGCAGGTTATAATATGCAGAAACGGGGTTGGCACAATGATATCGGTATTTGATGTAGTACGAATTAGTCGGATTGATCACGCAATGGTGAACAGCCATCAGTTAGTCATTACCGATATAAATGGGAAGCCAAATGGTTTGCTGACGGATTTATTAAGAGATGTAATTGAAAAAATGAACATTTTTATGACTGTTTCATTGAATACAACGGTGGATGATGTACTGGTGGCTTTGAGCAAAAATACGCCGCTTCCCGAAGATGCGTTAGTGGAGTATGAAAAAATTCTTACAGAAAACGTCACGCATCTTAACGTGGCTACTCGTAAAAAAGTTATTGAATTAGTTCTGGATCGTTAAAATGGATTTCGTTTGTCAGATGAATTGGCAAATGAAGTCTTTTTATTTTGCTAATATTCGTCTTCAATTATACACATCATTAGCTTTATGAAAGAAAATTTGCGATAATAAAGTTAATAAGTAAACCACAAGAAAGATAGGTGATGTGTTGAGCAAACGTAAATATCATTGGCTCATACAAATGGGTTTAATTCTGGTCGCGTTGGAGATCATTGCCGTCGCGATTAACATGTTTTACGCACCACATAACGTGGCATCCGGTGGAACGACCGGAATTGCCATTTTATTGCACGAAAGTTTTGGACTTAATATGTCGATCGTCGTTTTAGTATTGAACGTGGCAATGTTGATCCTTTCTTATTTCACATTGGATAAAGCAACTACAGCCCGGATTACATTTGGTAGTCTGTTACTTCCGATGTGTTTAGCGATAACGCCACAAATTAAGCTGGTAAATGATCGCTTGTTAGCGGTCATTGTGGGCGGAGCCATTTTTGCAGCAGGAGTTGCACTTCTTTATCGCATAGATGCGTCTAGTGGAGGAACCACTGTACCGCCATTAATCTTTAAAAAATATTTCAACCTAAAACCGGCTGTTGGATTGCTGGCAGTGGACGGGATAGTCTGTTTTTTCAATATTTTTGTTTCCGGATTTGAAGCGTTCTTTCTTGCCATCTTTTCATCGATTTTAACCATGGTGATCATGAATTACATTGAGACCGGCCTGGATCGCAAAAAAGTTATTTATATTATGAGTGACGGGAATCTGGATGAGGTTCAACATAGCTTGGTAACCTTGATGGAAAAGGGCCTTACTGTTTTTGATGTCAGAGGTGGCTACAGTGGTGATAAG
Source organism: Pediococcus inopinatus (assembly GCF_002982135.1). Lineage (NCBI taxonomy): Bacteria > Bacillati > Bacillota > Bacilli > Lactobacillales > Lactobacillaceae > Pediococcus > Pediococcus inopinatus. Next base: position 1,607,317 of record NZ_CP019981.1, on the reverse strand, counting down.
AAGCAAATGTTGATGATTGTGGTGGAAAATTCAGAGTATCAACATATTTTGAATCAAATTCATATATTGGCACCGGATGCTTTTGCACTTGTCTATAATATTGCCGAAGTTCATGGCGGAAATATGTAAAAGGGTTTTCATTTATTCTACAATAGCTGTAATATTGAATTATTAATTGTAGAGAAGTGAGGATTGAATATGACAGAATTTTACATCGTCCGCCATGGCGAAACACGTGGCAATACAATGGGTTTTAAACAGGGACAAGTGGATGCGGAACCTTCGCAGCTGGACGAAAATGGGATTAAACAAGCTCAAGTCCTGCATGATCATTTTGATATTAGTTTTGCGGACCGTTTGATTGTGAGCCCGCTGACCCGTGCCAAAGATACAGCTAACATTCTGAATACAGGACATGATTTGCCAGTCGAAGTTGATGATCGGTTGCTTGAAATCTCATATGGCGATTGGGATGGTCAATATGATGCAGACCTTAAAGCCAAGTATCTGAAATATTTCATTCCCGGAAGCAACGCAGTTTATCCAGAATACTATAAAGCGGCGCATGGTGAGAAATTTACAGACGTTGAAGAACGGGTTGCTGAATTTACTAACGACATGCAAAAAAAGTATCCAAATCAGAAAATAATTATTGTTACTCATGGATTTACGACGCGTAGTTTTGCCCAAAATGCAGTAAAGGCAACAGATCCGTTGGCTTTTAAAGAGCCCCAAAACTGTAGTGTGACTAAGATCAGTGTTAGCCCGGAAAATCAACAAGACTTGTATTATTACGGACAGGTATTCAAATAAAACAACTAAATAAATTTAATATTTAATATTTTTTAGAACAGATCGACAAGCAAAAAAAACTAAATATAAGTATCTTGCAGGTGGCATTTTTTTGACCTTCAAAATAGATATATATATTTAGCTTTTCTCAACTTATTTTACTCACTATATAGGAGGATCTTATGAAAAAAACAACTTTATTGCTGCTTCTTTCTTCTCTATTTCTTTTCTTAGGTGGCTGTTCCAATAATACTAACAATGAACAACAATCGGACAATTCATCAAGCAGTTCCGTTTCAAGTTCGACTAAAGAAAATTCTGCGTCAAGTCAATCCAGTTCGTCGAGAACATTAAATAGCGATGATGAAATGTCATTGTTGGATAGTAGTTGGAAATTTGATAAATTTACGGTGCATCAAGTTGAGGCAGAATTAGACGATGGTCAACTCGAAGTTAAGGTTTCCTGGGAGCCTAAATCGGAAAAGAAAGCACCGTTTGCTAACTTTGCCCAGGTTAAGGTTACTCAGGCTGGCACAACATTAAATTCTGTTGAGCGCGATGATGATATTGATGAAGGTGAACAAGTTCGTGATCTGGATCTAACTTATGATTATAAAAACCGAACCGATCAGATTAAGATTCAAATTACAGAATCGGACGGTAAATCACGGACAGTTAGGGTTAATTTACAATGAATTGTCAAACAGCCTGGACCAGTGTTAGTCACTGATTCAGGCTTGTTTATTTTTGTTTCACTCACTCTTCTTAAGGACAGCTCAACAAGTCAAAAAGGAAATCACAAGCACGTCTCCCGCGGGATTGCGATCCCGCATCCGTCGCCCTTGTGCTTTTCTTTTTAACCGACTTGTTTCACTCACTCTTTAGGACGGCTCAACAAACCAAAAAGCTAAATATAACTATCCTCCCAGCCAGAAATTCTTCTGGCATCCAGAACAGTTATATTTAGCTTTTTTTCAGTTTGTTTCACTCACTCTTTAGGACAGCTCAACAAACCAAAAAGCTAAATATAACTATCCTTCCAGCCAGAAATTCTTCTGGCATCCAGAACAGTTATATTTAGCCTTTTTTCAGTTTGTTTCACTCACTCTTCTTAGGACAGTTCGACAAGTCAAAAAGAAAATCACAAGCACGTCTCCCGCGGGATTGCGATCCCGCATCCGTCGCCCTTGTGCTTTTCTTTTTTACCGACTTGTCTCACTCACTCATCTTAGGACAGCTCAACAAGTCAAAAAGGAAATCACAAGCACGTCTCCCGCGGGATTACGATCCCGCATCCGTCGTCCTTGTGATTTCCTTCTTCTCAACTTGTCTCACTCACTATAACTCAGCATCTGGTTTGCAATCATATCTGCCATTCGCAAACGGACATCATTGACACTTGGAATTGGGCTACCATTTGTCAGCCAGTGGCGACCTTCCGTTGAAATTCCCCAGATGTAAACATTGGGGACCGGATTACCATCGTTATCAATCATTTCGGCAGTTTCAGTGGTCACGTCCATTGAACCTAATTATTTGGTACTGCCATCTTTGAAGTGGAGTTCGTACGGACGAGCCATTCCCGTTTCTAACAAATCTTGAATTAATGGATTTGTACTGATTCGGATATCCACAGAGGCTAATCTTGCTTCAATAACGCCATCTACTTCTATTTTACGATCGGAAAACTGTTTTGAATAAGCTAGAAAATGTTGTTGGTTAGTTTCGACCGTCAATTTTGGTCCAAGGATTTCAACTACACCCGCTTTAATTAATGCCAAAAGTTGTTCCAATCTTAAAATTGGTGGACCAACCGCCAGAAAGCTATTTAAACTATTAAAACCGCCTAAAATGTACTTTGCATAGTCGTCATCAGAAATTAGTTTGTAGGTGATGACCTTACGAATATTTGTCCGCAATTCGCACAGAGTTTCCATTGCACTTGAGAAGGGACTCATCTTGTTGCCACGTTTGGCCTCGGCGATATCTTTTTCTAGGTACTGAATCATAACTTTTTGTAAATCATCGGCAGTTTTTGCATTGCCTTCTGGATGGGCCAGATTTTCCAAGTTAAACCGGTCTTCTTGAGAGATTCCGTAATCGTCCAAAACTTGTTGTGAAAGAGGATCTTTTTGGAGGGCCTGTTCAAATTCATGGGCACTCACGCCGGTGTACTTTTGAGCAACCAGCTTTGTGTAATAAGTACAAATTACATCCGAGTAGATTAAATCCAAAAACTTCTGACCGCTCATTTGTTCTTGTTTATCAATCATGTGCGCCACAATTTGGTTTGATAAGAAGTAAAGGGGGCGAGTTTCTCCGATTGATTTTTGATCGAATCCACGGGCATGATAAGGAAATCCCCGTCCGGATCCGGCATAAATCTTGGGTTCAGTGCCAGATGGTTTGTAAATAAGTGAGTCATCATCTAAACGTTGAAAATTACCGCCGCGATGAGCTGTTAACATGATCATAGCGTCCATGAAATTCAAGCCCAAACCGCGTAGCAAAACGTTTGATTTGGCAGGAATCTTATCGAAATTCTGTTCCGATGCATAGCCACTGCGTAAGTAAGTGAGATTATTTTCGCTCGCAAACTGGGCCAGCTCTTTTTCGGAATCGCTGGCTTGTGCTAAACCTTCTCCCAAGGCCATTGAGATGCCGTCAAAAGTTTCGGCAGTGTCATCGAAATTCACCTTGTAGGTATGGCCAGTTAGCCGCTGAATTCCGGTTACGCGTTCCAGATGAAAGGTAACCGTGACTGAATCAGGAAGATCTTTAAGCAGTTGTTGGTAGTACCATTCTTGATAGATGCCAAACAATCCCCGACTGGCATAACTATTGGTAGTCAGATGGCTGATTTCGTTTAGAAATGCTTTTTCATTTTGGTAATGATGTTCAAGAATAAACTGGTTACCAGATCGTTGCGACCATTCAAATAAGGTTGGTCCTGGTAAAACGGGGCCTTCCATTTCGATCGTATGGTCGGTGAAAAGCGTAATTTTGGCCGCGAGTGAATTCATTATAAGTTCTTGTGGTTGATCTGGTTGCCAAACGCGTCCTGCGATTCCCGCTGGATCAAAAAGATGAATATCTAAATTTTTAACGGGCATCCGTCGATTCCAGGCTAGTAACCGTTCTAAAGCCATTAAGTTGCGTGGGCCAGCTCCAATTAAAGCGAGTTTCATAATAAATCACCTGTATTCTGTATTTTGGGTTCTGTCTGTTCATATCGTATCACAAAAGAAACTAAATTGACTAAATAAACATGTAGATGAAAGGGAATAAACCTCAGAAAAATAAGTCTTGAATTAACATTTGACAGCGCTTTCTGAAAACGGTTAAACTGATACTAAGTATTAAATTACTATCAAAGAGAAAAGAGGAAAAGTAATGACAGAAAAATTTCCGAAGAATTTCTTGTGGGGTGGCGCAACTGCAGCCAACCAAATTGAAGGTGCCTGGGATGTTGATGGCAAAGGAGTTAGTGTCCAAGATCTATTAACAGGTGGCACGCTAGAAAAGCCACGGCACTTTACTGCAAAGGTGGAAGAGGGAGCTTATTATCCTTCTCACACGGCAAGTGACTTTTATCATCATTATAAAGAAGACATTAAATTACTCGCTGACATGGGGTATAAAGTTTACCGGCTATCAATTAACTGGACCCGAATTTTTCCTAATGGGGATGATGAGAAGCCTAATCAAGCTGGAATTGATTTTTACCATAAAGTTTTTCAAGAATGTCATAAATATGGAATTGAACCGTTAGTTACCATTTCGCATTACGAAGTCCCTTATCATTTGACTGAAGCATACGGCGGCTTTTTAAATCGTAAAGTCATTGATTTCTTTGAAAATTACTGTCGAGTTCTTTTTGAATCTTATAAAGATGAGGTTCATCTTTGGTTGACGTTTAACGAAATTAATACCGCATTAATGTTTGGCGGTGGTTATATTCAGGCTGGTGTGCCAGTCAAGGACGGCGATTCAATTTTTGCGCCCGTCTCTCATGATATGGTTCAAAATGCGTACCAAGCTGTCCACAACCAACTGGTGGCGAGCGCAAAAGCCGTCCAATTGGCTCATGAAATTAATCCAGAAAATAAAGTAGGTTGTATGATTGCCGGTTCAGAAGTCTATCCACTGACGGCAGATCCAAAAGATGTTTTAATGGCTCAACAGCAAATGGAAATGAACAATTTCTACTGTGGCGATGTGCACGTACGGGGGGCCTACCCAGCATTTGCCAAGAAGTATTGGCGTGAACATGATATTAAGTTAGATATGGATCCAAGTGATGCAGAAACTTTAAAGAACGGGACGGTTGATTTTTACAGTTTCAGTTATTACTCATCAGGGGCTGTGACAATTCATCCTGAAAAACAAGAAAAAGTTAATGGTAATATGTCATCTGGAACTAAAAATCCTTACTTGAAATATAGTGATTGGGGCTGGAGTATGGACCCTGAAGGTTTGCGGATTTACTTGAATCAAGTTTATCAACGCTACCAATTGCCATTGATGATTGTTGAAAATGGGTTGGGTGCTTACGATAAAGTTGAAAAAGATGGTTCGATTAATGATGATTATCGAATTGACTATTTGCGAGGTCATGTAGTTGCGATGAAAGAAGCAATCGATGACGGCGTAGATTTAATTGGTTACACACCATGGGGATGTATTGATTTGGCCTCGGCAAGTACCGGGCAAATGTCGAAACGCTACGGCTTTATTTACGTTAATCGGCATGATGATCAAACAGGTGATTACGCACGAACACCAAAGAAGAGTTTCTATTGGTATAAAAAAGTTATCGAAAGTAATGGTGAAGATTTAGATTAGTTATCAAAAAGTTTGCTTGAAATTAGGTTTTTGCTTGACTTACAATAAGTAATTGGATATTCTAAGTATTGAATTAACAAACAGAAGAAAGGAAGATAATTATGATGAAGACAGAAATGCAAACTAAATGTTGTATGCCATGTTGCCAAGAAAACAACATGATTATTTGCGTAGCTGCAAACCGTAATTATCTTTCGCTAACATTTGCCTAGAAATACTCGAAATAGGTTAAAAATGTGAACCGACTAATTGCATACGCAGTTAGTCGGTTTTTTGTTTGTTATAGAAAATAACTTTATAAGGAAGTGATGCCGAATGTCACCAGGCTGTCCGTGTTTAAATAAAAAAACAAAGTTAGATGAAATCCGCGTCACTAATTCCAACACATAGAAAATTTAAAATCAGGGGAGACTTATTATAATGAAGAAAAGATGGATAATTTCAACCACATTAGCTGCCGGACTTGTATTGGTGCTTGCTGGCTGTGGCAATCATAGTTCTGATAACTCGGGTTCCGGATCCTTGGCATCAGATCAAGTACTTAACTTATCGGCGGACGCACCGCTAGATACAATCGATATTGCGAAAGCTACCGGATACGGTCAAACAGGAAACGTTTTTGAAAGCTTGTATCGCTTAGGTAAGAACGGAACACCTATTGCCGGCTTAGCGTCTTCCGGAAAAGTTTCGAAAGATGGCAAAACTTGGACTTTCAAGATTCGAAAAAATGCGAAATTTAGTAACGGTCAAAAAATAACGGCTAAAGATTTTGTTTATTCGTGGCAACGAACACTGAATCCAAACACAAAATCGCAATATGCATACTTATTCTCCGGAATTCAAAATGCTGATAAAATTAACTCAGGGAAATTAAGCCCTTCTAAATTAGGAGTTTCAGCACCAGATAGTCAAACTTTTGTGGTTCATTTGGATGAACCAATTGCTTATTTCAAAGCATTGATGACTTATCCACTATTCTCACCAGTTAGCAAAAAAGTTGTTGATAAGTATGGTAGCAAATATGCCACAACTTCTAAATATATGGTTTATACCGGTCCATTTAAGATGACTGGTTGGTCAGGAACTAACGATCATTGGTCATTTGTGAAAAATAATCAGTATTGGGACAAGAGCAAAGTTAAGTTGAGTAAGATTAATTATTCAGTTAATGAAAATCCTTCAACGGTTGTAAGTTTATATCAATCGAAAAAGTTAGATATGGCACAGCTTTCAAGTGCTCAGATTAAGAACTTTAAGAGTAATTCTGATTATCAAACAGTGCCATATAGTATTACGCGTTTCTTAGCGTTCAATTTCAAGTCTTCAAATGCGAAAGTCCGCAAGGCAATGAATAATAAACATATTCGTCAGGCTATTTCTTTGGCGGTCGATCGCAAGCAATTAATTAATAAGGTTATCGGTGATGCTTCAACAACACCAAAGGGTTTTGTGCCTACAGATTTAGGGAAAGATCCTAAGACTGGCAAAGATTTCGCTGATGAAGCTTACGTAAAAGACACTGTTAATTATAATAGTGCTAAAGCTAAGAAGCTCTGGAAACAAGGAATGAAGGAAATTGGTGAAAAAACGTTAGACGTCACGTTGATGTCGACAAATGATGCTGATGATAAAAACATTTCAGAATATTTCCAAGTTCAATTACAAAAAGAATTATCAGGCATGAAAGTTAATTTGGAAAACATTCCATCAAAGGTTGCGTATTCACGAGCAGCCAAGGGAGACTTTGATATTTATGTTTCCGGATGGGGAGCCGATTTCACAGACCCAATTTCTCATTTGCAAGTATTGCAATCAAATAGTGGTTACAATTACGGAAAATGGAGTAATAGCGAGTACGATCAGTTAGTTAAAAACGCCCAGAATAAAGATGCTAATGATAAGAATAAGCGTTGGGAAGATATGATTAAGGCGGACCAGTTGGTCGTAAAGCAGGCAGCGATTGCACCGCTGTATCAAACCAATTATTCCTTCTTGGTAAATCCAAAGTTGAAGGGCGTTATCCACAATACGGCTGGAACACAATGGAATTATAAGACGGCTTATATAGAAAAGTAGTGAACGAAAAAGTGAACGGAACAAGTCGTTAAGAGGTAAAAAAATAAGTAGGGCGGAGGCGGGATCGCATCCCGCTGTGAGCCCTACTTATTTTTTTGCCTCTGACTTGTGGAGTTGTCCTGCTGCCTGGCAGAAAAAAGAGTAGAAACTGTTAAGAACATCAAAAAAGTGGAGGCCTAACTCATGAAACCCAGAATCGGTATTGTTGGTAATATGTTTACCGGAGATTCAACAATTTTTTATCACAACCACGCAACATACACGTTTCAAGGAAATATTGATGCCATCACTAAGGCTGGGGGATTACCGGTGGTTATTCCGATTCAGTCGGTAGAAACGGCGAAAGATTATTTTGAAAACATTGATGGGTTATTTTTACCCGGTGGTCAGGATGTGACACCCACCTTGTACGGAGAAGAACCCGATCCGTTATTAAAAACAACTTCTTTAAAACGAGACGAGTTTGAATTGGCGTTATTTAAGCTTGCGTGGGATAGTCACAAACCAATCCTAGGAATCTGTCGTGGGATGCAACTTATCAACGTTGCCCTTGGTGGGACACTTTATCAAGATCAATCACTGCTAACCCGATCGGTGATAGTCGAACATGATCAAGCACCAGAAAAGTTGGGCAATGTTGCTACGCACGAGGTTTCCGTCAAACCTGAGTTACAAGATATTTTAGGAAAGCATCTTCTTGTGAATTCCTTGCACCATCAAATGGTTCATACTTTAGCAAGTGCGTTAAAACCGTTGGCATTTGCGGAAGATGGCGTGGTGGAGGCTGTGGCACCAAGTGATCCTGGCCGACCGCTTTTGGGGATTCAATGGCATCCAGAAATGATGTTGGATAAGCCAGAAATGGTTGCCATTTTTCAAAAATATATGACTTTCTTTTAAATGTCTAACTGAGCATAGTACTTGTGGGATGTAGGTTGATAGCGAATTCGTTTCACAAAATATGATGTTTCAGATTCAATACTTTGTCACTTTTTAACTAAAAATAATGTAATTGCCTGAATATCAGGTGTTTGAAGCATTTTAATCAAAAAATTAGAAATATTACGTAAACTAGTTCAAGGCCTTATCTATTAGGCTTTGGACTATTTTTTTGAATAAATAACCAGTATCAAATAAATTTACCGTCTTTTGACCTGAGCTTAAACAAATATTAAAGTTTTACTTTGGTAAGTAAGTTAACTGCGCGAAATAAAACAGGAGATGGTAAAGACATGATTTTTAAGAACTGGAATCCGCGAACCAAGCGATGGAGTTTTTTGATCTTGGCACTATTAATTCCAATCTTATTGACTGGTGTGATTTTTAGATATATCAATACTTCGCAAGAAGAACACACCACTAATACGAACGTGGCGGTAGTGAATAATGACAAATCGGCTGAATTTCAGGATACAAAGGTTGATGCTGGTAAACAAGTGATTCAAAATTTGAGCCATAATACACAAGTTAAATGGCATTTTGTTTCTGCTAAAAAAGCAAAAGCGGAAATGAAGAATGGTAGTTATCTGATGACGATTACAATTCCGAAAGATTTTTCCAAAAATATTACAACTGCTTTAGATGAAAATCCTAAGTCTAGTAATTTAAAGATTAAGTTGTCGAAGCATAATAGTTATGTTTCAGAACTTATTAACGAACAGGTAGCTTCTTCGGTAAAAACGGAAGTTGTTTCAAGCATTCAGAAGTCTTATGATAAGACACTTCTAAGTTCGATTAATCAGTTAGGTGAAGGTAGTATGAAATCATGGACACGATTTAGTATAATTCCATAATAGGAAGGATTGTGTTTTTATGACCAAGAAAAAGTACTCAGTAGATTTTAGAAAAATGATTGTCAAGCTGTACCAGGATGGCGCCCCGGTAGCTGATCTTACAGACGAATATGGTGTATCAAATGTAACTATTTACAAATGGATTAATCTATATAAAGAAGACAAAGGAAGTGGAATTTCCAAATCAGATGTTTTAGCGTTGCAAAAACGTTTGAAACAGCTAGAAAGTGAGAATGACATCTTAAAAAAAGCCTTAACCATATTCGCCAAAAAGTAAACCCAGATGACTGGCAGACAGCCGTTGATATTAATTTGAAGCACCATAGTATCAAAGAAACCTGTAAAGTACTCTCAGTTCCACGCTCAACTTACTATGAACATCAGCAGAATCATGTATCGCCACAAGCCAAGCGTCGTAAGACACTTAGCCAGTCGATTAAACGCATTTACTTTAATTCTAGACGTATCTACGGGGCACCTAAAATTCTAAAAGCGTTACAAAAAGAAGGTAAGACTGCCAGTATTAAGCTAGTTCAACGATTAATGCGCCAAATGGGGTTAAAATCAATCACGCGCAAGAAGTGGCATTATCAACAAACTAATGATATTGATGCGACTGATTATTCAAATATACTCGCGCAAGATTTTCGTACAACCAGTCCAAATCAAAAGTGGTGTGCAGACATAACTTATATTCACACCAAAGCCAATGGCTGGTGTTATTTATCAAGCATTCAGGATTTATATTCACGTAAAATCATTGCCCATAAAATCAGCCGTCATATGACTGCTGATCTTGTGATCAGCACTTTTCAACAAGCCTTTGAAACTAGAAAGACGACTAATAACTTAATTGTGCATACCGATCTGGGTAGCCAGTACCGCAGTGCTGGCTTTGAACAGATCTTAGCGCAACACCATATTCGCCATTCTTATAGCAAGCGTGGCTGTCCCTATGACAATTCATGTTTGGAATCATTTCACGCCAGTTTGAAAAAAGAAGAGGTTTACCAACACCATTATCAGGATTTTGAAGAAGCAAATGCTGCAATATTCAGCTACATTGAGAGCTTTTATAACAGTGCTCGAATTCACAGTAGCATTGATTATTTAACTCCAAATGAAAAGGAAAAATTAGTCGCTTAAATTATACATAAAATGTGTCCAGATTCTTGACCTAAATCCAAGGATCCGGAATTAAAAGTGGCTCTGGGGGAGTTAAAAAGTTAAAAAACGGAATTGTTCAACTTAAAGATGGTAATGCCAAAGTTGATCGTAACTTGCATGTGTTAGCCACAAGCATGGTAACGTTTGAAGATGGTACCAAACAGTTGAGCGATGGAATTAATACTTATGCAACTGGTGTGGATACATTGGCTTCTGGAAATAAAACGTTGGCAATGGGCTTGAGTGAAATGAAGTCAAAAACAGCGCCACTCGCTTCAGGTGTGCAGCAGTTAACCACAGGAAGCAAAACGCTCAATAACGGCGTGCATAGTTATACAGCCGGCGTTTCTAAAACTCAAGCTGGTGCTAGTCAACTTAGTACAGGTTTGGCACAGCTTTCGAGTAAAACTGCTGCCTTACCACTTGGGGTCACCCAATTATTTGACGGTTCTACCAAAGTGACTAATGGGTTAAAGACCTTATCCGTTAAAACTGGGGCATTAGCTACTGGTGTTGATCAATTAAGCACCGGATCAACTAGTTTATCTGCTGGAATCAATAAATATACAACTGGGGTAACCACCTTGAATGGCGGATTAAGCACTTTAAATGGTAGTTCTAGCGAGTTAAATAATGGTTCGACAAACTTATTGTCAAGTGCCACTGACCTTTCTCAAGGGGTATCGCAATTAAATACGGCAGCAACTGAGGCTAATACTAAGATTGCAGATATGCAACAATTGTTAGCAACTGGTACAGCTGCAATGGAAACCTTGAAGGATGCACCGGCAACAATTCAGAGTGCTCAAGAATTACAAACAAAACTGCAAGCTTTGGCACCAGTATTAAAGCAGTTGTCAGGTTTAAGTGATGTTTTAACTGAATTAAGTGATGCAAAAAGTAGTTTAGCAGATATAAATACCTCGTTTGCTAGTCTTGATAGTGCAACAACTGCATTGACTGACGCGGCAACGAAAGCTCAAACTTCAGCAACTCAAAGTCAAAAGGTTGCTACATTATTAAGTGATATTGATTCCTCAAATTTGAGCACGGCCGATCAGGCTAAATTAACGGAAGCTAAGAGTCAGGCTTCAGGTAGTGCCACAAATGCAGCAGCTTCCGCAAAAGAAGTAGCTGCAACAGGAACGAGTTTAAAGGCATTAAGTGGTGCCAAGGATAAGATTAATAGTTTGGCGACTACTTTGGATAAAGTTAACGTCGACAGCAACACGACAGAGGCTCTTTCCAGTTTAAGCAGCGTTGTGAGCCAGGCTAACGAATTATTGTCTTCACCATTAATGAGTGATAGTACAGTTCAAACGTTACAATCACTTGAGAAACAATTACCAACACTGAGCGCTAACTTGGATGATTTCAAGGAACTCACTGCTGGAATTGCACAACTAAATGATCAAGTGAACGGCGAAAATTCCTTAGTTGCGGGTGTAACAACTTATACAACGGGCGTATCAAAGTACACAGCAGGTGTTGGTTCAGTCAGTGATGGGGCTTCTGAATTAGCTGCAAGCAACGATAGCCTGACGTCAGGTGCTTCTCAAGTTCAAACAGGATTAAGTAGTTTGAATAGTCAGGTGCCAAGTTTAACATCAGGTGTCACACAATTAACGAGTGGCTCTGGACAAGTGACAACCGGGTTATCAAGCTTGAATAGTCAAGTTCCTAGTTTGGTTAGCGGTGTTAGTCAACTTAAATCCGGTTCTAGTCAATTGACGAGTGGGCTGACGACTTTGAATTCAAATTCTTCTAAATTGAATTCTGGTTCACAACAATTAAGTACTGGTCTTCAAACCTTGAATGGCCAAGTACCAACCCTAATTAGCGGTGTTAACCAATTATCGACAGGTGCTAATAAATTGGTAGCAGGTGGCACAAAGCTTACCAATGCTAGTTCTCAACTGACTAGTGGTGCTGACCAATTGGAATCCGGCGCTAAACAAGGTAAATCTGGCGCTGATCAATTGGCAGCCGGATCTGACCAAGTTCAAGATGGTCTGAAAACTGCTAGTTCAGGAATTAGTTTGTTAAATTCTAAGTTGGCAGATGGTGCCGACCAAGTTAAAAACGTTAATGCAGATCCCCAAAATGTTAATCATTTTGTGAATCCAGTAAGTCAAAACGAAACTTTGGAATCTGTAGGTTCTGTCAAAAATATCTTCGCACCATTGGTAATTGCGATGGTTCTGTTTATCGCAGCTATCTTAAATCAGTTGGGTCAATATGCTCGTCGGAAAGGGCATCGTCACAGTGGCTTTGGACTTTCGAATAATATGCTTCTCCTATTGACCTTGTTACAAGTTGTCGGAGTGTTAGCATTTGTCGGAATTGATGGGATTTCAGTTGTCCATCCAATCGGGTTAGTGGTAGCTGCTGCAATTACGGCCGTCAGTTTCACAACTCTGTGTGTCTTCATTGATTTATTATTCGGTGCTCCTGGGATCTTATTCTCATTAGTATTGATGTTAGTTCAATTGGCAGGTGTTCTTCTACCAACGTCAATGTTGACCACACTTTACCATGCAATTTCCGAGTTGTTACCAGCAACCCATGCAATGAGCGCATTTAATTATGCAATTAATGGAGTCGGTAATGGCATGGTCCTTCAAAGTGTCATTGTTCTGTTATATCCAATTGTGATTGGCGGAATTTATTATTTTGTCACACATAGGCAAAAGCTCGGTTTGAAAAATGTTAAAGATTAATTTCAGATAATTAATTTATTTTAAAAGTAAGTCGGAATTTTCCGGCTTATTTTTTTGTAAAAAGTGGGCAAAATTGCGTATTTTGGATTTGAATAAGTGGAAATATAAATTGGAAAAGCAAAAATTTAAATGGGGCATTGAGGGGAACCGTTTTCTTATGATATAATGCATTGTTTGTTTCATTAAAAAAGAGGGGGAGTTGAAGAGATGTACCAAGTTGTTTTATTTGATGTCGATAATACCTTGCTGAGAACAGATTTGGCTGTCTGGGCCACGGTAAAACCAATTTTTGAGCGTTTGGCGATTCCGGTGACAGAAGAGAAAACCCGCAAATTAATGGGCTTATCAGCAGTAGAGATTTTTAAAACCTTAGGCTCCCCTGATCCAGAACAGACGGTCCGTGATTATGGCGAGGAATTTTTGAAACATCAAGAGCTAGTCCAAGAATTTCTCGGAATAGATACACTTTTTGCGGAGTTGAAAAAACAACATGTGGAAATTGGCATGGTGACTTCTAAAACACGGTATGGTTGGAAGACACAAGTTGCACAATATAAATTTGCCAACCAGAGTGATAAAGTAGTTGTTGCGGAGGATACCGAGAAACATAAGCCTAATCCCGATCCAATCTTGGCTGGGATGCGTAAGTTCCCCGGAATTTCTAAAAGCCAGTTTTTGTACATTGGGGATGCACCCTATGATATGCAAGCAGCACATGCAGCTGGGATTGATTTTGGAAATGCAAAGTGGGGATCAATTCCAGGTGCCAATTTTAAAGATGCAGAATATATTTTTGAATCACCGTTAGAGGTTTTAAAAGTTTTAAAAAAGAAGTAAATGCATAATATGAGATGGAGGAAGTATTGATGATCAAACAAGAGATGACTAAGGAAGATGAGATTAAGATTCAAGTTGCAAAAGAGTTAGTGGAGTTCCGACTTCGTAAAGGTTACACACAGACCCAATTAGCAGAAAAGGCCGGGAAACGCCAATCCCAGATTGCCAGAATGGAAAGTGGTCGGGCAAACGTTTCGTTTAAAACGTTAGATGAAATCGTGGGCCGTGCAGGCGGAAAAATTACATTGAAGATTGTGGACTGATAACGTCTGAAGTCGCCAACTAAATTTAATAAAATCAAATAATACATAAAAACCAGCAAACAGGTAAAAGAAATTTCACCTTGTTTGCTGGTTTTTTATTTTTGTACTAATGATTTAAATCAGTCTTTGATAACTCTTCAACTTGAGTTTCAATGTCTGGAATTTTTTCGACTAAGAAATCGGCAACCGTTGAAGTTAGTTCCTTACCTTCAGGAGTTAGATTCAACCAATGGACTCGGCGATCATGTGAATCTGCATGATCAACAATATAGTGTAAATTAAATAAAACCCGGATTTTGCGAGAAATAGCAGGTGAACTGGATCCGAAATGATTGCCAACTTCGCTAACGGTGGCTTCTTGTTGCTTAAGAGATAAGATGTAGGCCATGATTCAATACTGTTCAAAGCTAATTGAGTATGTAGATTTTAAATGACTATCAGTTTGTAGAAACAAACGATACATTTTGGAAAAATTGGCAAATTCCATTGGGTTTGACTTCAACATCATATTTCCTCTTCCTTTATAATGATTGCACGGTAAAAAAGTTATTGTCTAATAATATTCAAGGCCGTTAATGTAATTGAAACACAACTATATGTTTTTTGGCAACCCCAGAAAGGCTTAATTAGTAAGAAATATTCATAGTTTTTAAAAGTTATAACTGTTAAACAGAAAAAAAGTTAATAATGGCAAGGCAAATTTACAAAAAATACCCATAAAAATAGACTGGCACGTTGTATTTTTACAACAATGCCAGTCAAAGCGTGATAACTAAAACTGTTATATTAAATCTGTCATATTTTTTGAAAGGGTTGCGATTATCTGTTTTTCGATCTCTGGTAGATAATCATCAACGAATTCCTTTAGTTCATTAATTGTGGAGATTCCTTTGGGAGTCAGCGTTATCCAATGCGTTCGACGATCATCTCCGGAAACATGGTCTTTAATTAAATTTTGTTTGTAAAGAGCACTTACTTTTCGAGAAGTGGCAGAAGTATTTGAGCGAAATTCTTTTGCGAGAATGCTTACAGTCGTTTCCTTTGGTTGGATGCTGGAAATAAAGTGCAAAATACGAAATTGTTCAAAACTAACGGCAAATTTAATTTGTAAGTCATTATCTATATTTTGAATCATTGCATATACTTTTGAAATCACTTCATAGTCGGGATGGACAGTAGCCATCATGATTCCTCCTTTATGTCGCAGATTGTTACGACATGAATTATTCTAATCACTATATATATTAACATTGTTAAATGAATTAGTGGCTATTTTTTGATATTTGAGCTAGCGCTTTATTACCTACACTACGCCGTAAGTTAGAAACACACTGGCGCGAAACGTGATGTTTGGCCGCTATTTCATTATTTTTAAGATGCAGGACATAGCAATCTTTTAAGAAATTTTGTTCAGCAAGTGTGCAGCATTGGTAGAGTTCTTGAAATAGTTGATCGGTATAAATGGCGTCAAAAGCTAAATCACCTGATGATTGTGGTTGTGCATCTAAAGTTTCTTGATCAAATTGAATTTTTTCTGCTACTCGAGAAGTCTGCCGAATTAAGTCTAGTAAACGCCAATAAACGGCCTGATAAGCAAATACGCGAAACTTTTGGGGATCATCGGCAACTAAAGAAGGGTAACGGGCGTATGCCTGAACGAAGGCTAAATAGCCTTCTTGAATAAAATCATCGTAATTGGTTTGGACAGGTGAAATGTGTAACCGTTTGGCCGCTCCAAATATAATTTTTTCGTTGTCGTCTTGCAATAAAAAATTAAAACCTGCTTGAATCGTTTGTTTTTCCAATTCTTGAATCTCCTTGTAAGCTAAGATCCAAGGGCCCTTGGTCATTAATTAGAATATAAAAAAATTAATTAGTTTAAAACGATAGAAAGTGCTTAGCGACCAGGTAAAATTTATTTGAGAATGCTGGATGTAGTATGAATCTATGGACACGATTTAGTATAATGCCATTATAGGAAGGATCGTGTTCTGATGTCTAAACAGAAATACTCAGTTGATTTCAAAAAAATGATCGTTAAACTCTACCAGGATGGCACCTCGGTAGTTGAGCTTACAAATGAATATGGTATTGCAAATGTCACTATTTACAAATGGATCAATTTATACAAAGAGGACAAAGAAACTGGTGCCTCGAAAGCTGATATTTTAGCGCTACAGAAGCGTCTTAATCGGCTTGAAAGTGAGAATGATATCTTAAAAAAAGCCTTAACCATATTCGCCAAAAAGTAAGCTCGGAAGATTGGCAAGCCGCAATCAAACCAAATCTAAAGCAACATCGCATTAAGGAGATCTGTCAGGTACTACAAGTCCCTCGTTCCACGTATTATGATCAACAGAATCATTATATCTCACCACAAGCAGAACATCGAAAGACGCTCTGCCAAGCGATCAAGCGCATTTATTATAATCACCGTCGGGTCTATGGCGCTCCTAAGATTTTAAAGGAATTGAAAAAAGAGGGACTAGCCGCAAGCATCAAGTTAGTTCAGCGTTTAATGCGCCAAATGGAACTTAAATCGATCACCCTAAAGAAGTGGCATTACCAACAAGCAAATAATATCGACGAAGCGAATTATCCGAACCTGCTCGCTCAGGATTTTAGCACGACAGCACCAAATCAAAAATGGTGTGCCGATATCACTTACGTTCACACCAAAGCTGATGGCTGGTGTTATTTATCAAGCATCCAGGATCTGTATTCACGTAAAATCATTGCCCACAAGTTGAGTCGTCACATGACTGCCGATCTAGTGCTCGACACTTTAAAACAAGCTTTTGAAACCAGAAAAGTAACAGACCAGTTGATCATTCATACCGATTTAGGCAGTCAATACCGCAGCACCACCTTTGAAGAACTTCTACGACAACGCCATATCCAGCACTCTTATAGCAAGCGCGGTTGTCCATATGACAATTCAGTTCTGGAGTCATTCCATGCCAGCTTAAAAAAAGAGGAAGTTTATCAGACCCATTACCAAAATTTTGATGAAGCAAATGTGGCTTTATTTAGCTACATTGAGAGCTTTTACAACAATGATCGGATTCATAGTGCCATTGATTATTTAACCCCGAATGAAAAGGAAGAATTAGTCGCTTAAATTATACATAAACGTGTCCGGATTCTTGACTCAGATCCATGCTTTATAGTAAAAACGATGTAAATTAAAGGCGAATATTTTTAAATATCCATGTAGGTTGATGGATATACTATAGTAGAAAGATAAAAATTCGGGTTATAAAATTCTTTTCATCTATTGGTAAATCGGCGCTAGGAAAAATTATTTGAACTCAAAATACGATATTTACAGGCAAAAAGCTGGGAAATTTCCAATAATTCCCAGTTTTTTGCTATTTTTGATGTAATTTTATGATTCTATAGGTTTAATGTTCATGAAGGTTGCAACGCTTTCTATTTTGGTTGAATTACAGAATGTTTCAAAAACGGGTAAAATCGATATCTCTCTGAAATATGTTTGTAAAAAACGGAAGGTAGTATTAAACACATAAATTAAACAACCAAAAAACTTACACACAAACGAGGAGTCTATACATGACATTAAGAAGCAAAATTACAAAATTTTCCGTAGCATTATTATCAACTGTAACCTTGGGTTCAACTTTAGTAACTGCAGCAGCAAGTGCTGATTCAGTTTACACAGTTAAATCTGGTGACACACTCTCACAAATTGCTTACGACTTAAACAAGAGTAGTGATTATTCAGCATTAGCAACAAACAACAAAATCAAGAACGTTAACTTGATCTATGTTGGCCAAAAATTGTTGCTTAAGAGCGATGGTGAAGTTAAGGTTGCAACAAAGAATGAAGTTAAATCAACACCTGCAGTTAAGAGCGTCACAGCAACAAAATCAACTGCAAGTTCATCAACAAACAAGCAGAGCTCAAACACATCAAGTTCTAAGACCTCTACAACTTCATCAAGTTCCACTAGTTATACTGGTAGCAACATGAAGGAATACGTTTTAAGCCAAATGGAATCAAGAACCGGTGTTTCTTCTTCTACTTGGAACATGATCATTACACGTGAATCAAATTGGCAACCAACTGTTCGTAACAGTACTAGTGGTGCTTATGGTTTATTCCAAAACATGCACATTAGTAGTGGTTCCGTTGAACAACAAGTAAATGCTGCTGTTAGCTTGTACAAAGCACAAGGCATGGCTGCTTGGGCCCTTTAATCTAAAACTGAATGTCGAACAGCTTCAAGATTTCTTTAATTGAAATTTTGAGGCTGTTTTTTTTGTTGGATCAAGAGTTAAAAGTAAAGCAAAAATACAATTAAAGTGATGATAAATAGGAGAATTCGAAAAAAATCGAGTTTTTTTGTTATTTTTAAATCATTTTTGTCATTTTACTAAATCGATAACCATGGGATCCGTGGCTGGTTTCGGCCCTGCTAGTTACAAAACATTTCAGAAATACCCTAAATCGATATCTCCTTGAAATATGTTTGTAAAAAATAGAGGGTAGTATAAGCACATAAATTAAATAGCAAACAAAAACTTACAAACAAACGAGGAGCTTATACATGACATTAAGAAGCAAAATTACAAAATTTTCCGTAGCATTATTATCAACTGTAACCTTGGGTTCAACTTTAGTAACTGCAGCAGCAAGTGCTGATTCAGTTTACACAGTTAAATCTGGTGACACACTCTCACAAATTGCTTACGACTTAAACAAGAGTAGTGATTATTCAGCATTAGCAACAAACAACAAAATCAAGAACGTTAACTTGATCTATGTTGGCCAAAAATTGTTGCTTAAGAGCGATGGTGAAGTTAAGGTTGCAACAAAGAATGAAGTTAAATCAACACCTGCAGTTAAGAGCGTCACAGCAACAAAATCAACTGCAAGTTCATCAACAAACAAGCAGAGCTCAAACACATCAAGTTCTAAGACCTCTACAACTTCATCAAGTTCCACTAGTTATACTGGTAGCAACATGAAGGAATACGTTTTAAGCCAAATGGAATCAAGAACCGGTGTTTCTTCTTCTACTTGGAACATGATCATTACACGTGAATCAAATTGGCAACCAACTGTTCGTAACAGTACTAGTGGTGCTTATGGTTTATTCCAAAACATGCACATTAGTAGTGGTTCCGTTGAACAACAAGTAAATGCTGCTGTTAGCTTGTACAAAGCACAAGGCATGGCTGCTTGGGCCCTTTAATCTAAAACTGAATGTCGAACAGCTTCAAGATTTCTTTAATTGAAATTTTGAGGCTGTTTTTTTTGTTGGATCAAGAGTTAAAAGTAAAGCAAAAATACAATTAAAGTGATGATAAATAGGAGAATTCGAAAAAAATCGAGTTTTTTTGTTATTTTTAAATCATTTTTGTCATTTTACTAAATCGATAACCATGGGATCCGTGGCTGGTTTCGGCCCTGCTAGTTACAAAACATTTCAGAAATACCCTAAATCGATATCTCCTTGAAATATGAAGTTAAATAAATTCACAAAATTTTCAGTAGCATTTCTATCAACTATTACATTAGGTACACTTGCTTTAACAACTGCAGCAAGTGCAGATGAAACTTATACAGTTAAATCTGGTGATACACTTTCTGGAATTGAATACAATTTCAAAAAAGATGCAAATTATCAAGGATTGGCAAACGACAATAACATTTCAAATGTTAACTTGATTTATGTGGGCCAAAAGTTAGTAATTAAGAGCGACAGCGCAAGTACAACATCTACAACTCCAGCTGCTAGTTCACAAAGCACACAAACTAATCAGAATACACAAAGTAGCGCACAAAGTTCACAGAACAACGCACAAAGTTCTTCTGCTTCAACGCAACAATCAGCTCAAACTACTCAAAGCACTACACAGAGTCAGTCAGCTAACACACAAAGCACAAATACAAAGAGTTCAGCTTCTACTAGCACCACATCAACAACAAGTGGTAGTGACTCATCAGCTAAAGCATGGATCGCTAACAAAGAATCAGGCGGTTCATACACAGCTACTAACGGCCAATACATTGGTAAATATCAATTGAGTTCATCATACTTAAATGGTGATTACTCAGCTGCTAACCAAGAAAAGGTTGCTAATTCATACGTATCTTCACGTTACGGCTCATGGACTGCTGCTAAAGCGTTCTGGCAAGCAAACGGCTGGTACTAAACAGAAAAATCTGTTTTTCGTGCATAACAAACAATAAAAATTCGTTCAATAATCTAGAGATAATCTCTTAGATCGTTGAACGAATTTTTTTGTTTTAAAAACTAAATTTTAAGCAATGGCTAATATCGTAAAGTTGAGGATAAAGAGAGCTGAGACAATCCAGATAAGGGGATGAACCTCTTTTGCTTTTCCAGTAACCAGTTTGACAATACAGTAGAAGATAAAGCCTGCGGCGATTCCGTATGTGATATTGTAACAAAACGCCATAAAGATAGATGCCATAAATGCAGGAACGGCTTCTTCAAAACTATTCCAATTAATTTCTTGAAATGAGCTCATCATCATAATCCCGACAATGATCAATGCAGGAGCGATTGCGGCATTAGGGATGACTGAGAGTAATGGAGAGGCAAAGCTGCTTAGTAAGAAGAGGACGGCTACTGTGACGCTTGTTAAACCAGTTCGTCCACCAGCACCAATCCCAGCAGAACTTTCTACGTAGGTTGTGATGTTAGAAGTTCCGAATAATGACCCGACCCCAGTCGCAATTGAATCGGCAAACAGCGCCCGATCTAGTTTAGAAGAAAGACCCGGATTTGATTCGAGGTCCTTTTCATCCTCCGCGGAAAAAATCCCAGTGCGACGGCCAGTACCAATGAAGGTACCAAGTGAATCAAAAATATCAGATAAACTAAAAGAAAGGATGGTCATAAAGACTAAGATTAATCGGTGACTATCATTAAATAGCGAGCCCATTCCTTTAGATGAAAAGGCCGCTAAGAAAGTTGTTTTCAAAGCTTCAATTGAGTTTACTAAGGAATTCGCGTCAGAAATATGTAAATTCGTCACACCCATGGGGATGCCAATGATGGTTGTGACAATAATCCCGATTAAAATACTTGCGGGAACTTTTTTAATTTGTAAAATGATCGTGAGGGTAATCCCGATAAGAGCTAGAATCACACTGGGGTTGTTGAACATAGACATTGATGGCGTAATTCCACCACCTGTGACCACGCTCGTAACACCGTGGCTGAAATGGGTAACGGCGGAATTATAAGCCTGACCGTTAATGGAGACAATACTACTAGAATCACTAGAAAATTGAATAATATTAGCATTTTTTAAACCTAGGTAAGCAATGAAGACACCAATTCCACCACTAATTGCTAGTTGGATGGTGTTAGGAATGGCTGTAATCAGCATTTTTCGGAGTTTGGTAATGGTGATCACAATGTTGATAACACCACAAAAGAAAACAAGTGCTAGTCCTTCTTGCCATGTAAAGCCAAGTGACATAACGACTGTATATGTAAAGAAAGCTTGCAGCCCAACTCCAGGAGCTAACGCATAAGGCACGTTGGCAAAGAGTCCCATGATTAGAGTTCCTGTAACAGAGGCAATAATCATGGCTAAAAATACGGCTTGAGCCGGCATCCCGGTTTGACTAAGGATTTGCGGGTTCAGGAATAAAATATATGACATCGCGAAGAAAGTCGTGATTCCGGCGGTAATTTCTGTTGAAACAGTAGTTCCATTCTTCTTTAGTTCAAAAAAATTTGACATGATTTTCCTCTTTTCTTATGATGTATGTTTATCATAAACGATTTCAAAAGATAAATCTACACAAAACACGTAATAAAATGCATTAGTTTATTTAGATAGTTCGTATATTGATTTAATCATGGTGGAATACTAGTTAAAAATTCCATTTAAAAACCTAAAATACGATTTAAAAAGTTGTGAAATTATCGTGGGAAGGTAAAATCATGGTTTTATTCATTGTAATTAGTACTCAACAAGTTATAATATAAACTTAACTAATAACTATAGAAATCGGTTTCATATCTGAAATGGCGGTTTTTGAGGAGGCTTAATACATGGAACATTCGCTAACTAAGGGCAGTCCAATTAAAGGAATTATTTTTTTCAGTATTCCATTATTTTTGGGGAATATCTTTCAACAGATTTATACGCTGTCAGATACCTTAATTGTCGGGCGAGCAGTTGGTGTAAATGCCTTGGCTGCCGTTGGGGCAACAGCTGGTTTAAGCGGACTGATCATTGGGTTTGCGCAAGGAATGACAGTTGGTCTCTCAATTTTAACCGCGCAAGAGTTTGGGACTGGCGACTTAAGAAGCGTAAAAAAAAGCTTTGCGAATAGTATTTGGATTTGTATTGCAGTGAGCGTAATTCTTACCATCATTGGTGTTGGACTGGCGCGACCATTGCTAGTCTTGATGCAAACACCTAAGGTCCTTTTAGACGGGGCAGAAACTTTTATTGGAATTATGTTTATGGGATTAGCAGTTACCGTATTTTATAATTTATTTGCAAATATGTTGCGAGCCTTGGGAAATAGTCGGACTCCCCTTATTTTCTTAATTATTGCTGCCATCACTAACGTTATTTTAGATATTGTATTGGTAATCGGTCTAAACATGGGCATTGCAGGTGCAGGAATTGCAACTGTGACTGCCGAACTATTTTCGTGTTTGCTATGCGTTTGGTACATCAGACGCCATATTCCTGAATTAAGTTTAAGGCTTTCAGATATGAAAATTGATCGCGATATGATTAAACAGGAACTGAAACTTGGTTTGCCAATGGGATTTCAGGCTTCCATAATTTCGATTGGGTCCATTATTTTACAAGTTTCCTTAAACCAATTAGGTGCGCAATCGATCGCGGCCTATACAGCTGCTGGGAAGATTGACTCATTAGCTACGCAACCAATGGTGTCATTAGGAATTACCATGGCAACTTTTACAGCGCAAAACTTTGGGGCAAAGAATTATGAGCGAATTTTAGTCGGAATTAAGCAATGTTTGATTGCGACCGTCATCTTTAGTTTTATTATTGCGGTCGTCATTATTTTGAACAGTAATGCGCTGGTCAATCTCTTTATTGGAAACTCAGCGCCTGAAGTTACGAGGCTGGCTCACACCTATTTCTTGGTTGTCAGCACAAGTTACTTCTTACTCTCGATTCTTTTTGTGGTACGATATGCATTACAGGGACTTGGACGGAGTTTTGCACCAACAATGGCTGGTGTGGCGGAATTGGTTTCACGGATTTTTGTCGGAATTGTGTTGGTACCTCAGTTCGGCTTTATCGCAGCCTGTTTCGCAAGTCCCTTGGCCTGGTTAGCTTCCGTTGCAGTTTTGATTGTGTCATTTATGAGAACGATGCGAAACTTACGTCGTGTGGATGGTCTACATGAAAATGTGACGCTAGATAATGAAAATGAGTAGGGTAAGAGGAGAGCGTTATGAAGTTTTCAACAGTTATTTTATTAATTTTAGATGGTTTAATTGTGCTTGGACTGATTGGGGTTGTCATTAATCAAATCCGGCAAGGAGACTTTTCTGACAAGTTCTGGATTGGCATTGTTGGAGCAGTGGCCTTTGGTTATTGTGGGAATTATTTATTAAAAGTTTCGAAAAATTCCAAAAAATAAAAAGTGACAAACTGAGATTATTCGATGAGTTTCGAAAATATCAGTTTGTCACTTTTTTAATTTGTACTCGTTAGGTTTTTAACAGATTTAGCAATCGCTAATTCTTCATTAGTAGGAATCATTAATACTTTAACGGAGGAATCATCCGCACTAATAACGCGTGGTCCCTTGCCGTTTTCATTGCGTTCTTCATCAAGTTTAATCCCCAGAACTGCTAAACGGTCAATAACATCAGTCCGTAGAGAAGCTTGATGTTCGCCAATGCCTGCGGTGAAGGTAATCACATCCAAGCCACCCATTTCAGTAAAGTAACCACCAATGTGTTTAACTGCCGAATTAATAAACATGTCGTAGGCTAGTTTTGCACGGGGATTTGTAGATGAGTTTGAAACAATATCGCGCATGTCGGCTGAAATTCCGGAAACGCCTAGTAAACCAGATTTTTTGTTAAAGATGTCAATAATCTGATCGGCGTTAACATGGAGTTCATTCATCAAGAAAGGCACGACGGCGGGGTCGACAGAACCCGAACGAGTGCCCATTGGCAGACCTTCGAGGGGAGTAAAGCCCATTGAGGTATCGAAAGGTTCACCATTTTGACTAGCCGTGATTGAAGCACCACCACCAAGATGAAGTGTGACCAATTTTAGATCATGATAGTCCTTTTTTAAAAAGTTGGCAGTTTCATGTAAGACATATTCATGACTAATGCCATGTTCGCCGTATTTACGAATTTGGTACTTCATTGAATACTCATAAGGAATTGCATAAAGGGCAGTTTCTTCGGGCATGTCCAGATAGAACTGACTGTCAAAAACGGCAATCTGTGGTGTACTGTCAGGAAGGACATCCATAAGCGTTTCGATACATTCTACTTGGACCGGATTATGCAACGGTGCGTATTTGTTGAGAGCTTTTAGCTGAGCAATGTTGTACGAAGTGATTTGTGTAGGATGTTTGAAGCTTGTCGCTCCGGCAACTACACGGTGTCCAACAGCGGCAATTTCAGAAACATCACTAATCAAATGGAGATGTTTAAGCTGGTCAAACAACAGCTCGACACCTTGTTTGTAAGTTAAGTTGCTGATTTGCTGTGTGAAGTCCTCGCCATTGCGGACAATTGTGAAAATGGCTTCAGGAGTGTTCATCCGTTCCATAACGCCTTTATTAATGAGAGAAAGGTTGTCGATGCTGAATAACTGCCATTTAAGTGAGGAACTTCCAGCGTTGATAACTAATATTTTTTTCAAAATTAAATTTCGCTTCTTTCAATAATGATTTTTTTAATATATCCAAATTAAATTAATGAAGGCCAAACGTATAAAGTTACCTATCGTTGGGCCTCTAAAAAGTGTAGCACATTTTCGAGAACGATAGGCAGTAGTTAAGGCAAAGAAATGAAAGTAAAGGTTTTCTTAAAATAATGTGG
This sequence comes from Pediococcus inopinatus, assembly GCF_002982135.1. Taxonomy (NCBI): domain Bacteria; kingdom Bacillati; phylum Bacillota; class Bacilli; order Lactobacillales; family Lactobacillaceae; genus Pediococcus; species Pediococcus inopinatus. Next base: position 1,581,752 of record NZ_CP019981.1, on the reverse strand, counting down.
GTTTCGAAAGGGCTTACTTGGTATAATAAAAATATGAGTAGAAATTATTGGGGGAGAGATGTTCAATGGCAACTTTAAATGATGTCGCAAAAATAGCTAACGTTTCAAAAATGACGGTCTCTCGGGTGATCAACCATCCAGATAAAGTTACAGAAGATTTAAAACAACTTGTTTATCAGGCTATGCGTGAAGTAGATTATCATCCAAATACTGCAGCCAAGGCGCTGGTAAATAATAGTACCCAAATTATTAAGTTCTGCGTATTGGAAGATATTGATACAACGGAACCCTATTATATGAACTTGATGATTGGGATCGCCCGTGCGCTAGACGCTCAACAGTATTCTTTACAACTGGTAACGCGACGAAATTTTGATATTGGAAATTGTGATGGCTATGTCGTGACTGGCATGCGAAAAAAGGATTTTGATTGGATCGGGGATTTAAAAAAGCCATTGGTAATCTTTGGTGAAAATCGGTTTGGATTTGATTTCGTGGATACGAATAATAAGGCCGGGACATTTATGATTTCTGATTTGGCCGTTAAACGTGGATATAAACGATTAATTTTTATTGGGATGGATAGCCATGAATCGTTTGAATACTCACGCGAAGCTGGTTATTTACAATTGATTCAAGAAAATCAAATGGTTTCAGAAATTCATCGATTCGATAATCATAGCCATCTTTCCCAACAGTTTGTGATCGACAATTGGGATAGTTTTGGCCCTGATACGTGTTTTATTTGTGCCTCAGATCGACTTGCTTTGGGTGCAGAACGGGGCATTGAAAGTTGTGGAGGTTTAATTCCAGTAGATTATGGTGTGACTGGATTTGATGGTGTATTTTTAAATCAAGTTGCCTTTCCACAAATTACGACTGTTAAACAAGCAATTGTTGAAATGGGGATGGCGTGCGGTGAAAAGTTGCTTGATAAGATTACAAATCATATTGAGAGCGATGGTTCGTTAATGTTTGAACCGAAAATTAGTATGGGCGGCACTATTCGCGAGCTTTCAAAATAATGTTATCGGTAACATTGCCAATAGGCCTTGCAATTAGCAGGCTTATTTTTTATGCTTTCAATGAAAAGGTTTTCAAAGAGGAGCGTTTGTGATGGGTGCATGGTATAAAAAAGCAGTGATTTATCAGATTTATCCGAAAAGCTTTAAAGATTCTAACAACGATGGGGTGGGTGATCTGGCTGGAATTACTGAAAAGCTAGATTACGTTCAGCAACTGGGAGCAAACACAATTTGGTTGAATCCAATTTTTGTTTCGCCACAAGTTGATAATGGCTACGATGTTTCAAATTATTTTGCGATTGATCCGATCCTTGGCACGATGGATGATTTTACCAAGCTGGTCACTGAGATGCATAAGCGAAAAATGTATTTGTTGTTGGATTTACCCATCAATGATACGTCGGATCAACATCCATGGTTTCAAGATGCAATAAAAAACAAAGATAGCATTTTTCGCGAATATTATATTTGGGGTGAAAATAATGGTGAGCGCCCGAATAATTGGGGATCATTTTTTGGCGGCAGCGCCTGGGAAAAAGATCCGAATGGAGGAGCGCAGTATTACTGTCACTTATTTGACAAACGGATGCCTGATTTGAATTGGCATAACCCTGAAGTCCGTAAATCAATGGCAGATATTGCCAAGTTTTGGATTGATAAGGGTGTAGATGGTTTTCGTTTGGACGCGTTCATTCATATTGCAAAAGCTAATCTTCAGCAAAACATTTTGAATCAAGACACCGAGTTCCCAATGGACTCGTCACTTTATGCCAATTTACCAAACGTCAAAACTTATTTGCAGAATTTTATCAAGCTTGTTAAGGATGACAATCCGGAGGTGTTTTTCCTCGGAGAAGCGTCGTCGGCTGACGCCTATCAAGCGGCTGAGTATACACGACCTAATCAGTTTGGCTGCGATATGGTGGTTAGTTCTGATAATTATGGTGAAATTTATCCATTTAAAGATCCCAATATTCCTAAATTTTTTCAACCACGGCAGCTAGATCCTACTCATTTGAAGGAAACTTTTTCCGTGTGGGAAGCAGTTCTTGAAAATATTAGTTTACCAGCCTTAACGTGGGGAAATCACGATATTAGTCGTGTTTTGGATCGCTTGAACGTGAACGCCGGAGATGAAGATTTTCCTAAGGCCTTAGCAGTTTGTATGTATTTGCAACGGGGAATTCCAATTATTTATTATGGCGAAGAGATCGGGATGCGTAATCTGAATTATAAAAAATTAAAGGATTTTCACGATCAACGGGCGATGGACTTAATTCAATTATTGCAAGGGCTTGGTTATGCGGATGACGATATTATTCAATTGCTTAACCAACAAGACGAAATGACTGCTCGTGGACCATTCCAATGGAAAAACGAGAAATATGTCGGTTTTTCACAACATCATCCTTGGAATTGGGCAGATCATAATACAGTGACTGCAGAAGATGCTGAATCAGATAGTGAGGGCCTGTTAGCCTTTTACCGGGCGGTTTTGAAGATTAAGAACACGTCATTGTTCTCTGAGGGAAGCTATGTGTTATTGAATACAAAGACAAATATTTATGCATACGAACGCGAACTGAATGGTCAAAAAGGATTTGTGGTGGTCAATTTAGGGAAGCAGCCCGAAAATTACCGAATTCCAACGATCAAAATTATTCACACAATTTTGGCAAACAAAGCAAATTCATTAGTGGATAACGTAGTGACAATGGCTGCGGGTGGCAGCATTGTGGTCATGGAAGAGTAGCGGCAACTTTAAATAATAAAAATCAGAAAACTTAAAATAGGGGGATTTACTAATGGCAGATGACACAAATATCGAATTACGCAAAACACAAATTTACAGTGTTTTTGTAAGAAATCACACGCAGGAGGGAACACTAAAGGCTTTGGAGAAGGATCTTCCAAGAATTAAAGATTTGGGAACAGACTTTGTTTGGTTATTACCCATTAATCCGATTGGTAAGGTAGATCGAAAAGGTGAGTTGGGTTCACCATATGCCATTCAAGACTACCGTAAAATCGATCCTGCGATAGGGACTTGGGATGATCTCATTCACTTGGCACATCAGATTCATCAATTAGGGATGAAACTGATGATTGATATTGTGTATAACCATACATCAAGAGATTCTGTTTTGTTGAAAGAACACCCTGAATGGTTTTTACATGATGAAGCAGGGCATTTGTATAACAAGAATCCTGAATGGTCTGATGTGGCGGAGCTTGACTACAGCAACAAAGGATTGTGGGACTATCAAATTGAAACTTTGAAACAGTATGCAGAGGTTGCGGATGGCTTTCGCTGCGATGTTGCTCCACAAGTACCGCTGCCATTTTGGTTAGCGGCTCGTAAAGAAGTTGGTGAAGTTAAGTCCGATCTCGTTTGGTTAGCGGAATCAACGGGAGGAGATTACATTCGCGAGATTCGTAGCAAAGGGTTCTGGATTTCTTCAGATGGTGAAATTTATCGTGCTTTTGATATGGCGTATGATTATGATATCGATCAAGATTGGCATGATTATTTTGCCGGGAAGACAACTTTAGCTGATTATGTAAAAGTATTGAATCGACAGGACTTAACTTATCCGGCCAACTATATTAAAATGCGGAATCTTGAGAATCATGATAATTTGAGAGCACATAATATCATTCCAAATGAGAATGATTTAGTTAATTGGACTGCTTTTTCCGAGTTTCAGAAGGGTGCCACGCTGGTATACGCGGGGCAAGAGCACGGATTGGTGCATACACCATCTCTATTCGAAGAAGACAAACTTCAGTGGAATACTGATATGGATTTATCAAATCTAATAAAAAAGATGCATGAATTAAAACAAGATGATGTACAAATTGACGGTAAATATAAATTAATAAGTGAACAAAATGATATCGTGCAAGTACAATTCGCTAATAAAAATAAAACTAGAATTGGAATCTTTTCCCTACGAAGTAAGAATGGTATAGCTAAAGTACAACTTAAAAGTGGCTTGTACCGTAATCTAATAGATGATTCGGACATAAGAGTAAATCGAGGGATTATTAAAGTGGCTCAGAACCCTATCGTTATTGAAAATGAATAAAATTGTTAACGGTAACATCAAGAAAGCGGTTGCAACTGTTACTCAGACGTATAACAATAAAGGTGTTCAAAAAAATATTTGATTGACTTATTTAGGGGAGGCATTTTATAAAAGAAAAGAGTTTTCGAGTGAATGTAGGGTAGTAAATATCGTTTTAGTTAAGCAACGAAAAATATAGCAAAGAAGGAAAATAAAATGAAGAAGAGTACAAAATTATTAGTCGGTTTGACGAGCATGTTGTCATTATCATTGTTACTTGGCGGATGTGGTAATTCATCTTCCAAGTCGACAACAATTCAATTTTTTTCAACCAAAACAGAAAATGCCGGAACGTATAAACAATTAATTTCTCAATTTGAAAAGAAAAATCCAAATATTAAAGTGCAATTATCATCACCAAGTAACGCAGGAACAGTTTTAAAGTCTGACTTGGCCAAAAATTCAATTCCTGATGTTATGGCAGTTAGTGGAGATGTAAATTATCAGCAAGTACAAAGAGCTGGTGTTTTGGAAGATTTAAGTGGTGAATCGTTTACGAAGACGACGATGCCTGCGTACCAAAAAATGATTACATCAATTTCCAAGGGAAGCAAGCTAGATGCAGTACCTTATGCAACTAATGCATCTGGTATCGTTTATAATAAAACATTATTTGCTAAGGCTGGAATCACTAAAACTCCAACTACATGGAATGAATTAATTGCTGATGCAAAGACCTTAAAAGCACATGGTATTACACCATTTGAATTACCTTTCCAGGATAGTTGGACCACAATGGGAGTCTTCAACCAGCTGGATTCAAACATGATTAATGGTTCATGGATCAATAAACGACTGGCTAATAAAACAACATACTTGAGTTCACATAAGGCGGTTGTGCAAAAATATTTAACTCTTAGTAAGTATGCACAATCTGATTACATGGGTACTTCGTACAACGATGGGACAAAAGCTTTAGCTGAAGGAAAAGCAGCCATGATGATCAATGGTAACTTTGTAATTCCACAAGCTAAGCAATTAAAGAAGAATGTCAAATTAGACATGTTTAAGATGCCTGTTAATAATGATAGCAGTAAAAATAAAGTTACATCAGGTATTGATGTTGCGTTTGCTATCTCTAAAAAATCAAAGAATCAAGCAGCTGATAAGAAGTTCGTTAAATTTTTGATGAGTAAAAAGAGTTCGCAATTATATAATAAACAGCAATTCTCTTTCTCAGCAATTAAGGGCGTTGCACAGAAAGATGCTTCACTTGAAGGAATTTCTTCTTACCTGACTAAAGGTGATGTTGTAAATTATCCAGATCACTATTATCCAGATGGCTTTGATATGACTGCAGTTCTTACACAAACAGGTGTAAATCAAACTAAAGGCATGAGCGATTCTAAAAATATTACAGCAACTTTAAAAAAAGCTGATAAAGCGTTTGATTCGGCAAATGTAAAGGATTAGTGATGAAATAATGAAAAGTAGGAAAAAAGGGAAAAAGATACCGTTCACTTATTATATGATGGTTGTGCCAATTGGTATTCTATTTTTCATTTTCCACACGGTTCCATTTCTTCGTGGAGTGTTTTATAGCTTTACTAACTGGACCGGCTATGGTTCATGGAAGTTTGTTGGACTAAAAAATTATTTATATATGTTTGGAAATGGCAATATTACAGACGCGTATTGGTTCACCTTCAAGTTTGCCTTGTTTGCAACCGTGTTAGTTAATGCAATTGCGCTTGCTATTGCTATTGGATTGAACAGTAAAATTAAGTTTCAAAATTTCTTAAAAGCAGTTTATTTTTTGCCTTACATGTTAGGAAGTTTAATTGTAGGATTCGTGTTCAAGTTTATTTTTGGAAATTTGATTCCACAATTTGGACATTTTATGCATTTTCCCGCTTTATACAACAACATATTAGGTACGACGCATGCTTGGATTGGAATTTTGATTGTTACTATTTGGCAAGGCCTAGCATTTAACACATTAATTTATTTGGCAGGTTTACAGTCTGTAGATCCGGAAATATATGAAGCTGCATCACTAGATGGAGTTGGACCATGGCAGAAGTTCAGGAACATTACATTTCCACTGATTGCCCCATTCTTTACTATTAATTTAGTGCTGTCAGTAAAAGGTTATCTGATGGTATTTGATCAAATTATGGCAATGACTAACGGTGGACCCGGAAATAGTACGACCTCCATTTCAGTTGAAATATATACTCAAGGTTTTCAAGGATCACAGTTTGCTATTCAATCTGCCAATGCAGTGGTGCTATTCTTGGTAGTTCTTGTAATATCACTGATTCAGTTAAGAATCTTAAATAAACGAGAGGAGAAATTAAGCTAATGCAAGCAAATGTAAAAGTGAACAATAATGCGCCTCGACCAAAGAAACATGCAAAAAATAAACACATTAACTGGACGCTTACGAGTGTTTTAATGGTCATTGCGATATTTGCAATACTCGGTCCAATCTATATAACAATAGTAATTGCATTAAAGGATCCTTCACAAATGACAAATATCCTTTCTTTGCCTAAAAAACTACATTGGGAAAACTTTGCTAATGCCTGGTCAATGACCAATTTTCCCCGAATGTTTTTTAACACCTTATTTATTACCGTGGTAAATATTATATTTACGATCTTTACTAACTCAATGGCAGCTTATGTAATTACTAGATACAGGTTAAAAAATAAATTTTTTAATATGATGTACTACTATTTTATAAGTGCCATGTTTATTCCATTTAATGTAATCATGCTTCCTTTGGTAAAAGAGGTAAGTGCATTTCATATGGATAATATCATTGGAATTACTTTTCTATATATTGTGTTCGGGTTACCACAAAATATCTTCCTTTATTCAGGTTTTGTAAAAGGAATTCCGACAGCTTTGGAAGAAGCTGCAATTATGGATGGTGCAAAGCCGTATCAAGTATTCTTTAAAGTGATTTTTCCATTGATGAAGCCAATGCATGCAACCGTAGCAATTCTTTCGTTTATGTGGACTTGGAATGATTTCTTAATGCCACTGGTATTATTGAGTGATCCGCATCAGCAAACTTTGCAATTGGCGCAATATGTTTTTCAAGGGCAATTTGCTACACAATATAACTTAGCGTTTGCTTCGTATGTATTGGTGTTATTACCAGTGTTACTAATGTATGTCTTCTTCCAGAAATATATTATTGCTGGTGTAACGAGTGGTTCTGTTAAATAAATATCAACATAGGGACGAGGAGAATGTTGTGAAAAGTGAAAGTAATGAACATTGGTGGCAATCAACAGTTGTTTACCAAATATATCCAAGAAGTTTTCAAGATTCCAATGGTGATGGAATTGGTGATATACAAGGAATTATTAGCCGATTAGATTATTTGAAAGAACTTGGAATTGGAGCAATTTGGTTAAGTCCGGTTTACAAATCTCCAAATGCAGATAATGGTTATGATATTTCAGATTATCAAGATATTATGTCCGAGTTCGGAACTATGCAAGATATGAACAAATTGATTAATGAGGCAAAAACCCGACAAATTAGAATTGTGATGGATTTGGTTGTGAATCACACTTCTGACGAGCACAAATGGTTTGTTGAGGCAAAAAAGTCAAAGGAAAATCCGTATAGAGATTTTTACATTTGGCGAGATCCAGTGAATGGTAAAGAACCCAATGGTCTAAAAGCTTCTTTTGGTGGAAGTGCATGGAGTTTTGACAAAAAATCCGGTCAATATTATTTTCACCTGTTTAGTGAAAAACAACCAGATCTTAACTGGGAGAATAGTCAAGTGAGAGATTCGATTTGGAAAATGATGAATTTCTGGATTGAAAAAGGAATTGGCGGATTTAGAATGGATGTTATTGATTTAATTGGCAAACAACCAGATCAGTTAATTACTGAAAATGGTCCAAGACTCCACGATTATCTTCAGGAAATGAACTCTAATACGTTTTCTGGAAAAGATATGCTTACGGTTGGTGAAACGTGGGGAGCAACTCCTGAAAATGCTGAATTGTATTCTGACCCAAGTCGGCATGAGCTTTCAATGGTGTTTCAGTTTGAACACAGTATGTTAGATCAAAAGAAGAATGGAGAAAAATGGGATTTAAGAGCACTTCAAGTGAAGGATCTAAAAAAGGTGCTATATAAGTGGCAAACGTCTTTGCAACACGGGTGGAACAGCTTGTTTTGGAATAATCATGATTTACCAAGAATTGTTTCCCGGTGGGGTAACGACTCTAAAGAGTATCGGGTAAGAAGTGCTAAAATGTTTGGAATTATCTTGCATATGATGAAAGGTACACCTTATGTTTATCAGGGCGAAGAAATTGGTATGACAAATTACCCTATAAAGAATATTTCTGAAGTGGATGACATTGAAAGCATCAATATGTATAAAGAACGAGAAGCTAGGGGATATAAGAAAGATACGATTATTCAAGCTATTAACAAAAAAGGTCGCGATAATGCCAGAACACCGATGCAGTGGAATAATACAAAAGAAGCTGGATTTACAACTGGTGTTCCTTGGTTACATGTGAACCCAAATTATAGTGAAATAAATGTTGAACAAGCATTAGAAGATCCCAAATCAGTTTTTTATACTTATAGAAAATTAATTAACTTGAGAAAGCATTACAAAACAATTGTTTGGGGTAATTTTATAGAAATTAAAGAGGTTCCGGAAAACGTATTTGCATATGTAAGAGAAGACAAGGATCACAAATTTATAGTAATTGCGAATTTTGATCAGCAAAAAAATCTGATTAAGCTACCAAAGTATGGTATCCAAAAAAATATAATTCTTGGAAATTATGACGAAGAGATGGTTGATTTAACCAGTTATGAATTGAGACCATATGAATCCTTTGTGATTAAAGTTAAATAGGATCTCTTGAAATTTTATAACAATTTAATGATAGACAATTACCAAATTAAAATCTAAAGGGGATGTCATAATGGTTGAGATTAATTTAAAGCATATTTATAAAGAGTATGATGGGAATTCATCATATTCAGTAAGTGATTTTAACTTAGACATTAAAGATAAAGAATTTATTGTTTTTGTTGGTCCTTCTGGTTGTGGAAAATCCACAACTTTGCGAATGATAGCTGGGTTGGAGGACATTACTGATGGTGATTTGGTAATGGACGGAAAAGTTATGAACGATGTAGCTCCCAAGGATCGAGACATTGCAATGGTTTTCCAAAATTATGCATTATATCCAAATATGACGGTATTCGATAATATGGGTTTTGGATTAAAAATTCAAAAGATGCCTAAAGAAGAAATTCAAAAAAAAGTTGAGAACGCAGCTGAGATTCTTGGATTAACTGAATTCTTACAGCGAAAACCGGCTGCACTATCAGGTGGTCAGCGACAACGAGTTGCATTGGGAAGAGCGATTGTGCGAAATGCAAAATTATTTCTTTTAGATGAACCTTTGTCAAACTTGGATGCAAAGTTGCGTGTCCAGATGAGAACGCAGATTGCACAACTACATCAAAGATTACAAACAAACATGATTTATGTTACTCATGATCAGGTTGAGGCCATGACTATGGCTGATAGGATTGTAATTATGAATGAAGGTAAAATTCAGCAAGTAGGAACTCCTTCACAGCTTTACAATGAGCCAGTCAATAAATTTGTGGCAGGTTTTATGGGATCACCCGCAATGAATTTCTTTGATGCAACTTTACGTGATGGTCATGTTATTAATGATAAAGGCTTAAACGTTGTTGTTCCGGAGGGACGATTAAAGAAATTAGTTGATCAAGGATATAATAATAAAAAATTAGTTGTCGGTATTCGGCCTGAGGACATTCATACGGAACAAGTTGCAATTCAGTCTATGCCTGATTCGGTAGTAGACGCGACTGTTGTGGTTTCTGAGTTATTGGGGGTAGACTCAATGCTCTATTCTAAGACAGGAGATACAGAGTTTGTTGCGCAGGTTAATGCTAGAGATTATCATGAGCCTGGTGAAAATGTAGAAATGGCTTTTGAAATGAGTAAAGCACATTTCTTTGATATGGATACAGAAGCAACTATTGAATAAACATTATAAAAGGGATCGGGCGTAAGTCTTGCCTGGTCTCTTTTTAATAGAGGAGGAGTAGCACTCATGCAACGAACTTTTGAAATCGATCCATGGAAAATTGTTACGCATGACCTTGATAAAAAGAATAAACGGCTTCAGGAGTCCATGACCAGTATTGGCAATGGTTATATGGGGATGCGGGGGATGTTTGAAGAAGACTATTCTGCTGATACACACTCCGGAATTTATATTGGTGGAGTTTGGTATCCTGATAAAACAGTTGTTGGTTGGTGGAAAAATGGTTATCCAAAGTATTTTGGGAAAGTTATTAACGCGGTGAATTTTGACAAGGTAAATGTTTGGTTAGATGATCTAAAAGTTGATTTAGCAAAGATTGCGATCAAAGATTTTGAATTATCTTTGGATATGAAAACCGGAATCTTAACTCGTCGATTTACGGTAACTGAACAAAATAAAAACGTGCGTTTTACTATTCAACGTTTTGTAAGCGTTACCCAAAAAGAGCTTTTTGATGTCAATTATCTAATTGAAAATTTAGGCGATCAGCCTGTCACAGTCAAGGTTGTTTCTGAAATTGACGCTGATGTTTTCAATGAAGATACGAATTATGATGAAAAATTCTGGAATTTACAGACAAAAGAACAAACTTCTAATGCTGGCTATTTAATTGCAGAAACAAAGCCTAACAACTTTGGCACGCCACAATTTACGGTTGGCATGGAAATGACCCATAAAACAGATCTCAAATCTGTTGAGCAACCAGATGCTGACCAGAAGGTAGTCAATGAGTTTACAGGTAAACTTGAAGCCAAACAGGCGGTCACGTTTGAAAAACGAGTAGTTGTCGTCACATCTCGTGATTATGATGATGAGGCTACTTTAAAGGCTGGAATGCAGGTTTTAACAAATAAAGTTTCTGATGAGCCTTATCAAAAACTTGTAGAAGACCAGTCGCAGGCCTGGGCAAAACGCTGGGAAAAAGCAGATGTGCAAATTACTGGCGATGATGCCGCTCAACAAGGCATTCGGTTCAACTTGTTTCAATTATTTTCGACATTTTATGGTGAAGATAAGCGTTTGAATATTGGGCCGAAAGGATTTACTGGTGAGAAATATGGTGGTGCTACTTATTGGGATACTGAAGGATTTGCTATTCCGTTATATCTATCTCTAGCGGATAAAAAAGTGTCAGAAAATTTGCTGGAATATCGCTATAATCAATTGGCAGGAGCATTTCACAATGCCCGTGAGCAAGGCCTTAAGGGCGCGTTATATCCGATGGTAACGTTCAACGGGATTGAGAATCATAACGAATGGGAAATCACGTTTGAAGAAATTCATCGAAACGGCACGATTGCCTATGCTATTTATAATTACACGCGCTATACCGGTGATGAAACATACTTAAAAACTAAGGGCATTGATGTTTTAACGGCCATTTCACGATTCTGGGCTGATCGGGTTCACTGGTCAAAACGGAATGGTGTTTACATGATTCATGGCGTTACAGGACCCAATGAGTATGAAAATAATGTGAACAATAACTGGTACACTAACTTGTTGGCACAGTGGACTTTGAAGTATACATTGGCATCACTGAAAAAAGTGAGTTCTGAAAAGCTAGGTGAACTTGATGTTTCTGAAACCGAAAAGGCACAGTGGCAAGATATTATTGATAAGATAGATCTTCCTGAAGATAAGAAGCTAGGAATCTTTGTTCAAAACGACTGTTTCTTAGATAAAGATTTAGCACCCGTTTCGTCGATTCCAAAGGATCAATTACCAATTAATCAGCACTGGTCTTGGGACAAAATTTTACGGTCTCCATACATTAAACAGGCAGATGTGCTCCAAGGAATTTGGTATTTCATTGATCAGTTTCCTGAAGATGTTAAGAAACGGAACTTTGATTTCTATGAACCACTAACGGTACATGAATCCAGTCTTTCCGCTTCTGTTCATGCCATTTTGGCGGCTGACTTACATTATGAAGACAAAGCAGTTGAAATGTATGGCCGGACAGCTCGGTTAGATTTGGATAATTATAATAATGATACCGTAGATGGCCTCCATATCACTTCGATGACTGGTAGTTGGTTAGCAATTGTTCAAGGATTTGCAGGAATGCGGGTCAAAGACGATACCTTGTCCTTTAAACCATTCTTACCAAAAAAATGGACTTCCTATCAATTCCGGATAAACTTCAGAGAGCGATTAATTGAAGTTCAAGTAAATCAATCTGGAACTAAGATTCATTTATTGAAGGGTGACCCATTAGATGTGAAATTAAATGGGAAAGCTTTGAATTTAGTGGGAGGTCGATAGTATGCAAGGTGTTTTGTTTGATTTAGATGGGGTTATTACAGATACCGCAAAATTTCATTTCAAAGCTTGGAGCCGTTTGGCTAAAGAGAAATTAGGAGTGGTCCTACCAGCTAGTTTTGAAAGTGACCTTAAAGGAATTAGCCGAATTGACTCCATGAACCGAATCTTGAAATTTGCCAAAATGGCAGACAAATATTCGGCAGCTGAGGTTGATGCAATGGCCCAGTATAAAAATGACTTGTATCTAAAAGAGATTGGCAAACTGACCCAGGCTGATATTTTACCTGGCATCGAGAATCTTTTAGATGAATTGGCAGCAAACAAAGTAAAATTGTCAGTTGCCTCAGCAAGTAAAAATGCGCCATTCATTTTAGAGAAGCTAGGGTTGCGTCAGCAATTTGATGCAATTGCAGATCCAGCCAAGGTAGCACACGGGAAACCAGCTCCAGACATTTTTCTTGAAGCGGCGGCCAAAATTAATGCAGATCCAACGCAGTGTGTGGGGATTGAAGATGCGAAGGCTGGCGTGCAAGCAATTAAGGCCGCAGGAGCAATTGCAGTGGGTGTTGGTAATCCGAGCGATTTGGCTGAAGCTGATACAGTGGTTTCCAGTACTGAAGAATTAACGTATTCAGTGTTAGCACTGGCTTTTCAAAAATAGACATTAAAAAATCCTGTAACTTTTTAAAAGTGCAGGATTTTTTAATGGAATCAGTTGAACGTATACGTATTTTGATAAATCAAGGGATCTCCGGGTTTAATAACAATGTTACCAAAGTCTGGGTGATTGGGTGCGTCTGGTAACATCTGAGGTTCTATCGCTAAGCCTAACTGTGACGTCATTTTTCGATTGCCATCAACCAAAAAGTCGCCTTCAAAACCGGTTGTGGAAAATAGAATCATGGCATTAGAATTGGTGTGAATTGCAACTCGGCGACCAGATTTGGGATCAAATAATTTTAACTGGGGATGACTATCTGTGATCTGATTTAGTTTAAAAGGGGTGTCTAATCCATTTGGGAGTTTTGCGAGTTGCTTACCCAAAGCACCAGTTTTTCGGAAGTCATAAGGTGTATCAGCTACTTGAAGAAATTTTCCGGTTGGCACTTTATTTGTATCTGTTTCGGCAATAGCATCTGCCTGTAGGGTTAATTGGTGATTATCGATTCGGTCTTGGGCATTTCCTGACAAATTAAAGTAGATATGGGTTGTTGGATTGAATAAGGTTGTCGCATCAGTTTCGCCAAAATAAGTAATTGTGAATTTATTAGTTTTATCCAAAACAAACATGGCAAAAATTGTCAGTCGTCCTGGGTAACCATTTTCACCTGCTGGACTTACATAACGCAAAACGACACCCACTTGTGTTTCTGTCTTAATGAGTTTAATCAGACCCCAATGCGAGTAGCTAATAGAGGGGTGAGCACCACCATGGATATGATTGGGATCACTATTTTTATCCAACTGATGGCCTTCCCAAGTAGTGTTACCTAAACGTCCGGCAACTCGCGCAACGCTTGCGCCAAAATAGTCATGGTGCTTCGCATAGTCATGAGAATGCATGAATCCCAAAGTAATGTTGGCGACATGACCGTCTTTGTCAGGGGTATTAATGGCAATGACAGTGGCTCCAAAGTCGCTAATAATGACTGAAATATTATGGTCATTGGTTAAAGTGAACCAAGTGGATTGATTATGAATTTGTTGGGAAATTTTCATTGTAGCGCCTCCGAAAGTATCTTTTTAAACATTTGAAATTATAGCCTAATTCAAGAATACCGCAATCGCTTACAATAGTGAAGGGATAGGGATAATTAAGAAAATTAAATTCGGGAGTTGCGTTTGCGGACGGTAACGCCTAAACTAAAACCAACATTAGAACATATCGGGGGCATTTTGATGACAATTAATTGGAAACAAATTTTCTTTAATTTTTTGAAATTTATTGGGATGTTTTTCATTTATCAAATTGGGACCATCCCGCTTCAAATGGCTTCTGAGATGCCAAATAATCATTTTTTTGTGCTGGTTGCTTTTGTGATGTATTTAATTACGACAGCCTTTATGTTAGTTCTGTTTATTCAGATGTATACAACGCAACTTAAAACAAAAAATCGCGGGCAGTTTGGTCGCACGAAGCCTACGAAAAAAATTGTGGGTTTTATGATAATAATTGTGATTGTGTGGGTTTTATTTATTGCTTTTCAAATCTGGTTGAACCGAGCTAATGCTTTACCACAATCAGAGAACCAGCAAACGGTTATCGCTTTTGCGCAAGCTGTTCCTTGGTGGATGGCGCTGGATGCCATCGTTTTCGCACCGATCATTGAAGAAATTTTGTTTCGAGGTTTTTTCTTTAATTGGTTTTTTAATTCATCTGACAAAAAAATTCAGTTTATTGGCGTATTTTTAAGTGGGGCCGTTTTTGGCGCTGTGCATGATATTAGTAGCATCCTCGGATGGCTAATCTATGCAATGATGGGATGGTTATTGGCAATTACGTATGCCTATACTAAAGATATTCGCTATAATATTGGGCTGCATATGTTTAATAACCTAATTTCAATGATTTAAAAGATAATCGGGATAATTGAAACCGATTCCGATGAAAGCCATAATGGATGTAAGACAGGTTTTAAAATTTATAATATGAGGGAGTTTTGTTCATGGAAAAACACTGGTGGCAAGAAGCAGTCGTCTATCAAGTTTATCCGCGAAGTTTTCAGGACACAAATGATGATGGAATTGGTGATTTGAACGGCGTAACTGAACATCTCGACTACATTAAAAAATTAGGGGCCGACGTGATTTGGCTGAATCCAATTTATCAATCACCGAATGATGACAATGGCTATGATATCGCAAATTATGAAAAGATTATGACTGAGTTTGGCACGATGGCCGATTTTGATCGGTTATTGAAGGCAGCTCACGACAAAAAACTAAAAATTATGATGGATTTGGTGGTTAATCACACTTCTGATGAACATCATTGGTTTATGGAAAGTCGTAAGAGCAGAACCAATGACTTTCGGGACTATTATATTTGGCGTGATCCTAAAAATGATGCTGAGCCTAATAATTGGCAAAGTGCCTTTAGTGGCTCTGCTTGGCAATTTGATGAGCAAACGGGGCAATATTATCTCCACTTGTTCTCAAAAAAACAACCTGATTTGAATTGGGATAATTCAGATGTTCGAAAAGCGGTATTTGAAATGATGCGTTTTTGGCTTGATAAAGGGGTCGACGGTTTTCGAATGGATGTAATTAACCTGATTTCAAAACCGGAAGGATTGCCTGATGTGAAAACAGAAGGACAAGCGAATTTGGCGGCTAATGGGCCTCACGTGCATGATTACTTAAAAGAAATGAATGAGCAAGTTCTGTCTAACTATGATGTGATGACAGTGGGGGAAACACCGAATGCTACAACGAGGGACGCAATTCGTTATACTGGTTTTGACAGCCACGAGCTAGAGATGGTTTTCCAGTTTGAACATATGGGTTTGGATGGTAATGAAAATCCCGCCTTGGGAAAATGGAGCACAAACTCCGTTAAGCTTACAGATTTAAAACAAGTTATGTCGAAATGGCAAATTGATTTAAATGGTAAGGCATGGAATTCGTTGTATTGGAATAACCATGATCAACCTCGGGTGGTTTCCAGATTTGGAAACGATCAAGCCAAGTATCGGGTGTTATCGGCCAAAATGTTGGGCGCAACGCTGCATTTTATGCAAGGAACTCCCTATATTTATCAAGGAGAGGAACTTGGAATGATCAATGCCAAGTTTAAGAATTTGGACCAATATCAAGATATCGAAAGCTTAAATGCGTATCATGAATTCGTTGATCAGAAACAATTAGCCACGGCTACTGAGATGTTGAAGTATTTACAGCATTCTTCTCGTGACAATGCACGAACACCGATGCAATGGGATGAAACTGAAAATGCGGGCTTTACCAAAGGCACACCATGGTTGGCTATCAATGCTAATTTCACAAAAATTAATGCCGCTCAAGCTGTCAATGACGAGCAATCTGTGTTTAATTTTTATCGCAAAATGAATCAATTGCGTAAACAGTATGACATCATTGTCTATGGCGATTATCAATTGTTAGACCCGGATGATGACCAAGTTTGGGCGTATACTCGTCGCCTAGATGATCAGGATCTCCTAGTGATTAGTAACTTTACAGAACGGACAGTGAAACGCTGGTATGACCTGAGTCAACAAAGTAATAAAGTTGAGTTAATCGGTAATTATTCAGATGATCAAAACGAAACATTGCGGCCATATGAATGTAAGGTTTATCTCATTCAATAGTTTTTTTGACTTTTCGCATGCATTTTGAATAATTAGTTGTATAATGATACTTTATGAAATGAAATCGCTGAGAAATCAGTGTAGGAGGTTTGAAATGCTTTACCAATACCCAACATTAGCAAAAATTAATGAAACAGGACAATCAATTGAAGTGAGCAGTCAAAGTGTGATTCAGAGTCTGCCAAATTTGGCCGGTGTAGATTATTTTGTGAAAGATAAGAATCGTCATGATTACTATGTCTTTATTGATTGTGGTGAGCAGGGTGGAGCAGTTGTTCATACCGATAACTACAGTGATTTAGGGTTTGTTTTGATTGAGACACCACTATCCGATTTTTATCTAGATATCGATCCTAAGACAAATTTAAATGAAATGTATGACGGGGCCGGAATCGTAACTGATTTTACTGATGCAGTGGAAGAAGACGAAATAAAAGCGGTGTTGACCAAATATCAAAGTGCTTCTGATGAAGAGTTGGAAGCTAGTGACGTTTATCAGGAATTGGATAAATACGTCAGTAAGTACCTAGAACTGGATGAAGAGACTGAAAAGAAAATTAATCTTTCGATTATGCGAGTAGCAATTCTGAAACTCACGCAAAGTGGTGTGGAAGAGTAATCTAAAAAACAACAGAAGCGATCAATTCAGAAAGTCTGAGTTGATCGCTTTTTATTTTGGAAAATTGTTAGTCGTTTAAGTTATCTTCAGTGGTGTCTGTAGACGATTCTTCATTTTGAAAATCAGGAATTAAATCTTTGTCGTTTAACTGAAGAAGTAAATTATAGAGCGCCCCATAAAGATTAGCATCACTTTTAAAGTTAGCAGTTAAAATTTCCGGAGCGTCTAAGGTTTTTCTTAATAAGGTATTTTCATCACGTAATAGTTGTAATTGATGTTTAATTTCTGGAACCAGAATGCTCTCACTACTGATTCCGCCACCAATCACATAGCGGCTCAGGTCCAAAACTGCTTGGGTATTTACTATAATGTAGGCAATTCTTCTGCAATATTGTTCGAAAATTTGGCGCGCCTGTTCTTCTCCATTTTGAATTGCCTTAAAGACCCGCATGCCATCTGTACGATCACCAAAATCAAGGGCAGTTGCAATATCATCAATCATCTGGACTGCGGAACCTGCGGTAAACATTAAATTGTTGGGATCATCGGCAGTCCCATTAATTTGTGAAAGCATAAAGCTAAGTTCGCCACCTTGAGCGTTTGACCCGTGCCAAAGCTTGCCATTTAAAACAATGCCACCCTCTACGGAAGTGCCTAAAATAATAGCAGCTCCGTTTTGGATATTTTTCAGATTTCCTAGCCATAATTCTGCCAACGCTGCTGATTTACCGCTATTTTCCATACTGACAGGTAATTTATAGCGTCGGGTGATAATTTTTCCTAAGCTCAAGCCATGCAGCATTGGAAGAGCGCCGCCATGGTAAATGATTTGTTCTTTTTGGTCGATTCTACCAGGCACACTAAAAGCTACTCCTTTAATGTTAGGAAGCACTTCATTAATGACTTCGTAGATTTTTTTCAAGAAACTGTCCACACTATCGCGGGGCGTATTAAATTTGGATTTTACCTTTAAACTACCACTATGATCGATTAACGCATATTTGGTGTAAGTTGCACCAACATCGATGCTGAGGTAATCCTTTTCTGGTTTGTAATTCATTAATAATTGCTCCTTCTTTAACTCATAATGCTATTATAGCGCAATTGGTAGCGATGTCACAATTAACGGTGGATATTACATAATAGTATGTAGTGCGGGTAGTTGATCTAGTTATTTTCTTACAGAACGATCCAATTTTTGCCTTACGTGCCTTAAATTAGCAGCGTGACATATTTTGAAATTTAACGGGATTTTATTTGCTATTCTGGTGTAACCCTTTATACTAATAAGTAACTAAATGCGTAATTAAATAGTAGGGAGAAATGTATGAAAACAGCAATTGTAACGGATAGTTCGGCTTATCTTACTGATCAGCAGGTTCGTGAAAATGACGTTATCGTCGTCCCAATTACGGTAATTTTTGGTCAAGAGATGCTCTTAGAAAATATTGATATTGATGATCAGCTGTTCCATGAAAAGCTTCAAACTTCAGGACTGATGCCTTCAACAACTCAAATTACTTTGGGGCAGATGCAAGAAGTGTTTGATAAGTTAATTGCAGAGAATTATGATGAAGTAATTTGTATTCATTTATCTAGTGGAATCACAAGTTTTATTGAGAATTTAACCGAATATGCTAAAAGTATTACGGAAATTAAAGTGTTACCATTTGACTCGCGAATGACCAGTCAAGGGGAGGCCAATATGGTGCTATTGGCTGCTAAGTTACGACGAGAAGGAAAAACAGGGGAAGAAATCATTCCCTTTTTGAAGCATCTTCGAGAGACGACAAAAGTTGACTTTATGGTGGATAATTTAAGCTTTTTGATGCGGTCTGGGAGGATTACCAACCGATCCGCAATTATGGGCAACCTGTTACGCATTAAGCCAATTTTGGATATGAATGAAAAAGGTCAGATTGTGATTCAAAGCAAGGAGCGTACGCGGAAACGCGCTCTCCAAAAAGTTTTGGAAAACTTACATTCAGATTTAGATCGAGGCGCTGAAGATTTTCGAGTTTCTATCATTTATGGTGTGGATCATGAATTGAGTGCTAAATGGGAAGAAACCATCCAGCAAGAATTTCCCGCTGCTCAATTTGAGAGCAATCAATTGGGACCAGTAATTATGTCACACACAGGCGAAGAAATTGTTGGTGTGATCTGGGGTAAAGACTGGAAGAAAATGGGTAATGAGGATTAAATAAAAGAATTGGCAAAACTCATCTCGAGTTTTGCCAATTCTTTTTGCTTACAATTTAAAATTCTTCATACACCGCAGGGTCTTGATTTTTATTGCGGCCATCTGGACGATCCAGATTAGTAATTGCTTCCATTTCTTCTTCAGTCAATTCAAAGTTAAAGATATGGAGGTTTTCCCGTTGGCGTACTCTAGAACTAGACTTTGGAATTGGCAGAACGCCTAATTGAATTTCCCAACGGAGAATTACTTGTCCCACAGTTTTATGATGGGTGTCGGCAATTTTTTGAATGACCGGGTCCTCTAAAACTGAACTTGCGCGTCCAAGAGGACTCCAGGCTTCAGTAATAATGTGATGATCAGCGTCGTATTCTCGTTGTGGTCCTTGGGAGAAATAGGGATGGAGTTCAATTTGGTTTACAGCTGGGGTGACACCTGTTTCATCAATTAAGCGATCAATATGTTCTGGTAAAAAGTTAGAAACGCCAATTGAGCGAATTAGGCCCCATTTTTTGGCATCTATTAAAGCCTTCCAAGCCTCTACGTAGTGATCCTCCTTTGGATTTGGCCAATGAATGAGGTACAAGTCAAAGTATTTTAAGCCGGTTTGATAAAGAGATTCCTGAATAGTTTCTAGAGCTTCATCATACTTGTGATGACGGCCTGGTAGTTTAGAAGTAATCATAATTTGTGAGCGGGGAATATCACTTTGACGAATAGCTTCACCAACTGCGCCATGATTTTCATAGTTGTAGGCTGAGTCTAATGCGCGATAACCATTGTCTAAAGCGCTCCGAAAGGCATTGACACCAGGAGCTCCGTTTAATTTGTAAGTACCAAAGCTGATCTGGGGAAAAACAGCCCCGTCGTTTAGTTTGAGTTGTGGAATTGCATGGCTCATAGTTAACATCTCCTAAATTTAGAATAATTGATTAATGAAAACGCTCTATAGTTTATAGCATAAGCCAAATTAAGGATGCATGCAAAAGATAGTCTCGAAAGTTTACTTGCCTATGCTAAAAGAGGTAGCAGAATTTTACCAGATATCATATTTAATATAAGCAATAATAAATGATGATCATAAGCAGTTCTCTTGAAACGAGCAATGGAAATTTGCTATGCTAACCTTGTAGATAAATCCCATCTTGGATGGTGAAAAGTCTATGTTGGCAACTAAGTGATCACTAGTTGAAATTGTTGGTATTTAGACAAAAAATAAAGGAGTGAACAGCGATGTTTGGATGGCTATGGGCTTTAATTATTGGTGGAATTATCGGAGCAATTGCCGGTGCACTTACAAGTAGAGATTTACCAGCAGGGTGGATCGGAAATATTGTCGGTGGATTGGTCGGAGCATGGTTAGGCCAGTCCTTGTTAGGTACATGGGGACCCCAATTAGCAGGAATGGCACTGGTTCCTTCTATAATCGGTGCAATTGTTGTTGTATTAATCGTTTCTGCAATTTTTGGGATGAGAAAGACAAAATAAAAGTAAACGAAGTTGGTCTACTACTCAGGAATTTTTTTGAAAATTACGAGGAGTCCAGCAACCGAAATTTATTTACAGTCTTGCTCAAAATTTTATGTTTTAAATCACAAAAAAACGTCCTTCAGCGGTCGCTAAAAGGGCGTTTTTTAGTTGTTTAAGCATGTGCGTGTGACACGTCGGCAGCTGTTTCTTCGCCGTAATTTGTTTCTTCTTTAATAAGACGAGCACGTTCTTTTTTGTTATACCATGGAGATGTTGTAAATGCCAAAACATCATTGATCAAGTAGATTGAGCTATTTACAAACATGGCAAGTGTTGCTGATCCTTGACGGAATGAAATGAACCAGAGAACCATTTGAGCAAGTCCTGAAGCAACCCACCAGAAGTATTGGTTGTTGAAACGTAGGAAGCAAATCACACCAGCTGTTAAACTGATCGAGAAGCTAATTGCATCAACCCAAGGACGAGGATCGTTGGTGAAGGTTCCAATTAAGTATCCTGAAACAAAGTAAACAACGATGGTTGAAGCAATTGCGACAAACCAAGTTTTACCAGTGAACTTACGAATCTTAGAAACCATGTTGACGTTCCAGCTTGAACTCAATAAAACAGGTAAATCAAGGGTGACAACATAAGCCAATTGTTCAGCCATACTTAGGTAGTTTTTGGCGGCTAAACCAGTTACAATAAAACAAATTGCTGATAAAATTCCTAACCAACCGTTAACAGATTTAGCAGCGTTAATTGCTAAAATACATAAAACACCTAAAGTTGTTCCGATGAAAGTTGTGATGGTTAAAGCTGTGATTGGGGCACTGACTAGAGTCATAATCTGACAGCCAAGACTGAAGAAAAATAGATAGTAGTTTTGTTGAGGCCACCCCTTCAATTGATGTGCCAAAAAGTGTAAATAATTAGACATTTGCTTCTCTTCCTCTCTTGTTTCTATGTATATGGCCATATACTATATGTTCTGATTTAAAAATCAATCAACACTATATATTGTATTACGAAATAAATTAAATGAAAGACTTGAATTTAATTTTTTTTTGGTGTAAGGGAAACAAAACGATAAAAGATGAATAAGTTTTAAACTTTTCTTTTGGTTAAATTCCTTCTAAAATGAAGATAGAGAAGTGAGGTGAAGAGGATGAATTTCAGCTATTGGGGCAGTATTTGTTTAGCTGTTTTTGTGACATTATGGTTAACTGATCGACGTCGTTTTTTAAATGGCTATTTTTTTACTGCTAGTGTGATATGCTTTTTCTTTGCCGGTTGGCAGTGGCTTGAAGCAACACAAGCTCCCTGGATGCAAGTGTTATTAATGATTAGCAGCTTGGCGTTTACAATAATTATTCCGATTGCTCTGGCTCTTTTTGCGTTAGCTTGTATTATTTATAGTCGGCGATTAATCCAAGAAGTTGGCGTTCATCCGGGATATCGATTGTTGGAAATGGTTGGTTTTCTTATTTTAGCAATGTTTTTTCTTACCTTACTTAATTTATTTATGTTTCATAGTTCACTGCTTTGGGTTTTATTGGGGATATTTTATTTATGGACAGCGTATTTCATGATTGGTTTTATTTCATACGCAGTAGCTTCCGTTCTCGATGAATTGCCAGTTCGTTATGCAGTGGATTTTATCGTCATTTTGGGGGCGGGCTTGTTGCCTGATGGAACTGTTTCTAAAATTCTGCAAAAACGCCTTGATAAGGGAATTGCTATTTATCGAAAACAACTAAAACGTGGTGGTCATCCTCAATTTGTGGTTTCTGGTGGTCAGGGGACTGATGAGATTATATCTGAAAGCCAGGCGATGAGAGATTATTTGATCGAAGCTGGAATTTCAAATTCGAAAATTATTCAAGAGGACCGATCTACATCTACTTATGAAAACTTGCGATTTTCGCAAATCTTGATGACAAAGGAAAAGGTCTTTCACCGAGCCGTTTTTGTAACCAATAGTTTTCATGTCTTTCGCGCGGGTTTAATTGCTAAACAGTTGAATTCTACGATGACGGGAATCAGCGCACCTACAACCATGCACTATTTGCCGTTTGCAGCATTTCGAGAATATTTGGCTTTAATCGTTATGTTTAAATGGATTAATGTTTTGGCATTGATTATGACAACTCTGTGTTATTTAACCTACTTGTTAATAACGCATTAGGGGGAACATGGTATAATGTAGCCAAGGAGGAGAAAATCATGACCTTACAATTAAAAATAAAAAAAAGCCTAGTTGGCGTAGTTGCAGTGCTGATGTTAGTTTCCTTAGCCGCATGTAGCAGCACCAGTAAACAAAGTGGAAATGCACACAGTTCTTCTACATCATCTAAGTCCGAAAAAACTAACCAACAAAAAGCCGCCGTTTTATATATGAAAGCTCAAAAACAAATTGAGGATGGCAAAACCGATAATGCGTTGGCAACGTTGAAGTCCGCCCAGAAACTTGATGAAACAAACGGAAAAGTTAGTGAGCTGTTATCGAATGTCCAAAATTATCTTGCTGCTAAAGAGGCGTTGAACAATGGCGATACAACGTCAGCAAATTCTAGTTTAGCCAAGATTACCTCTGAGCAAGCGAATAGCTCAACGTTAAAATCACAAGCCAAAAGTTTGGGAGATCAAGCGACTCAATTACAGAATGCCAAAAAATATTATCAAAATGCCTATGACGCCGTTTCTAACGGGTATTACGAGACCGCAACTGCAGATCTTGCCTTACTTAATAATTTGTCATCAAGTATCAGTGGGGTAAAAGCCTTACAGGATCAAGGGAAAGCTTTAACTAGTCAGATTAATTCAGCAACTAGTAATTCGTCTGCTAGTCAAAACTCAAGTTCCAGCACAACAACCAGTTCATCTTCAGAACCAATTGGCAATTTAACGGATAAGGAAACAGATTCGGTTATTTCTTCGTTCCAGAGTGCCGCCGGAATTGCAAATCAGGCGGGTCTCTCATATGGAGTAAACCAGATTGGCACTAATTATTACCAGATTGAAGTGCGTCAAAATAATTCATCTAATACAGTTGGAAGTTTGACTGGCATGTATCGATATAATGCCCAGACCGGCAGTGTTTCTAAATTGAATACGATCAGTGGCGTTTATGAAAAATAGTTTATTTAACTAACCTGTACTATCTTAACCAGACATAATCTGTGTGGTTGGAATAGTCAGGTTTTTTATTTTGATAATTTTTATAGTCCAAAACAGAAAAGTTCATTATTTTCAATATTTTTCTAGAAGATTGGTCAAGTTGATCAATCTTTTTTTGCAAACGATTTACTTTGAAATACATAACAGCCTTATTGTATTTATAAGAGAATAATGAGCATTTATCTTCCATTGGTCCTTTTTTTTCGATATGCTTAAATTATCAAACAGAGAAGGAAGTGAAGCTAATGGAACCGGATTTGAAGGATCCTCGTTATTTATACCATGAGGATGGTTTTGAAAAGCAGAACCAAGAAACACCTGCTCTTCAAGCCGAAATGAAGCCAATTCCTGATTGTGGTGAAAACAGTTATCGTGGAAATCACAAGTTAGAAAATCGGCGTGCCTTAGTTACAGGTGGTGATTCTGGAATTGGACGGGCCGCAGCAATTGCACTAGCCCGTGAAGGCGCTGATGTAGCAATCCAGTACTTTCCTGGAGAAGAACGTGATGCACAAGAAGTTGCTCATTACATTGAAGAAACAGGGCGTAAATCATTGTTGCTGCCAGCTGATCTTCGCCAAGATGATGTTCCCGCAGAAATTGTGCGAAAAGTGTTGGCAGAGTTTGGTGGACTAGATACCTTAATTTTAAACGCTGGTCAGCAAATCTCCCAACCTTCAATTGAAGAGCTCCCGATTAAACAAGTTCAGGATACTTTCCAGGTGAATATTGTCTCGATGTTTGCCCTAGTTCAGGAGGCTTTACCACATTTGCCGCCAGGCAGCAGTATTGTGACGACAACTTCGATTCAGGCTTTTAATCCCAGCGCGCATTTAATGGATTATGCCGCAACCAAGGCAGCCATTGCTAATTTTACAGTCACTCTTGCCAAGCAACTGGCTGACAAGGGGATTCGAGTTAACGGTGTAGCGCCTGGCCCAATTTGGACACCTATTCAGCTAGATCAGGGGCAACCCAAAGCTGCCCTTCCAAAATTTGGTCAGGATTCATTATTAAAGCGGGCTGGACAACCAGTGGAGTTAGCGCCAGTTTATGTTTTCTTAGCTTCGAATGAGGCTAGTTATGTGACTGCCCAAATCTACGGGGTGACAGGTGGAGAAGCCATTAATCTATAGGAGGACAAAGTTATGAACAAATGGTCCAAAACGTTATTTATTATTTGTTCGCTAGTGCTTCTGCTGCTTTGTTTGGTGGTTATCTCTTTAACATGGCCGTGGGGATCTAGCTCGATGTTTTTAAACGCAATTAGAGAATTCTTCTTTACCAATTACTATGCCCATAGCGCGCTTTTCTGGTTGGCATTAGTGATTGCGGGTCTTTCTCTAATTATGCTGATCGTCGTTGTATTTTTACCACACAACAAGACAACGTTTAAACTAAAAGATGACCGAGGAAAATTAACTCTTCATAAGAAAGCCATTGATGGTATTGTGCGATCAATGCTTAACGAAAAAGATTTTATCGGTGATCCGAAAGTAAATACGACGGCGACTAATCGGCGGATTCAAATTAATGTTAGGGGCAATATCAAACGCACCTCGGACTTGGTAGATCACACACAAGAGTGGTCAAATCGGGTAGAGGAGCGTGTGCAGAATTTAGTTGGCTCTAATCATAAAGTTAAAGTGAAGGTGAAGCTGGAACGTTACCAAACAAGAGGAACTGCTACATCTTCCGGCCAGCCCCGCGTAGAGTAGGAGGACTTACATGCAAGAACTCATTGATAAATACAAACTTCCCATTATCGGTGGCATTATTGGTTTGATTTTGGCGGTATTATTGGTCACAATCGGATTTTTCCAAACTCTTTTGCTAGTTATTTTAGTAGTTTTGGGTGTTGCCGTCGGGATGTATGTAGATAAAACAAAGCTATTGGAAAAATACTTGAACAACAAAAACTAGGAGGAATTTAATCATGAAGGAAAAAGACGTAATGCAACCAAACAGTAAGAACGGTATTCCTAATGGAAATAACGTAAAAAACTCAGGGCGACCAACTTCATCACAATCAAATAATGATCATCAAAATGATGTGTCAGTAAAAGGTGAGTTAACTTATGAAGATAAAGTAGTGCAAAAGATTATTGGCATTGCTTTAGAAGAAATTGATGGTTTATTAACCGTTGATGGGGGCTTCTTCTCTAACGTCAAAGACAAACTGGTTAATAACGACGATGTGCGTGCCGGAATTAATACAGAGGTCGGTAAGAAACAAGTAGCCGTGGATATGGATATTGTGGCGGAATACGGTACAGATATTGAAGATATCTTTGAACAAATGAAAAAAGTGATTACGCGCGAAGTAAAAGAAATGACTCATCTTGAAGTCATTGAAGTAAATGTGAACGTGGTGGATGTCAAAACGCGTGAAGAGTACGAAAATGACAGTGAAACCGTTCAAGATAAAGTAAAAAGTGCGGCAGACACGACAGGTGATTTTGCCTCCAGAAAAACGAATGATGCCAAACGGGCGATGAATCAAGGTCGTCATAAAATGGACGAAAAAAGAGAACCACGAGTAGAATAAAAGTAAGTGAATAGGGCTTGGAAGACAAACGCTGGTTTGTTTTCCAAGCCCTTTTTCTGTGCATACGCAATGGAGATGACAAAATGGTCACAAAAGGATTACTAATGAAAGCAATACCAAAATTTTATGGTAAGGTAGAAGGTGAAAGTAAGAGACAGAACGAAAAAAAGGTTGAGGTGAGAACGGAAATTATGTATAAGGCGGATTTATTAGAAAAAACGCAGCAAATCTTATTCAAAATAATAGAAACACTTTACTTAAATGATGGTCCCGTTTCAAAACAAACTTTGACGCAAAGCTTCAAATTATCGCCAGCTACTTTAAAACGTTATTTAGAGGATTTGCAAACTGATGTACAGCCCTTAATTGATGAAAAAAAGGTTTTATTTACGATCGGAACTAACACAGCAGAGTTTGAGTTGATTCAAAATTTTGCCTTAGATGACTGGGTTTTTAAACGTTATTTAAAGGAATCACCTAAATTTCAAATTCTGATGACTTTATATGAACACGGAAATGTCACAAACTTTCGATTACAAAATGAGCTGAGTATGAGTGAGGCCTCTTTGTATCGCGCGGTAAAGCAACTGAACAAGATTCTGAAAGAATTCGAATTATCTATTCATAATGGGCGTGTTCAAGGTAGTGAATTACAAATTCGGTTTTTCTACTATATATTATTTCAACTAACAAATTATTTCCCACCCAAAATGAGTTTTGATATCGATAAATTTATCGATGAGCTTCAAGAAAGTCTCCATTTCTATTTTCATTCAGAGGCGGTTCATCGGGTTGATTCATGGTTAATCATTTCACAACATCGCCTCGAGTCTCAATCTGAAATGAATGTTGAAATTCCCAGACGTGTTAAAGAACTATATAAGAAAAATGAGTTATATCAACAAGTTCGTAGCTGCTATCATGAAGCCTTTCATATGCGATCGGCTGAAAAAGAGCAATTTGAGGCGGAAGCTTTGTGTGTGCTGTTAATTAGTATGTCCATTTTTAACAGTAAAACCAATGTGGCGCGGCGCTTCTATGATATTTATAGTTCTCAAAAAACGCAATTAGCGGATTTTGTGGAGGAGATGAATCACACCATTACCGGTACTTTGAAAGTAAGTCGAAGCCAGTGGCCCTTTGAATTAATGAAATTAGTATTTGATATTTGCGCACGACCATTCTGTTTTAAGGGGAATCTAGAATATATGGATGAAATTTACGCGAAGTACTATGTCCATAATTTCTTTACTCAAGAAGCTAGAACGGTTGTTAAGGAACTTATGCAAATTTTTAAAACGCATGCCTCCGTTTCGCTTCGTTCCTTGATTAAACAAAATGAGGTTTACTTTCAGCGCCGCTTATTATTTGTTATTCGTGATTTTCGATATCAACAAAAAAAGATATAGATATCGGGGTGGATACAACATTTGACTACTATATTAGCCAATTAATTATCGATTCTGTACGTCAAATTTTCAAAAAGGAAATTCGGGTAAAAGTGACCTATTATCAACCTGGGAATGCTTATGACTTAGTTTTAACAAATTATCATGAGGAACCATATGATTATACAGACTATACATATTGGTTGACAAACCTAGGTACCAAGCATGATTTGGAGCTAATAAAAAAGATTGTAGAAACCAATTTTTATGCACAAACACCGGTGCATCATTTGATGTTAAAATAACTAAATAAATTTATAAAACCCAAAAGTGCTAATTATCGAAGCTGATAGTTAGCACTTTTTCTGTATTTTGGGTATTAATACGTATGTTTATTATTATTGTCAGTTCCATTTACTATCAAAAATAATTAGTTAACTAAAAAAAGTTGAAATCGCTGTCATAGAAATCCTGTTATGATTATCTTGTAAAAAGGAAGTGGAATTCTACAAAGAGAGGTGATGGTTGTGAAAAGAATTCTTAAGTCATTACTTGTATTTGTTACTTTGGCTAGTATTTTTGGATTCTATAGTCATCGGAACACTTATGCAGAAGAAGCCGATCCAATGTTTAGTCTCACCGTTGCAAAATCCTCAGTGAATGTTGGGGATACGGTCGAGGTCAAGGCTACTCAGCTACGAGAATTGACAGCGGATTCGGAGAACTTTACTTTAGTGGTGCCAACGGGGATGAAACTTGACCAAACAGCGCTTAAGCAGAATGGTCAAGCAGCAAGTTTTCAGTCACACCAGGAATCAGACAAGTTGATTCTGACAGTAACAGGTCAAACAGCTAAAAGTTTTACAATTCCGCTAGTTGCGGAAACAGCCGGAACGTTTTCAATGAGTGTTTTGAGTGCAGATCAATTAGTTACAAGCAACGTGGTGCAAACAACTGCGATAGCTGCACCAGTGGAATCATCAAGTTCCTCTGCATCAGATACGCAGACCGATTCGACAAGCTCTTCAGCAATTTCTGAGAGTTCATCAACCGCTTCCAGTAATGCAGAACAAACAGAGAGTAGCTCAAGCGCCGACGTCGTTTCGGAAAGTAGTTCTTCAGAAACAAGCGCAGAATCTTCATCCAGCTCAGCAGAGAAAAAAGAATCTGCAGCCAGTTCTGAATCGAAGAAGACGATATCGGGAAGATCATTAACAACTGCGTCTATTGCTTTGGATCAAAGTAATAATATAGTTCAGCTTTCTTATCTTTATTATTACAACCAGAGTACAGGCCAACCAATAAGTGGCTCTATAAAGGATTCTGATAAAGAAGCTATTAAAGTGACTTATAAGGTAGTAAAACAGTCAGGCAATGGACCTGAAGCCCCCAATTCTAATGTTGAGCAAAGCTTTGGTACGATTAATACAAGCGGTGGCGGTAAATCAGACAAATTTAGTTATATGATTCCTGCTAAAAATCTACCAACATATAGTAGTTCAATAGTAGGCTCGGTTTACAGATTAGTTGTTACATTTACAGATCCTGCAAAGAATATTCGTAACGCCAACTTTCGAATTGTTTATATTGCTGGTGAGTTAACCCTCACAGCCCCAAGCAACATTAGTTTTGGAACAGATCTTGACGCTGCGGCTACAGGAAAAAAAGTATATATGCCAAAAGCAGTCACTGGAAATGCATTGGCAGTAAAGGATACACGAACAATTCCATCAGGGGTAATAATGAACGGTTGGAGCGTAACAGCCACATTGTCTAAGCAAATGACAAGTACAACAAGTGGTGGGGTTCTCACAAATAGTCTCCATTATATCAATGACGGAACTGATTATACTTTAGGAACAGAAGCAGCTCCGGTAAAAAGTTTGGCAAAAGCCGAGCCGAATACCACGACCAATATTTCTGGTGCTTGGGATAGCAAAAACGGGCTAGCTTTTGAACCCACAGCCGGGCAACCAGTAGCTGGAGAATCTTATGCTGGCGCGGTTACTTGGACCTTGCAAGATACGCCAGGAAATTAGCAAAGGAGATGAGGTCACGTGAAAAGAGGTTTGCTACTCACAATATTGACGATTACGTCAATGTGTTTGATAAATTCACCGATTCGCGGTGATACCCATGTCTCAGAGGTTACGTCAGAAGGGCGCGTGGGTTTTACAAAAGTTGATCCACCAGCACCGGTGCCAGTTGATCCAACAGATCCACCAAGCAAAGTACCAGCAGAAAATTTAGTGCCTGCCAAAAAGGTGCCGACAAATAATGGATCAGATACAGAGATTCAGTCAACGGTTCCAGTTTCAACAGCAAAGAAGCAACAATTTTTACCGCAAACTGATGAACAATCAGATGGAATTTTACAAGTGTTTGGTAGTTTAGGATTTGTCGTAATTGGTTGGTATTGGATGAAGAAAAGATCAGGTAAGCAGGCACGATTTTAAAAAATAATGTGATGTAAGTTGATAATAGGATTTTGCTGAAAGCAAAATAGACATTGGAAAATGAAAAGGAGCCAGTCCGACTAGCCGCTTTAGCGGTGTAGCAAGGATGGACATCCGTGTTGATAATAGGATTTTGCTGAAAGCAAAATAGACATTGGAAAATGAAAAGGAGCGATACTCATGATTAACAAAAAATTATTACTCTCAGTTCTTAGTATTGGAACCCTTGTTTTAGGAGCGGTTGCCCCAGTTACAGCTCTTGCGGCTGATAATCGAGTGGAGGATTCAAACGCAACAGTAACATTTAAGGAAAATAATACCGGACCAACGGACCCAGTAGATCCAGAAAATCCAGACATTCCAGGACCAAACCCAGGTACTGGTGAAAAAGGTCCTCTGTCAATTGATTATGTATCTGATTTTGATTTCGGAACACATGATATTCCAACTACAGATACAACTTATACCGCTTTGGATGATAATGGGGTTGCTAACTATGTTCAAGTTACTGACCAACGTGCTGGGACACCTAAAGGATGGAGCTTAACAGTCAGCCAAAAAGGTCAATTTACAGATGGTACTGATCAATTAACCGGTGCTGCAATAACAATTGGTAATGGTGACACTAGAACACCGACTAACAATTATCCGGAATCAAATAAAACCGTAACATCAACTACAAATGCAAATCTTGCTTTAAATCCAGACGGAACAACCCTGAATGTTATGAATGCAAAAGCAGGTGGTGGTTCAGGGACTTGGGTTGACGCATTTGGAACAAAAGGAAGTTCAACAGTTAAACTAATGGTGCCGGCAGCTGCTCATCCCAATGCAACTAAATATAATACAACGTTGACATGGAGTTTAGCTGATACACCAACAAATAGTTAATTTAAACTGGTAAGGAGGTCGTCACTGTGAAACGAAAAAATTTATTCTTGATTTTAATGACAATGGTATTGGGAGTATTGCTGACTGTACCTGTCTCTGCGAACGAATTAACTTTTGGGGTAGAAGCTAACCTCCCAAAAAATCAAGTAGATAAACATGTTACGTACTTTGATCTGAATTTAAAGCCTGGAGCTACACAAACCGTGACTGTAACGGTATCAAATAGTTCAAAAAAACAGGTTAAAATTAAACCCGAGGTCAACACAGCGACGACCAATTTGAACGGGACAGTTGAGTACCAAAGGGTTGCCAAGAAAAATTTTGATACAAGTTTAAAATATTCCTTGGCAGACTATGTCAAACCAGTAGAGAAAACAGTAGTTTTAAATGGTAAGCAAACAAAGAAGATCCATTTAAAAATAACAATGCCGAAAGAAAAGTTTGATGGCGTTATGGTGGGGGGACTGCGGCTTAAGGATCAAAATCAAAATGCTGATAAAGACAAGAAGAAAAGTAAGGGAACTACGGTTACAAATGAGTATGCTTATCTCATTGGAGTAGTGTTACAACAGAATACTAAAAAGGTACAGCCACATATGAAATTGGCAAGCGTGAAGCCCGGACAAGTTAATTTACGAAATGTAATTAACTCCAGACTTCGTAACGTAAAAGCCACATATCTCAACAAGTTATCCGTAAATGCGAAGGTGACAAAAGATGGTAGCTCAAAAGTGATCTATCACCAAAAATCCTCAAACTTACAAATGGCACCAAATTCTGTTTTCAACTACGGACTTCAATTGAACGGGCAAAGCTTAAAGGCAGGTAAATATGTCATGGACATCACGGCCAAATCAAAAAAACAGACTTGGCATTTCAAGAAGACGTTCACCATTACCCGTGAAAAAGCTGCTAAGTTGAATGCTAAAGATGTGTCAATTAAAAAAGATTACACCTGGATCTACATTCTCGTCGGCGTACTCATCATCCTTATCCTAATTGTCATCGCATTTTGGTTAATTAGAAGAAAGCTAAAAGCTAAAGAAGCCGAAAATGAAGCTCTTCGGCAACAGCTAAATAAGCACGAAGAAGATGAATAAGTTTGCAAAGAACCATAATTAAAAAACGGCCTACGTAGGGTAGTTATAAAACTACGTAGGCTGTTTTTTTTTATTCTTATTATTTTTATAAGCCCATTTAACGTGATAAACTGAAAGAAAACGGATCCATGGAGGTCGGCCATGCTAAGAAAATTTCGAAGAACATCTTTTTTTGAATTTGCTACCATTTTTCTACGTCGGTATAAAAAAGGAAACATCTCGAATAATGGAATTGTGTTAGCCTACTATACGTTGCTGTCCTTTTTTCCTTTGTTATTGTTAATTGGCAATGTATTACCTCTATTAGATTTACCGGTCAACACCGTTTTAAAATACATTAATCGAATTATGCCGGAAAACATTTATAAAATTTTGAGTCCGTTAGTTAAGCAACTGTTAACGACCAACAGTGGTGGTGTGCTTTCGATCGGAGTGGTGGTGGCCCTCTGGTCGGCCAGTAAAGGGGTCAACGCTTTTCAACAAGCTCTAAATGCGACTTATGACATGGAAAATACGACGAATGCGATATTGACGCGCATTTTATCCTTTCTGATTGTTTTATTGTTCATGGTCGCGTTAATTGTGATTGTTTTATCTTTCTCATTTGGTCAGGTCCTATTATCATATCTGGCGCCGATTCTTCAGTTGCCACCAGATTTTGTTAGCTTTCTGGAAATTATCAAATGGCCCGTTACGATCCTCGGGGTTGGGTTCATTTTGACGGTTCTTTATATGATTGTTCCAATAGCTAAAGTGCGCTGGCGGTACGTTTGGCCGGGTGCGCTGTTTGCGATGAGTGGACTTGTTATTTTAACCCAATTTTTCACCTTATATTTACGTTATTTTGGTGGTGAAGTAACCACCTATAAAACGATTGGCACCTTCATTGTCATCATGTTGTGGTTGGATTTGTTGGCAGAAATTATGTTAATTGGCGGGGTTATTAATGCCGCTTTACAAGAACAAAAAATGGGCCTACCGTTTAAACCCAAACTGGGCCGGCTAAAAAGAACCCACGAAGATGTCCATTAACTGGTATAATACAAACATAATTCAAGTTAAAGGTGTGACAATTACGGAATATATAAAAAAGCACAAATCCATAACCAGTGAGGCCATAATTGTGGTGTTAATGCTAATCGACTGGGTATTTGTTAGAAATATAATCGTCGTCAGCAATCATTTTTTTATGGCGGGATTATTACTTTTATTGATTGGTATTTTCTTTATTTTGGAACGTGGTCATCTGTTTACAGGCTGGTTTAGACGGTCAGCTAAAGGCGAAGATGAAGCGGATCGCAAGAAGATTGATGTGCATAAAGTCGGTCGGGAGAAAAATAGTCCAATTGTGATTACAAAACCAGCGCATTATTTTTTGAATATTGGTGGCTTTACGATTGTCGTCAGTGTTTTAATTTCATTGTTTTAAATTAAAAAGGGCACGCTGTTTAAAAAACAGCGTGTCCTTATTTTGATGATTAAAAAGCAAATTTTTGAATGGCCTTGGCCACCCCATCTTCTTCATTCGTACTGGTAACAAATGAGGCAAGTTCTTTGGCTTCGGGGATGGCATTTCCCATGGCAACCGCTGTATCAGCAAATTGCAGCATGGATAAGTCGTTTCCTTGATCGCCAATCGCCATGACATTTTCAGAAAGCAAATCAAGACGTTTAGTTAAATCTCTCAGAGCGTTACCTTTGCTGGCGGATTTGTTGAGAGCCTCAAGAAAATAAGGCTCGCTTTGGACAAAAGTATATTTATCCAAAAAAGTTTGGGGAAGTTTCTTTTGAAGAGTCGTAATTTTTTCTGGGGGATCAATGAACATCGCCTTAGAAATCTTTAAACTAGTTGGCATATCATTGACATCGCGATAGCGAATCCCCATTCGGACGTAAAAACTTTCGCCAATCGTGTACGGGCTAATGTTTTTATTGGCAGTATAAATATGATTTTCTGTTTCAACATGGAAATGATTGTGCAATTTGCGACTTAAGGCCTCTAAATCAACATAGTCATTATAATTTAAGGTATGGTGAATTAACACTTGCCCCTCGATTGTTTGGACTAAAGCACCGTTGAAAGTGATGACATATTGATCGTCACCTGAAAGCCCTAGGGTGCGCAAATGCTCAGCAACACCGGTAAGTGGGCGACCGGTACACAAAACGACTTTGATGCCAGCTTGACTAGCCTTTTTGATCACAGCGACTGTTTTGACGGTAATGTGTTTGTCATCCGTGAGGAGTGTGCCATCTAAATCAATGGCAATTATTTTAATCATGAAAGATGGTCTCCTTTTGCGTCTAATAAAACGCCATTTTTAATGTAAGTTTGGAATTCTTTATAGATTGGGTGAAAAAGTTCGCCGTCGTCTTGAGACAACATTTTTTTCGGGAAGAAGAAACGTTGATCTCCAGAAACACGGCCGGTGATGGCAGCTACCAGAGCACTAACGGTCGATAGTTCCACTAAACTGCCATCGTGTTGCATGAGCTCGATTTGCGTTCGTGGTTTGCTGGTACTAGGGTCATAAGCGTCATAAGGTAAGTCATAACTATCGTTGATGGCCGTATAATACGTACTATTAAAACCAGCTTTTTCGATCAACTGACGTAATTCTGGCAGCAAGTATTCTGTTTCATGGGTGAAACGCATAGACTTAAGTGGAATTCGATTTAAAAAGCGATTGGATAGGTCGTTTAAGACGGGGTCTTTGTCATCCTCCCACTGTTGAAAATACGTATTTAAAACGCCGTCGTCTAAACGTAAGTAATCTGCGACAGTTGCCGTGTGATTAAAAAACGGAATTAGAAAATAGGGGATGAATTCGCGTTGTTGTTCAGCCTCATTTTGATTATTGCCATAAATTTCGTTGGCTCGTTGCAGCAAGTGGCTTAAAATCATTTCCATCGAACGAGAAACGGGATGAAAGTAAACCTGTAAGTACATTTGAAAACGACTAACAATAAAATCTTCGACGGCATGAATGCCACTAATTGAAAAGGCGATGCCACCTTTGTAGGGGCGCATGACCCGTAAAATCCGCGTTAAATCAAATGTGCCATAATTAGTGCCAGTATAGTAAGAATCACGAAGTAAATAGTCCATCCGGTCGGCATCAATTTGGCTAGAAATCATTTGAACAACCTGGGGATTGGGATATTTGTGTGAAATGACGCTAGCCACTTCGTCAGGAAATTTAGGTGACACTTGGCGCAAAACTTGATTGACTTCAGTTTCAGGATTGGTAATGATTTGTTCTGTATAGCTTTCATGATCGGTGTGAAAAATATGCTCGAAAGTATGAGAATAGGCACCATGACCGATATCATGTAGAAGAGCGGCACAAAGGGTAACTAGCCGTTCTGAATTATCCCAGAGACCATCATCTGGTGTTTGTGACGGATAGTTGCGTTCAAAATTATCACAAATTCTGCGGGCAACTTCGTAACAGCCTAATGAATGAGAAAAGCGGGTGTGTTCAGCACCGTGGAAAACAAGTGAAGTCGTGCCCAGTTGATGTATACGACGTAACCGTTGAAATTCTTTTGTATTAATCAAATCTAAAATGACCTGATTTTGGACGTAGACATAATCATGAACTGGATCTCGAAACACTTTTTCCATTGGTAACAATTTATTGCGATAATCCATGAAACAAGCTTCCCTTCATTTAAACTATTTATTAATAGTATAACAAAGTTTTAGCGATTGGTGATTTAAAGCCAAAACACTATGATGAACGAGACATTTTGGTTTATACTATAAGGAAGATGTTTTTTTGAAAAGGGGTGCCAACTTTTATGGATGAACTAGATACTGGTGTGCCAATTGCCATCCATTTAGATACGTTTATTACTCAAGAGGGCGAACAATCACATTTTGCTTTTGACGAAGATGGCCAATTATTTCAAATGGGCGATTCAGTTTATTTACGTTATCAAGAAACAGATGAGCATACAAAAAACGAAATACCAGTAACAATGAAAATTGACGAAGACGGGGATGTGTTGTTAACACGAGCTGGCGAGAATAAATTACGTTTGCGTTTTAGTGATGGCAAACGAATTCAGGCGCGCTATCGAACGCCGTATGGAATTTTACCAGTGGACACGGTGACGCCGTTTTTAGAGATTCGCATGCGTGATCGACCAATTTCTGGAACCGTAAAAGTTGATTACCAATTGTTTGCCGGTG
Source organism: Pediococcus inopinatus (assembly GCF_002982135.1). Classification (NCBI taxonomy): domain Bacteria; kingdom Bacillati; phylum Bacillota; class Bacilli; order Lactobacillales; family Lactobacillaceae; genus Pediococcus; species Pediococcus inopinatus. The sequence continues at coordinate 1,544,870 of NZ_CP019981.1, read as the reverse complement.
AAAGTTTATTAGGAGACTACAAAATTAGATTGCAATTTACAGCTTAAGTAATGTATTATAGGGAGTAGACTGTTGAAAGGACGTGCAACATTTTGGACTTGAAAATTTTTGATGGACAAGACAAAACAGAACTTTCATTAATCGAGGTTGCACATGCAATTCTTGCGCAACACGGTGATTCCATGGCTTTCGTGGATCTCGCTAATGAAGTTCAACAGTATCTTGGCAAAACCGATGAAGAATTCCGTGAACGTTTGTCACAATTCTATACAGATTTAAATACTGATGGTAGCTTTATTTCTTTGGGTGATAACAGTTGGGGCCTACGAACATGGTATCCCTTCGAATCCATTGATGAAGCCATTATTCATACTGAAGAAGACGAAGATGATACGCGTCCTAAGCATAAGAAACGTAAGAAGGTTAATGCTTTCTTAGTTGATGCTGCTGACGATGATGATGTAATTGATTATGATGCTGATGATCCAGAAGATGATGATGTTGTTGCCGGAAACGATGATGACGATTTTGATGCTGATTCAAGTAATGATGATTACACAGATTCCTCAAAAGACGATGACAGTGACGATTTACCTGATGATGATTTACCAGATGGGATTGAAGGGCAACTTTCAGAACTTGACGATGATGACTCTGACGATGATGAATAAGACCTTTTTCGAGGCTTGACATTATCTTTGTTACCTTGTATTATCTTTATTGGGCGCTTTGCTGTGTGCAAAGCCAACAGTACGGATTTTAAATTGTGCTCCCTATTCCAAATGAATAGGGAGCATTTTTATTATTTCTTGATTGTCCCTTAAAAAAACCTCAAAGGAGTTAGAAAATGACTAAATATATTTTTGTCACTGGCGGTGTTGTTTCTTCACTTGGAAAAGGAATCGTTGCAGCTTCTCTCGGACGTTTGCTTAAGAATCGCGGTTTGAAAGTAACCATCCAGAAGTTTGATCCATACATTAATGTGGATCCCGGAACGATGAGCCCATATCAACATGGGGAAGTTTTTGTTACAGATGATGGGACGGAAACAGATCTTGATTTGGGTCACTATGAACGATTCATCGATAATGATTTAAATAAGTATTCCAATGTGACAACAGGAAAAATTTATTCTGAGGTTTTAAAAAAGGAACGCCATGGTGACTATTTAGGTGCCACGGTTCAAGTAATTCCACATATTACAGACACTATTAAGGAAAAAATCATGCGTGCCGGCACGATCACCGACTCAGACATCGTGATTACTGAAATCGGGGGAACGGTTGGTGATATCGAATCATTACCATTCTTAGAAGCTTTACGTCAAATGAAGAGTGAAGTGGGTTCTGAAAATGTGGTTTATATCCATACAACTTTGATTCCTTACTTGCGAGCAGCTGGCGAAATGAAAACTAAGCCAACGCAACATAGTGTCAAGGAATTGCGTGGGGTTGGGATTCAACCAAACATTTTGGTTGTCCGAACTGAGCAACCAATTACCCAATCAATGCGAAATAAAATTGCGTTGTTCTGTGACGTTGATCCAGAAGCCGTGATTGAATCACGCGATGTGGATAATCTTTACCAAATTCCTTTAAACCTTCAGGCTCAAGGAATGGACCAAATTATTATGGACCACTTTGGTTTGAAAACCCCACAGGCTGACATGGAAGATTGGCGTCAAATGACGGAACATGTCCGTAATGGACTCGATCATACTCTGAAGATTGCCTTGGTTGGTAAATATGTTGCTTTGCAAGATGCTTATATTTCTGTTTCTGAAGCCTTGAAACATGCCGGTTACCCAGTTAATGCCAAAATCGAAATTAAAAAAGTTGATTCCGAACAAATTACACCAGAAAATGTGGGTGAAGTTTTGGGCGACGTTGACGGGTTAATTGTCCCTGGAGGTTTTGGGGATCGTGGGATTGAAGGTATGATTACAGCTATTCAATATGCACGAGAGAGCGATTTGCCATTCTTAGGAATTTGTTTAGGGATGCAGATGGCTTCCGTTGAATATGCCCGCAATGTCCTTGGACTCAAGGATGCCAATTCTACTGAAATGAATAAAGACACAAAACATAACATTATTGATTTAATGGCCGATCAAGAAGACGTTCAGGACATGGGCGGTACCCAACGTTTGGGACTTTACCCATGCAAGTTGAAACCCGGTTCTGTAGCTGCAAAAGCTTATGACGATCAGGATGTCATTCAAGAACGTCATCGTCATCGGTTTGAATTTAACAATGAATATCGGGATGCCATGCAAGAACATGGACTAGTGTTCTCTGGAACATCACCTGATAATCATTTGGTTGAAGTTATTGAATTGCCCGAGAAGAAATTTTTCGTGGCTTCTCAATATCATCCAGAATTTTTATCACGTCCACAGCGTCCAGAAGGATTATTTAAAGCCTTCATTGAAGCTGCTAACGCATAATCAATAAAATTAAGAGTAGTGGCTGAATTTTTTAAATTCATCCGCTATTTTTTTATTTTAGAGCCTAAAAATTAAAAATAAGTTAATCAGGAATAAGTTATTAAGACAAAATAACCCTTACACGGGTTCAGATGGGAATTTCTTTAAATTTATGGTTGTTTTTTTGATATAGATTATTTATGATTAGAATTGACTGTACAATTATTAGGATGTTTATAAGTGAGGAAAGTACACATGAAAAAAATGGTAATCCGAGGCGGACAACAACTTTCCGGTGAAATAACAATTGGCGGTGCAAAAAACAGCACAGTGGCATTAATTCCAGCCGCAATTTTAGCCGACACCCCTGTCCGCCTAGACTCTGTTCCTGACATTTTAGATGTTCATAATCTAATGATCATCCTTGAATCTATGAATGTACATTCTACGTTTAAAGATGGTGTCATGGAAATTGATCCAACTAACATAATTGAAAGTGCCTTACCTAGTAAGGCAATTAAAAGTTTGCGTGCTTCCTACTACTTTATGGGAGCATTGCTTGGTCGTTTCAAACGGGCAACTGTAAGCTTTCCTGGTGGCGATAATATTGGGCCTCGTCCAATCGATCAACACATTAAGGGATTCAAGGCTTTGGGAGCTACGGTTAACGAACAAAATGATTCTGTCTACATTACAACTGATACGCATGAACTCCATGGGGCACATATCTTTTTAGATGTCGTGTCAGTTGGAGCAACAATCAATGTGATTTTGGCAGCTGTTAAAGCTCATGGTCAAACAACCATTGAGAATGCAGCTCGTGAGCCTGAGATCATCGATTTAGTGTCCTTTTTGAATAGTATGGGCGCCAAGATTCGGGGCGCTGGGACTGATGTGATTCGGATTGAGGGTGTAGATAGCCTAGGCAGTAATGCAACGCATACAATTATTCCAGATCGCATTGAAGCTGGGACTTATTTGTCATTAGCAGCTTCAATTGGTGACGGAATTCAAATAAATAATATTATTCCGGAACATTTGGAGTCTTTTAACTCAAAACTGATTGAATTGGGCGTAGACCTGCAAGTTGGAGAAGACAGTATTTATGTGCCTAAGACGACTAATTTGCATGCCATTGAAATCAAAACGAATCCGTTCCCTGGGTTTGCGACTGATTTACAACAGCCAATTACGCCTGCGTTAATGAAAGCAAGCGGCAGCAGTTTGGTGATTGATAGCATCTATCCTAAACGCATTAAACATATTTCACAGCTTCAAAAGATGGGCGCTGACATTCGCGTTGAAAATGATATTATCATCGTTAATCACACGGATGAGCTGCATGGCGCCACAGTTGAAGCCGGAGAAATCCGTGCAGGAGCGGCGTTAATGATTGCCGGACTTATGGCGCACGGAACGACGACGATTCGGAAAGCAGAGAATATTCTTCGTGGGTATGATCGAATTGTCTATAAATTACAGCAATTAGGTGCCGATATTGAAATTGTGAGTGATGAAGCAGAAGTAGTGAAATAGGGGTATTTATGAGCGATTTTCTAACGATGGCGGAATTACAAAATATGACGCTCAAACAAATCTATAGTTTTGCGCGTCAATTTAAGATTCCTTATTATGGACAAATGAACAAAGCGGAATTGTCGCTGGCCCTGGTTCGTGCACAGGCAAAAGAACAAGATTTTGTGGAAATGGAAGGCGTCTTGGATATTGTGTCTCAAGAAGGCTTCGGTTTTTTACGACCAATTAATTACGGACCCTCTCAAGAAGATATTTACATTTCGGCTTCGCAGATTACTAGGTTTGGCCTTCGTAATGGGGATCTTGTTACAGGTAAGGCAAGACATCCCAAACCTTCCGAGCGCTATTATGGACTTATGCACGTTGATCGGGTTAATGGTAAAAATCCAGAAGACGCCAAGCAGCGGCCTCATTTTCCAGCATTGACCCCGATTTATCCCAAACAACAAATTAAGTTAGAAACCACCTCAACAGCTTTAGCGACCAGATTAGTTGACGTTTTTACTCCAATTGGTTTTGGACAACGGGGACTAATTGTGGCTCCACCAAAAGCCGGAAAAACCACGCTTTTAAAAGCCATCGCCAACGGAATTACAACCAACTATCCCAAAGTTAAACTCATTGTTTTACTAATTGATGAGCGGCCTGAAGAGGTAACTGATTTGGAACGTTCGATCAAAGGCGAAGTTGTGTCATCAACGTTTGATAAAGAACCAAAGAACCATATTCGCGTTTCTGAATTGGTTTTAGAACGGGCACTTCGTTTGGTTGAGGATAAAGAAGATGTTGTGATCCTATTAGACTCCATTACCCGTTTGACCCGGGCGTACAACTTGGTGATTCCACCGAGTGGGCGCACCCTTTCTGGAGGGATTGATCCAGCGGCCTTCTATAAACCCAAAAAGTTTTTTGGGGCAGCTCGAAATATCGAAGAGGGCGGCAGCTTAACGATTCTGGGCACAACTCTAGTTGACACAGGAAGTCGGTTAGATGATGTCATCTATGAAGAATTTAAGGGAACGGGTAATTCAGAATTAGTTTTGTCGCGTGAACTTGCAGAACGGCGGGTTTTTCCTGCTTTGGATATTAAACAATCAGGAACCAGAAAAGAAGAGCTTTTGTTGCCTCAAGGGACCTTAGATGAAGTGTGGCGAATTCGCCGTGCAATGACCGGAGATTCGCTTGATACAACGGAGCAACTATTACAATTTTTAAAAAATACAAAAAATGATCAAGAGTTTATCCATGATATTGAAAACGTCAAGTTCAAATCAACAGGGCGAAAACGACCATCTCGCTAAAAAGTGGTTTGCGTCTAACAGATATTCATGATATTATAGTGGTCGTTGATTAATAATGAAAAATAACTATGTCTCAGTAAATGACTCATGGCAAAGGAGTGTACTAACATGAAAAAAGGAATTCATCCAGATTATCACGAAGTCGTATTTCAGGATTCAACAACTGGTTTTAAATTTATTTCCGGTTCAACGAAGACAACCGACGAAACAATCACAATGGACGATGGTAAAGAATACCCATTAGTTCGTGTTGAAATTTCATCTGACTCACACCCATTCTACACTGGTCGTCAGAAGTTCAACCAAGTCGATGGTACTGTCGATCGTTTCAACAAGAAATACGGTCTTACAGACGACAACAAATAAGCATTTTAAAAAGTTTGACCCGCAGAAATGCGGGTCTCTGTCAAACTGTATTGGTAGAGATTTTTGAAGGCATGTTCACTTCGGTGAATGTGCTTTTTGTTTACTCATGAATTAAACTGATACGAATGAAGAAGTTATGAATATTTCGAAAACCAAAACAGCTACGCTTTAATACCTTGATTTTGCGATTAAGTCCTTCAATAGGACCGTTAGAATACGGATAACGACAACTGTTGAGCACTGCTGAGCCGTTCTTAACGAAGGTTGAAATGGTGACGTCCATTTGATTACCAGCTACTTGGTAGTTGGTAATCAAATTTTTAAATCCCGTGGCATTCTTTTGGTGGATAGCAGTTAGAATGCCTTGATAAGTTTGATACACAGTTTTGAATTCTGGAAATTCATCTAAGGCAAGGTCGATGGCGTTCTGTTGGGTCATATACTCGTTAATTCCGCGTAAATAAACAGCCTTAGAATCATTAACTTTTATTTCATCAAGATGAAATAAACGCCATTGAGATTTTAAAATATGATAAATTCGTGAATGCTTATCTTGGATAGTACGAATGGTCTGCGTGCGTTCATTATCTAAGGCACGCCCAGCCAGTTGAATAATATGGAAACGATCGATAATCGTGGCCGCATTGGGAAATAAGCGATGAATGAAGCTGCCATATTCAGCATTCATGTCAATCGTCACTGATTGAACTTGGGCACGTTCTTGAACCGAAAAACGAGCTTCAAAGTAGTCAATGATATCTTTACTTAGCCGATCTTTTAAAGTAACAATTCGGCGATGACTAACGGCATCGCAACAATTAAAGGACATCCAGTGATTACAGGAACGAAATTCATCGAAACAAAGATTTGGTGGAAGTTGCTTAACACGGTAAGCCAAGTGAATATTTGCATTTAAAATACGTTGCACACTACTTGGTGAAATGCCACAAATTTTAGCGATTTCTTTACTGGTCAGCATGTCACGAGCTAGCACAATGACCTGATGTTTAACATTGTGGGTAAAAGTTTCATTACGTCTAACGAGGTTAGTTTTAGCTCCACAGGTTTTTAAACAATGTTGGCATTGATATCTTTGTCGTCTTAGCTGCATTTCATAACGTCCGCCTGATAAGGTTCCCAACCTTAGATGACTAACGTGGGTACCGTTTTTAATTAGACTTTTATGGCCACAATGGGGACATTTCACAAGCTGATAAGAAAGGTTGGCGTGAACGACATGAATTCGTTGTCCATTCGGGCAACGTTTCTTGGTAACACCAGTTACGGTTATATTTGGGTCTGTCATTTCAAACAAGCTTAAGATAGAATTAGTTAGGGACATCTGTTTTTCCTCTTTTCGATTTTGTTTGGTGATTAAATCGTAGCACAAAGAGGACAGATGTCCTTTTAATTTTCAAAATAAAAACTGGTATCAGTTATTCACCAATACCAGAAAGTGTAGACCCAGAAATGCCGGGTTGAACTTTTTTATTGTCTAAAATAAAAGCCAGTCTATCTAAAAGTCACCAAAATTTTGGTGGTTAAAAGATAAACTGGTTTTTTAGTTTGTCCTTGCATGTCGATCGGAATGGGTATTTATTTGAACTAAGATAAAATTTAAGGCGACTAGCACAGAAGTTGAGATAAACACTGATCTGTAATCGAAAGCGCCAGAAACAGCGGAGCCAATTAGTGGACCGGACATGTTGCCAAGAGCCTGAAAGGATTGGTTCCAGCTGAAAACACGGCCGGTTACTTCAGCAGGAGATCGTTTAGAAAGAATGGCTTGAACAGCTGGTAACATAGCACCGTCAGAGATTCCCACCATAAAGCGGAAGAAAGCTAACAACCAAACGGTGTGCACAAACGCCATGGGGATATACATACAAATCGCAAAAATAAAGCCAATTGATAAAATCTTTTCAGTGCCGATTCGATCTCCAATTTCGCCCAAACGAGGTGCAGAGAATAAGGTCGCGATGCCGGGAATGGCTGCTACCACACCGGCAATTAACGTAACCGGGCCGATGTTATGCATTAATTGGCGGACATACAAACTTAAAATGGGAGTAATCGAATTATTGGATGCTTGAATGATCATGGTGGTTATAAACATGCCAAATACGATTTTAGGATTTTGTAATTTACCAATGACTTCCCTGGTAGACAACGCTTTGGCACGTTGTACCGGATGGAAGTGTTCATGGACAAAAAAATAACTGAGAAAAAAGACAATTAGTAAAAGACCACCTGTAATAAAGAAGGTTACTCTGTACGAGAAAAACTCGGCTAAGGCACCACCAAGCAGCGGACCAATCAAGTTTCCACTGACATAGCCAGTCGAAAGGTGAAGTGAACCCCCAAGATTGGACAGATAAAATCTAATCTTGGGGGTTCTTTTATGGTTAAATTTAATTTTGATTTCAAAGTGAAAGTAGTAACTGGATATTTGGGTGGTCTGACCGTTAATTCATTAGCACATAAATACAGGATTGGTAGTAGTGCCACAGTTTTAAATTGGATTCAAAGATATGAGAAATTTGGCCTTAACGGTCTTAAACGCAAAGCAATGGATTTAGAATATGCTAGCCAGTTCAAAGTCAATGTATTAAACTGGAGAAAACAAAATCAGGCCTCGCTTCCAGTAACTGCCTTACATTTTAACTTATCCTCGCCGAGTACTATTTGGCAATGGGAAAGTCGGTTTAAAGCATTAGGAATTGTGGGTCTAGAGCGAAAGCGAGGCAACGCCAAGAACATGGTGAAACACAAGAATAAAAGCCGCAAACCCATTGTCCAAAAGGACAATTATACAGCCAAAGAGGATTTAAAACAGCTTCAAAAAGAAAATGAAATGTTAAAGATTGAGAACACCTACCTAAAAAAATTAGAGGCCTTAACTCGGAAAAAATCAGTACAAAAGAAATCTCAGAAATAGCCATCGAGTTAAGGCAACTATTCCAAACTTCTATCAAGCTGATTCTTAAAGTAATCCAAATTCCACGCAGCACTTATTACTACACTCAGAGTCATAAGAGACGTAAATTTGATGATGACCAGATTATTCAAGCAATAGACGAGATTCGCCAAAAAGATCCAAAATACACCAAAAAATACGGTTACCGAAGACTTACAACTGCATTACATGATTTAGGATTTAAAGTTAATCATAAACGCGTTTTACGAATTATGCAGGAACACTGGTGGTTGTGTCATGCCTTTAATCGACAAACCAAAAAATATAATTCATATAAAGGTTTAGTGGGTAAAATTGCCACTAATCGCTTAAAGCGACGCTTCAAAACCGATAGACCTTATCAAAAGCTCGTCGCAGACGTTAGTGAATTCAGATATGGAAGCATGGGAATGAACGAACGAGTTTATCTCGAACCAGTTCTTGATTTGTTTTCTGGAGAAATTCTAGCATTCAATATTAGTGAACATCCAACAGTTAAATTCGCAATTAAACCACTTAAGGAGGCTTTAGAAAAACTACCAAAACTAAATTACCGGACAACGGTCCATACTGACCAAGGCTTTCAGTATCAACATCGACACTGGCAGCAGGTTTTAAAGAAACATCACGTTTATCAAAGCATGTCACGTAAAGCAACTTGTCTTGATAATGCGGCGATGGAGTCTTTCTTTCACATTATGAAGGCTGAAATGATGGATGAACATTTTGAAGATAAAGCTAGCTTAATCCAAGCAATGACCGAATGGATAGGCTTTTATAATAATCGTCGAATCAAAACAAAATTAAACGGCAAGTCTCCGGTAAAATACCGAGAACTCGCCGTTCAAAAAGCAGCATAAATATTTGTCCAATTTTATGGGTTCACTTCAAGGGTTCCTAGCGCTAGGCCGCTTTTTTCTTTCGGAGTTTCCGTGGCAAGAAGTGCATTGGAGTTACTAATATATCCGGAAAAAACACCTTGAAGCATCCGCAATGCAATCAATTGCCAGATATTTTGCACAAGACCCATTGCACCGAGGACGATTGCCATTCCTAAGGAGGCCCGGAGGATCATTAACTTTCGCCCCTTAGAATCGGCTAACCTTCCCCAGATTGGTGAAACTAAAGCGGTAACTAAATAAGTTGCAGAATATGTAATACCACTGTAAAATGTAAGTTGTTGCTTACTAAATTGGCCAAGAGTGTCGACATATAACGACAGGAAGGGCATAACTTCACTAAAAGCCATTCCGGCCATAAAGGTGCCAAACCAAAGGACAATTAGATTTTGTTCCCATGGCGCACGCTTTTTTGAAAAGAAACCTTGTATTTTGGCAATCAAAATCAGACGACCTTTCTAAAATTAAATTAGACCAATAAAAACTATATTTATTAGAATACCACTATTTGATTGATGAGGAGACGCACATGTCTAAAAAGAATAACAGAGTAAAAAAATGGTTAGCCACAATCCTAGTTCTTCTTTTATTAGTTTTGAGTTTGGCGTTGATTTTTAATGCGCAAATTAAAAATTGGTTGGTTGATTCGTATAAGCCCCAGGTTACCCAACAAACAATTGTGAAAAATAAAAAGAAGAAAGCCAGCTATGATTTTCAAAGTGTTAAGTCGCTGGACTTTCAAACGGTAGCTAAGGCACGCGCTAATGCTTCAAAATTGGACGTAGTGGGCGAAATAAGTATTCCCCAGGTAAAACTAAACCTACCCATAACAAATGGTGTAACGAACGAAAATTTAGCATTAACAGCGGCTGCGTTAAAAGCCGACATGAAAATGGGGCAAGGCAACTATGCGTTAGCTGGGCACCATATGGTTCGTAAGGATGTTTTATTTAGTCCTTTGTATTGGAAGATGCGGCCTGGGATGATGATTTATGTGACAGACCTTAAACGGATTTATAGTTATAAAGCCACCGAACGAAAGTTTATTGCGGCCACGCGGGTGGATGTCATTGAAGATGTCCCAAACAAAAAATTGATTACCCTCATTACTTGTGATGCTACCGGGGCCAATCGATTGATGATCCGCGGTAAATACGAAGGTTCCGTTGCATACAAAAAAGCTCCGAAAAAAATTCAACAGAGCTTTGCAAAAAACTTCAATAACAAGTAAATTTCTTCAAATCTAACCAAAAAAGATCCGACAAATGTCGGGTCTTTTATTTTTGGGGATTGGTTAAAAAAGTGATCCACTGATCAACACCGGCAGAGATTTGTTGATAAGCTGCTTCAAATTTATGCGTATACCAAGGATCTGGGACATCAGAATCTTTGTTTTGGGAAGCAACGGACATGAACAGGTTAATCTTTGCGGGGGATGCGGCAGGTGCCAAAGTCTTAAGATCTGAAACATTTTGATGATCCATGCCAATGATCAGATCGAATTTTTGAAAATCACTAGCAGAAACTGGACGAGAAACCAAATTCTCGGCGGGGATATGATGCTTTTTCAAGACCGCCAGAGTTTGCGGGTGAGGACGATTACCTTCTTCCCAATCGCTTGTGCCTGCTGAATCGACGAGAAACTGTTCATTTAAGTTGGCCTGGATAATTCTTTGGCGAAATAGTGCTTCAGCCATGGGTGAACGGCAAATATTACCGAGACAAACAAATAAAATTTTTTTCATAAAATCACCTAATCCTAAAAGTTTTTAAATTACTTACCTAATGCTTTATAAAGCGGCGGCGGTCTGGTATCATCAAGGTATCAAATTGTAGAGGAGAATTCACATGACAGGGATAATAATCGCAGTTGTTGTGGTCCTTTTAATTGGATTGTATATTTTATTATATAACAATCTGGTAAAGGCCAGAACTTATACACAAGAATCATGGAGCCAAATTAATGTCCAACTTAAACGACGGAATGATCTGATTCCCAATTTAGTTTCAACCGTTCAAGGGTATGCTTCATATGAAAAAAGCACCTTTACGAAAGTGGTTGAATTACGTAATCAATTGGTGGCTGCAACAGACAAGCCACAAACAACGGATGCAGAACGACTACAAACCATGCAGTTGTCTGATCAATTGAGCGGTCAGTTAAAGAGTGTGTTCGCCTTATCTGAAAATTATCCAGATTTGAAGGCAAGCGCCGAGTTTACAAAGTTAATGGAAGAATTGACGAATACAGAAAATAAGATCGCTTATTCACGGCAATTGTTTAATTCAAGCGTGGCTAGTTACAACATGAAGTTACAAACCTTCCCAAGTAATTTGGTCGCTGGAATGACAAGTTTTAAAGCTGCCACATACTTACAAGTGCCTGAGGAAGAAACCAAGACACCAGATGTATCGTTTAAAAAGTACGAAGATTTATAGAATCTGTAGGCTGACAGGGAGTGATTAACAATGCTGTTTCAACAAATTGCACGTAATAAGCGGCGAACCGTTTATGTCATGGTGGGATTTAGTTTATTGGTCCTCTTAATTGGTGGTGCATTGGGGTATGTATTTTTTAATAGTGCTACCTCAGGCCTAATCATGGCGGCCGTGATTGCAATCGTTTATATGGGACTCATGATTTCACAATCAACGTCAGTCGTCATGCGGATGAATCACGCCCACGAGGTTAGCGAAGATGAGCAACCGGAACTTTGGCACATTGTTGAAGATATGGCTTTAGTTGGTAAAGTTCCAATGCCAAAAGTTTATATAATTGATGATGCAAGTCCGAATGCTTTTGCAACTGGTAATGATCCTAAACATGCTGCGGTTGCGGTGACAAGCGGCATTATGCAGCGGTTAAACCGAGAAGAAATGGAAGGCGTTTTAGGCCACGAAATTTCTCATATTCGAAATTATGACATTCGGTTACAAACCATTGCATTGGCATTATCTGCGGCCATTTCGATGCTGGTAAATATTGGGATGCATTCGTTTTGGTGGGGCGGTGGCAACCGACGACGAAGCAATAACAACAATTCAGAAGGTGGCAACATGCAGATTGTGTTACTAATTGTTTCAATATTGTTGATTATTTTGGGACCGTTAGCTGCGTCGATTGCCCAGATGGCATTGTCCCGGAATCGGGAATATTTAGCCGATGCTTCAAGCGTGGAACTTACGCGAAATCCGCAAGGCCTGATTACAGCATTAGAAAAAATTTCTTCAAGTGATCCCATGAAAGAAGCAGACCCGACTAGCGCGGCTTTGTACATTTCGGATCCTTTAAAGAAGAAAAAGGGTTTCTCTCATTTGTTTGATACGCATCCACCAATTGAGGAACGAATTGAAAGACTTGAAAAGATGTAAGTTCTTTAACAAATTTGGGCGTATAATAATAACTTGAACAGATAATTTAGTGAAAGTGAGCTATTAAGATCATGCGGGATGATTTCGTATATATCCACTTGGAGCCTATCGCAAACTTGATATATTCAAGAGGACTAAGTGTTGAAGACTTCTTACGTGGCATTCCAAGAATACCAACGCATATTTTGGTGTTAAACACGCCAATTAACGATAATTTAAGTATTGATCCGCATACCCAACTAAATACAGTTAGCGGGACTTTTAATATCCGCAAATATCTAACTAACCCTAAAGCAGAGCATATTAGTTGGCTAGATTATTCTCGTTCAGATGGATTAGACGAATTACTACCAGAAGAAATTGCGGAGTTGCTGTTTTTGGGACATATGCATACCCATTACACCACACCATTTTCTTATAAATTGCAGAATGATTTTGCTTTTCTTTCGTTAGGAAGTAAACATCTAAAGGTTTACTATCGAAAGCTGAAGAGCTTTTATCCTGTCCTCAATGGATCATTAATTCGGCATACACGGCAAGCATTTAACGAACGCAGGATGTTTAGAAGGTTTGATAACTTTGCGGATATCCCTCAATCAATGTTGCGGCAGTTGACCCCAATTCTAAGTAGCGGAATTATTTTTGCGTTTGACCAAGCTTTTGAGCAAGAAAAACAATATCGGGTGCCAATTTTGATGGCTGAAGAAAACGGCCAATCACCAATTTATCGCAGTCGGACTTCGCTATATAATAAGGCAAAACAAGTGGCGGTCCTTCGCTATAATATGGTGAGTGGGCATTGGCATTTAGTCATTACCGATTCACACGCATTTGAGGATGATCAATTTTATTAAAGATTGACTTAATGTCTGTGTTTTAAAATAAATTTACAACTTTGGATTAAGATGCGAGCCTGGATAACAGACTTGTTGTCTTAATTCTTTTTATTAAAATGAGCAAGAAAATAGCCAAAAAACGGTATGTGGTATAATTTAAAGGTTCTAAATTTAAAAACAATTAGGAGTATGGATAAAATGAAAATGCAGTTGACAGAGATTGCCAATGCGATTGGAATTGAAGATGTACCTGAAACTTGGGCGGCAATTACGATTGCAAACGTAGAGTTTGATAGCCGCAAGGCACGGCCAAATTCACTATTTATTCCATTACAGGGTCAGCGTGACGGCCATGAATTTGTGGATACTGCCATAAAAAATGGGTCGGTTGCGACATTATGGGCTAAAGATCATGAAGATGTACCTAGCGATTATCCAGCTTTAGTTGTGGACGATCCACTAACGGCATTACAAAAATTAGCAGTTTATTATTTGAAAAAAATTAATCCAAAAGTCGTGGCAATTACCGGCAGCAATGGGAAAACTACGACAAAAGACATGACCGCATCTCTATTAGAAACTGAGTATAATGTGGTTAAAACAGAGGCTAACTTTAATAATGGGATTGGGGTTCCGATCACGTTATTAAATATGAATGCCAATACAGAAGTTGTGGTTGTTGAAATGGGTATGGATCATCCTGGACAATTAGATTTCTTAAGCAAAATGGTTCAGCCCGATACAGTTGTGATTACAATGATCGGGGAGGCGCATATTGAATTTTTTGGCACCCGCGATAAAATTGCTGATGCCAAACTAGAAATTACTGATGGCTTAAAAGAAGACGGTTTGTTTATTTACAATGGTGACGAGCCTCTTTTAAGAGAACGTAGTAAGCAAGTGGAGCAGCAACAATATACGTTTGGAGAAAGTGCGGCTGATGATCTTTTTGCTAGCAATATTCAGTGGGCAAAGGATCATACAGACTTTGAGATTAATTTGGTGCCAGGGAAAACGTATCGAATTCCAATGATTGGTAAGTATAATGTGATGAATGCTTTGGCGGCCATCGCGGTAGCTAAGGCTTACCATGTGGATCCATCTAAAATTGGCGATGCGTTAAGTAATTTTCAGATTACGCATAACCGGACTGAATGGGTTCAAGGCAGTGCTGGCGAAGCAATTTTGAGTGATGTGTATAATTCTAATCCTACAGCCGCTAAGGAAGTTTTAGATTCTTTCAGCCGTACGGAAACATCAGGTTCACGGATGGCTGTTTTGGGAGATATGTTGGAATTAGGCGAACAATCTGATGCCATGCATATTAGTTTATCTGATCATTTGGATCCTAAACTAATTTCTCAGGTTTACTTGGTGGGAAACCACATGAAGGCTTTGGAGAACGTCTTAAAAG
This sequence comes from Pediococcus inopinatus, assembly GCF_002982135.1. NCBI lineage: Bacteria > Bacillati > Bacillota > Bacilli > Lactobacillales > Lactobacillaceae > Pediococcus > Pediococcus inopinatus. Next base: position 1,529,765 of record NZ_CP019981.1, on the reverse strand, counting down.
CTAAGTATCCAAATGAGCAGATTCATTGGTACTCAGTTGAACAAGAAGATCAGTTAATTGCGGATCTGCATGCAAAATTAACCAATAAAGATGAAATCCTGATAAAAGGGAGCCACGGGATTCATCTTGAGAAAGTCTTGGCAGGCTTGAGGGACTCATAAAGGAAGCGGTATAAGCAAATCAGAGCAATTGGTCTGGTTTGCTTATTTATATGCGCGGGTGTATGATATTAGGGTTATGTTTATAAGTTTATAGTAGCGACTTCGCAGAATTGCAAGATAAAAGAACGGATTTTCTTTTGGATTCTGACAGAAGCGCTTCACGATATCACTAGGAGGAAATTTATTTGAAGTTTACAGATTTTGAGTTATCGGATGAGTTGCAAAAAACCATCGCAGAAAGTGGTTTTACGGAACCAACCCCGATTCAAGCTCAGACAATTCCCCATGTTTTAGCTGGCAAAGATATTATTGGTCAGGCTCAAACAGGAACGGGAAAAACAGCCGCATTTGGCTTACCTATTTTAGAGCACGTTGATGTGAATAACCCTAATGTGCAAGCATTAGTGGTTTCACCAACTCGTGAACTTGCCATTCAAACACAAGAAGAACTTTACCGTTTAGGTAGAGAAAAACATGTTAAAGTGCAAGTTGTATATGGTGGTGCCGATATTCGTCGCCAAATCAAGAATTTGAAGAGTCATCCTCAAATTATTGTTGGGACACCTGGTCGTTTGTTAGATCATATTCGTCGTCACACAATTAAGTTGGAAAATGTTCAAACATTAGTTTTGGATGAAGCTGATGATATGTTAGATATGGGCTTCTTGCCTGATATCGAATCTATCATTTCAGAAACACCATCTAGTCGTCAGACTTTATTGTTCTCAGCAACAATGCCACCAGCTATGAAAAAAATTGGTGTGAAGTTCATGACAGATCCAGAGCAAATCACAGTTAAATCAAAAGAATTAACTACTGATTTAGTGGATCAATACTATATTAAATCAAAAGAATTTGAAAAATTTGATATGTTGACTCGCATTTTGGATGTTCAAACACCCAAATTGGCTTTGGTGTTTGGACGTACAAAGCGTCGTGTTGATGAAGTTTCCCGTGGATTAGAAGCTCGTGGCTACAATGCTGCTGGGATTCATGGTGATCTTACTCAACAACGTCGTTCAAGTATTTTACAAAAATTCCGAAATGGTCAAGTTAGCATTTTAGTTGCTACTGATGTTGCAGCTCGTGGACTTGATATTTCTGGAGTTACCCATGTTTATAACTATGATATTCCACAAGATCCTGACAGTTATGTCCATCGAATTGGCCGTACAGGTCGTGCTGGAGCACATGGTGTTTCCGTTACATTTGTAACCCCATGGGAAATGGATTATCTTCGTGATGTTGAAAAGCTTACTAAGAAGCGTTTGCTTCCTCTTAAGCCACCAACAGATGCTGAAGCTTTCCAAGGTCGTGTGACAATTGCTGAAAAAGCTATTGATGATCTTGTTAAGGGCACAAAAGAAGACCAATTCAGTGACCAAACAAAGGAATTACTTGAAAAGTACACTCCTGAACAATTAGCTGCAGCCTTACTTAACAGTGAGACGAAGACTGATTCAAGCCAAGTTAAGGTGAAAATCACTCCTGAACGACCATTGCCAAACCATAAGGGCGGCAAGGGTCATAATGGTGGCGGTCATCGTGGCGGTGGTTACCGTGGTAACAACAAGCGTCGCAGCAATAGCAGTAGTAGTTATCGTGGCGGACGTGGTGATAGCCGCGACAGTCGTGGCAAGTCATCTGATCGTGGTCACAGTAACTACAAGAAGAATAATAGTAGCAGTAATGGTAGCAATAACGGTGGAAATCGTCATTCTTCATCGAATCGCAAATTTACCATTCGCGAACATAATTAGAAATTAATATGAAGAGACGATTACTTAGACATTTGGTCACAAATGTTTGGTAATCGTCTTTTTTGGGTCTACACTTTCTGGTATTGGTGAATAACTAATACCGGTTTTTTGTCTGTTTTGAAAATCAGAAAAATAAAAAAGGACATCTGTCCTCTTTGTGCTACGATTTAATCGCCAAAACAAATCGAAAAGAGGAAATTCAGATGTCCCTAACTAATCCTATCTTATGCTTATTCGAAATAACAGACCCAAACTTAATTGTCACTGGTATTTCTAAAGAACGGTGTTCCACAAACCAACGTATTCATGTCGTCCATGCAACTTTGTCTTATCAACTTTTAAAGTGCCCACATTGTGGCCATAAAAGCTTAATTAAAAACGGAACTCACATGAGTCACCTGCGTTTAGGAACCTTATCCGGTGGTCGTTACGAAATGCATTTAAAACGTCAAAGATACCAATGTAAAGATTGTTCAAAAACCTGTGGTGCTAAAACTAAGTTGGTTAATCGTAACGAAACTTTCACACATAATATCAAACATCAAGTGATCGTTTTGGCACGCGATATGTTGACGAGTAAAGAAATTGCTAAACTTTGTGGAATTTCGCCAAGCAGTGTTCAACGAATCCTAAATGCCAATATTCACTTAGCCTATCGTGTTAAACATCTCCCAGAGAATCTTTGCTTTGATGAATTTCGTTCCTGTAATCACTGGATGTCCTTTAATTGTTGCGATGCCGTTAGTCATCGCCGAATTGTTACTTTAAAAGATCGGCTAAGTAAAGATATCATTGACTACTTTGAAGCTCGTTTTTCGGTTCAAGAACGTGCCCAAGTTCAATCAGTGACGATTGACATGAATGCTGAATATGGCAGCTTCATTCATCGCTTATTTCCCAATGCGGCCACGATTATCGATCGTTTCCATATTATTCAACTGGCTGGGCGTGCCTTAGATAATGAACGCACGCAGACCATTCGTACTATCCAAGATAAGCATTCACGAATTTATCATATTTTAAAATCTCAATGGCGTTTATTTCATCTTGATGAAATAAAAGTTAATGATTCTAAGGCTGTTTATTTACGCGGAATTAACGAGTATATGACGCAACAAAACGCCATTGATTTAGCTCTAGACGCTTTTCCCAGATTTAGATCTGTGTATCAAACCTATCAAGGTATCTTAAGTGCCATACACCAAAAGGATGCTAATGCGTTCCAATCCTTACTTACTAACTACCAACCCACTAGTAATCAAATGGACATAACGATCAACACGTTTATCAAAAATGGTTCAGCCCTTCTAAACAGTTGTCGTTATCCATTTTCCAACGGTCCAATTGAAGGACTTAATCGTAAAATCAAGGCATTAAAGCGTAACTGTTTTGGTTTTCGAAATATTGACAACTTCTTTATCCGGATTAGTTTAATTCATGAGTAAACAAAAAGCACATTCACCGAAGTGAATGTGCCGTTCAAAATCTCCACCAATACGATTTGACAGAGACCCTCTTTTTTGCTATAATCTAAAAGGTCAAAATGAAAAAAACTCATCTTATTTTGAGAAAGATGAGTTTTACTTTCTATGGTTTCCGCCTTACACTTAAAAAGGTTTAATATTACGGAAGAATGAAAACTTTTGTGGATGGAAAGTTTTCTGTTAACATGTAGTAAACTTTATCTTGGAGATGAGCCTATGATCTATGGAACGGGAATTGACCTAACTGAAATTGACCGTGTGACAAAAGTTCAGACGCAGCACCCCAAATTTGCCAAACGTGTATTAACACCCAAAGAACAAAAAATTTATCAAAAATATTCTGGTGTTCGTGCCCATGAATTTTTGGCAGGTCGTTTTTCAGCCAAGGAATCATACAGTAAAGCTTTTGGTACGGGCCTTGGTTCCGGGGTTGGTTTTCAAGATATTGAGATTCTGGATGAACCTTCTGGACGTCCTAGAGTAACTCAACAACCCTTTAATGGCATTGCGCATGTTTCCATTACGCATACAAAACAATATGTAATGACTCAGGTAATCTTAGAAAAGGAAGGATAATCGTTCTTATGAATGCAGGCACACACCGACCAACAATTATTGAAGTGGACGCACAAGCCATTCGCGAAAATATTCATCACGAAATAAAACGTCTGTATCAAGGTAACGACTTATTTGCGGTAATCAAGGCCAATGGTTATGGGCATGGCTTGATTGAAGTTGCTCGCTTTGTAGTAGAAGCTGGTGCGACAGGTTTTTGTGTCGCTATTTTAGATGAAGCATTGGAATTGAGATCAGCCGGATTTTCACAACCGATTTTGATATTAGGAATTGTGGAGCCACAATATGCCCAGCTATTAGCTGATAATAAAATATCAGTAGCTGTGGGCAGTTTGACCTGGCTTGAAGAGGCAACAAAAGCTTTGCAAAGTGATCAGCCGCTCCGGGTTCATCTAGCATTGGACACGGGAATGGGCAGAATCGGCTTTCAAGATCGAGACGAATTAAAACCCGCAATTGATTATCTACAGGCACATTCAGAGCAGCTTTTGTTTGAAGGAATCTTTACCCATTTTTCAACGGCTGATGAGTTAGACGACCGCTATTTCAAACTGCAACTTTCACGGTTCAACGAGTTTATGTCCGTTGTCCCTAAGCGCCCACGTTATGTGCATGTGGCTAATTCTGCGACGAGTCTATGGCATCAGGTTTGCGAAGGCAATATGATTCGGTTTGGGATTGCGCTTTATGGGCTAAACCCATCTGGAGAAGCGATTCCGTCACCTTACGTATTAAAACCAGCGATGGCTGTCAGTTCGGAGCTAGTGTTTACTAAGCGGTTAAAAAAAGGCCGGTCAGTTGGATATGGTGCTACTTACACCGCCCAAGAAGATGAATGGATTGGCACAGTTCCGATCGGATATGCTGATGGCTATCCACGCAATCTGCAAGGGTTCCATGTTCTGGTTGATGGTCAATTCTGTGAAATTGTTGGCCGGGTTTGTATGGATCAACTGATGATTCAGTTGCCCCGTGAATATGCGGTGGGTAGCAAGGTTGTGTTAGTTGGTAAAAGTGGAGATCAAGAAATTAAAATGGAAGAAGTTGCGGAAGCTGCCCATACCATTAGTTATGAGATTGTGTGTGGATTTTCTGCACGAATTCCACGAATCTATCTTCATAATCAAAAATCTTAACAAATTTGTTACCATTTACCATCAAAACGTGATATAGTAATGGTAATTCACGGATAAAGACGGGAGTTTTGATCATGGAAAATAATCTGCAAAAAATGGTTGTAACTAATAATGATGTAACAGTGAGTCACTTACAAGCTTATTGTGATTTATTTGGTGTGAGTCAGGATGAAGTTTCCGATGAAATGGTAAAAAGTTATTTTACAAATCACCAATTTGATCTTATTCAACAGCTAATTGAAGGCTATGCAACGATGGCTAATTTGAATGAGCAGATTGTACAAGATTTTCAAGCTTGTGATGACGAGTGTTCTAACGAATTTTTGAGAAATTAAATAGGGGTGACAAACGTAATGAGTGAAGCCAACGTTAAACGTGGCGACATTTTTTATGCTGACTTGTCTCCTGTAGTTGGGTCTGAACAGGGTGGCTTGCGCCCTGTTCTAATTGTTCAAAACAATATCGGTAATCACTATAGTCCTACTGTGATTGTGGCAGCTATTACTGCTAAAATACAAAAACCAAAAATGCCAACTCATGTTGGAATTACAGCTGCAGAGACAGGCGTTGAACGAAATTCAGTTATTTTGCTGGAACAGATTCGGACAATTGATAAACAACGGCTTAAGGATCAAGTCGGACAATTGACCACCAGCAAAATGCTAGAGGTAGATGCAGCCTTAAAGGTTAGTGTCGGACTAGCCGAAAACGTTCAACATACATAGGAATTGTTGAAATAGCACATAATAAGAAAAGGGCAGCGCCGATTAGTCGGTGGTTGCCTTTTTCTTTTGGAGGAATTTGATGATGCAAATCAAGTTGGAAAGAATTTATACCAAACCGGCATATTTAGGTGGCTATCGGGTGCTGGTAGATCGGCTGTGGCCAAGAGGAATTTCTAAAGTTAACGCTCAGTTAGATTGGTGGGCAAAAGAAATAGGACCAAGTACCGACCTGAGGAAATGGTTCGGACATGATCCCGAAAAGTTTACTGAATTCACAAAAAAATATGTAGCGGAACTCAACAGTTCCGAATTTACTAGGGGATTTCTGGATAAGATCAAGGAACAACTGAAAACTCAAGACGTTATTTTTCTTTATGGGGCTAAAGATGAAACGCACAACCAAGCAATCGTGTTAAAGGCCTACATTGAAGAAAAATTTCAGGTTTAGTCGAAAAAATAAGCCATTTGGTAGTCAGCTACAAAAATACCATTAATGAAAAATTCGTCTTTTAGGATTCCCTCTGTTTCAAAACCATGTTTTTGATAAAAATGGATTGCACCAGGATTAGTTCCTAACGCTCTGAGATGGATTTTATGAACGCCAGATTTCTGGGCAAACTTTTTGAAATGCTCCAGTAATTGACTACCAATACCATCTGATTGATAGTCTGGTGATACGCCGATTCCGAAAGTCCAGGTATATTTGGATGCGGGTTTTGAAGTGGCAGGATGATATTCAATCGAACCAACTGGCAGGTCATTAACGAGCGCCACAATGGTATTTTCACTGGAATGATCCTGCAAATAACTTTGAGGAGTTGGATAGTCAATTACAACGGGGGTATTATTTGAATTCCAAATTTTGTTTTCAATTTTATAAAGTGATTCGGCATCAGATTGACAAAATGGCCGGATCATCAGTGCGTTTTTCATAGGAGCCTCCTGATTTAGTGATGATTTTATGATATCATAAAAAGGTTCGTGGTTCGCAATTATCCCACACAAAAAAACTAAGGAGGTATTTATATTGAGTAATCATCAAACGAAATCCTGGATTATCAATGCGATGGTAGCTGCATTGTATATTGTTTTATCGCTACTAGTTGGTGTTTTTGGATTGGCTTCTAATGCAATTCAATTTCGGATTTCTGAAGGCTTGAATCATTTAGTAGTCTTTAACAAGAAATATATTTGGGGAATCGTGGCAGGAGTATTGTTGTTTAATGCATTTGGTCCCGGAAATTCAATTCCAAATGTGATTTTTGGAACAGGCCAAACATTACTAGCTTTGTTGATTGTGGCGTATGTGAGCCCCAAATTACCAAAGACTTGGCAAAAGATGGCTTTAAATACTATCTTATTCACGGTTTCGATGTGCTTAGTCGCGTTGGAGTTAAAGCTGACACTAAACCTACCGTTTTGGTGGACTTACTTTACAACGGCTGTTTCAGAGCTCATCATCATGACCATTACAGCTCCAATTATGTATTATCTAGATAAATTCGTGCATTTTAGTCAACGGATTGAGGATAAATAAGCGCAAAAAAACGATGGCCTTTAACTGGCGATCGTTTTTTTAAACCCTTAGATATGATCATAGGATTGTAAATCTTCAATTTCAGGGACTCGGAATTCTTTACGTTCAAGATTATCCACGATCCGATCGAGCTTCTTCTTACCAACATCAGAAGGGAGCGTAAAGAGAGTCCGATGAACCAGCTCACCACCCTGAGCGTCCAATGACATTACACTGGAGATTGACGTATATTTAGTGATGATTTTAGCCATTGAGGCTAAGTCGCCACGTTCACCAATAGAAACTACGGTCAAGACGTAACTACCGACATTTACGTTCCATGATTGAGATAACATGTCTAATAGTCGCGCATGGGTCAAAATACCGTAAAAATGATTGTTATCATCTAAAACAGTAATATATGGTAAATCTTTAATAGAGAAGAAAACGTTAAAAAATGCTGAGTTAACGGAAATAAATTTCGTAGCATTTTTTAATAAGGTTGTCACGGGAAGGCTCATATCACCACCTCGTGATTTATGACGATAAATGTGCATTTTGTAAATGTTTCCGCGGAATAACTGACCTGTTTCATCTAAGATAGGTACACAACGAAAGCCAGAATCCTCAAGAATTTTTAATGCTTCTTCCAAAATCGCGTCTTCACGCACGGTGGTTAAACGTTCCTTTGGTTTAACAAGTGATTTTAAGAGCATATAACATCCCTCCAACTGAATAAAAGTAGTCTTCACAAACTTAATAATAGCATGTTTTCAAAAAGAGTGCGATAAAATAATGAGAACTCTCATTAATCTATCGCATTCTTTGTAGTTATTCAATTAAAAGACGATGACTGGCGTTCCCAGTGCAACGAGTTTATAAACTTTTGGCATCACAGATGGGGGTGTATTAATACAGCCATTTGAACCATGAGTTTTATACCAGGTTCCCCCAAAGGTTGGTTGCCATGAGGCATCGTGAATCCCAATTCCGGTATCATCAATTGGCATCCAGTAGCTAACTTTAGATGCATACGATGAGCCGTCGAGTTCGTTACCTCTTAGAGTGGCATTTCGTTTCTTCGCCCAAACGGACCAAACACCGGTTGTGGTAGTTTGCTTTGGTGGCAAGCCTGTTACAACGTTTGTTTTTAGTTTGAGTTTGCCGTCAACGTAGATAAACATTTTTTGATTGGTTTTATCAACTTCAACATAGGTATTTCCGATAATCTGTTTCTTAGTGTTATAGCCAGTTCCTTGAATCACAGGTGTCCGTTCAAAATTCTTACCCTTGAGAATTTCTTTTGTGAGGGCAGCTGTTTCATCGTCTAGCTTGATACTCCAGCCAAAGAGACCACCACTGACTTTCACAGTCCCCCGAAGCGTACTCTTAAATGTTTTTGTTTTTCCATAAGTTTTGTATTTATTATCAAGTTTTGTGACATATGCTTTTACAAGCGATTGATTCAGAGAAACCTGATTATTGTTATAGGTGATCCATTTTGCAAGTTCGGTTTTGGGAATCGTAACCGTATAACCACCAATGTGATATACTGCCTTTTCGTTAGCGATTGCCTGAGCCAACTTAGCATCGCTAGCAGCTTTGGTTGAAGAACTAGTTGGTTCAGTCTTGTAGACTGTGGAGTTAAGATTTAGGCTAGTTTTTCCATTATTGAGAGCCTTTTTGAGGCTGGCTGCTAACTTGGTTGCGTCAATTTGGTTACCTTGAGTGGCTTTTGTGGTGGTTACCTTACCGTTACGCAATTTAAGCGTGGCCGGTTTGGCAGCCGTTCGATTCTGATTTAGTTTAGCAGCTTCGGTTGCAACCAATTTATTAAACTCGCTGCTATTTGTAGTCGTGCTGGTAAACTTTGTTGTTTTGCTGGCTTCCACTCTACCTACAAGGTGGAGGGGCCAAGCCCAACTATTTTGGTTCTTTAAGGCTGACTTTAGGGAAGGAGATTGAAACTTGAGTCCCGTTTGATTTGTGTTAAAACTGGTTAAAGTCTTACCGTTTTGGGTAATGGAAAATTCCCGGTTGGTCAGCTTGCTAGTGATTAGCGTAGTTGCTTGCTTGGTCGTTTTATTTCCTACATTGACGCTCGCAATCTTGGTGTTTGGTAGGAAACGATCATTGCTGGCGAAGTGGTAACTGCCAATGCCATAAATGATGGCCAATAAAACAACGAAAAGGCCAAGAAAACGCCATGAATGTTTTGCTTGATGTCTCATTCTATTCTCCTCATTTCTAATTTATACATACATAACTCGAGATACCAAAAAAGTGATAAGACCGCAATAGCTATTTTAAACTGCCAAAGCTCTCAACTGAAATTTTTTGGAAACAAAAAAATAGACAATTCGCTAAAAGAAACTTCGCGAATTGTCTATTTTCGGATTTAATGTTAAGTCTAACTTTATTTCTCTAAGTTAGCCAAACCATCTGTCAAAACTTGTTTCAAAGTCTTAGCAGAATCTGCCATCTTTTGTTTTTCATCAGCGTTTAATGGTGATTCGATAACACGTACCAAACCAGAACCATTAATAACAGCTGGTGTACCGATGTAAATGTCTTTCAAACCATCATATTGGCCGTCCATGTAAGCACCAACAGGGAGAACAGCATTTTCATCACGTAAGATTGCTTTTGAGATCCGTGTTAAAGCAGTTGCAACACCATAGAATGTTGCGCCTTTTTTGTTGATGATTTCGTAAGCTTTGTTACGAACATCGTCTTCAATTTTAGCAAGATCGTCGGCTGTAACGCCTTCTTCTTTAGCAATTTCAAGCAATGGTTTTGTACCGATTGTAGCAGCTGAGTAACCAGCAAATTCGGAATCACCATGTTCGCCTAAGATGTAAGCATCAACGGAAGCAGGTGAAACATCGAATTTCTTACCAAGAGCCACACGTAAACGAGCGGTATCCAATGAAATTCCTGAGCCGATAACCTTTTCCTTAGGGAATCCTGAGAATTTCCATGTAGCGTAAGTTAAGATATCAACTGGGTTAGCAGCAACCAAGAAAATACCATCGAAACCTGAGTCAACAACTGGTTTAACGATTGTTGATAAGATCTTCAAGTTCTTGTTTACAAGGTCTAAACGAGTTTCGCCAGGTTTTTGAGGTGCGCCGGCTGTGATAACAACTAAGTCAGCATCCTTGCAATCTGAGTATTCGCCAGAATAGATCTTCTTTGGTGAAGTAAATGGGGTTGCATCTTCAAGGTCAAGTGCATCTCCTTGAGTACGATCCTTAATTACATCCACAATGACAAATTCTTCGGCAATTCCTTGTTGAGCCATAGCAAATGCAAAACTAGAACCAACAGCGCCGTCGCCGACTAAAACAACTTTTTGATGATTTGGTGTATTAGACAATATAGTAACATCCTTTCAATTTATGATTTCAGCTACCAGTATACCACGTTACCCTTTAACTTCGCATTGCCTAATTCAAATTTTTATAAAAACATTGAGAATTGATTGGGTTTTAATTTTTAGATTTAAAAATTTATTTTGGAATTTTTAACTGATATTAAGAAGCCAAAACTGCAACGGATAGGGGAATATGCTACAATTGAGTAATTGTTAAACGGAAAGCTGAACAGATTAATTCTGTTCGGCCATTTTGCATGTTTCAGGCAAAAATAATGGGAGAGTAAATACAAAATGAAAATGATTGTTGGTTTGGGAAATATTGGCACAAAATATGATGGCACACGACATAATACTGGGTTTATGGTTGTGGACGAGTTTGCCCGGATTCACCAGGCACCCTTTTCTAAACATCAAATGGAAGCGAGCCTTGCAACTACAGTCATTAATGGAGAAAAAGTTTTATTAGTTAAACCTTCAACTTATATGAATGACTCTGGAAGAGCTGTTCGGCCTTTACTAGATTATTATAAAATCGACATTGCTGATTTGATTGTTGTTTACGATGATATGGATTTGCCAGTCGGTAAAATTCGGTTTCGGAAAAAAGGAGCAGCTGGCGGCCATAATGGTATAAAAAGTTTAATTGCTCATTTAAAGACTCAAGATTTTGATCGCCTAAAAGTTGGGACAGATCATCCCCAAAAAACAACGGTTGTGAATTATGTGCTGAGCAAATTTACGGCTACCCAGCAACCCTTGTTTGATGAAAGTGTTGATCACAGTATTAGCGGCTTAGAAGACTGGGTAAACGGCATGTCGATTGCAGATTTAATGAACAAATATAATTAAGGCCTAAAAGGAGACTATTATGAACATTCAGAATTTCTTTGCCCAAAGTCAAGAAGTTCAACAGGTTCTGACTGCTACAATTCCGAATAGTCGTCAATTGGTTACAGGACTAGTTGGGTCCGCAAAAACGCTTTTGCTAAGTGAGTTACTTAGCGCCAAAGAAGCGCCAATTTTAACAATTTCAGATAATTTGTATCACGCTCAGCAATTAACTGATGATTTACAGAATATCCTTGATGACGCACAAGTTCATTTATTTCCGGTCGAGGAAACTTTAGCGGCCTCAGCGGCAACTAGTGCGCCAATTTATCGTGGGCAACGAACCGAATTTTTACACGCGCTGATTGCCAATGAACCGGGAGTTTATGTGACCTCTGTTTCGGGATTGCGCCGGTTCCTCCCTCAAAAAAAGATTATGCAACAGGCTGTTCTTGAAGTGAAGGTTGGCAAAGAATTTGAGCTGACCGATCTTGAAGATCAATTGGTTGATATGGGATTTGTGCGGGAAGAAATGGTTGTGCGCCCAGGAGACTTTGCGGTGCGTGGGTCAATTGTTGATATTTATCCGCTAAACGCCGACTATCCAGTGCGAATTGATTTTTTTGATACGGAAGTTGATTCTTTACGCTATTTTGATTCAGAAAACCAACGTAGTGTGAAAAATATTGAGACGGTGACCATTTTGCCGGCCACCGACTTTATTGTGACAAAAGCGATGCTACAAAAAGGGATTGAAAATTATCAAAAGGCGGTTGAAAAAGAAAAAAAGCGTTTAAAAACCGATAATGACATTCAGATGTTAGAGACCCAGGCGGAGAATATTTTGGCCCGCTGGCAAGACCGAAATGTGCAACCTGAAGATATTGTCCTTGCGGATTATCTTTATGATAAAAAAGATGGCCTACTGGATTATATGGACGATTCTGGTGTGCTTGTTTTTGATGACTATTCTCGAATCCTAGAAGCCGAACGTGATCTTCAAGATGACGATGCCGAGTGGGTTGCTGATAAATTAAAAAAACATCAAGTGATCTCAACGGAAAAATTTGGGTTTGAAGTTCGTAAGTTAATGAAGGAGCATGAACAGCCACAGATTTTATTATCGCTATTCCAAAAGGGTCTTGGAAGATTAAGACTAGACCAGTTGGTAGATCTTAGAACACGCGCAATGCAAGAGTTTTATGGGCAAATGCCGGTTTTAAAAACCGAAATGGACCGTTGGCAAAAACAAGCCCAGACCATCGTGGTCCTTATTCAAAAAAAGGATCGCCTGGATAAAGTTAGTTCAACGCTTAGAGATTTTGAAATTTCAGCGGTTGTCGCACGTGATCAAGAGGTTCAACCAAGAGCCGTTACCATCATCCAAGGACAACTAACGAGTGGTTTCGAATATCCTGATGCTAATTTAGTTGTGATTACAGAGCATGAATTATTTGCGAAAATTCCTAAAAAACGGCCTAAGCGGCAAAAAATGGAAAACGCGCAACGACTTAAGAGTTACACGGAACTAAAGCCCGGAGACTTCGTTGTGCATGTGAATCACGGAATTGGCCGCTACACTGGCATGACCACAATGTTTGTAGATGGCGTCCATCAAGACTATATCACCATTCAATATGCCGGCAGTGGGAAACTATTTATTCCGGTTACACAACTAAATTTAGTTCAAAAATACGTTGCTTCTGAAGGAAAGCATCCTAGATTAAGCAAGCTTGGCGGAAGCGACTGGGCCAAAACAAAACGTAAAGTAGCTGCAAAAATTGAAGATATTGCTGACGAGTTGGTGGATCTGTATGCCCAACGAGAAGCAGAAAAAGGATTCGCCTTTTCAAAAGATGACGATTACCAGCGCCAGTTTGAAGACGATTTCGCGTACACCGAGACTCCTGATCAATTGCGCAGTGTCACGGAAATTAAACGAGATATGGAACGGGCAAAACCGATGGATCGCTTATTAGTTGGGGATGTCGGTTACGGTAAAACGGAAGTTGCTTTGCGGGCGGCATTTAAAGCAATTGAAGATGGAAAACAAGTTGCCTTTTTAGTGCCCACAACCATTTTGGCGCAACAACATTATGAAACCATGATCAATCGATTTAGTGGTTATCCGGTCTCAGCCGGAGTATTGTCCCGATTCCGGACGAAACCACAAATAAAAGAAACTTTAGCTGGTTTACAAAATGGCACGGTTGATATTGTGGTGGGAACTCATCGGTTATTGTCCAAGGATGTGAAGTTTCAAGATTTAGGATTACTGATTATTGATGAAGAGCAACGATTTGGTGTGAAACATAAGGAAAAAATTAAGAGCCTTAAGTCCCAAGTTGATGTTTTGACTTTAACGGCAACGCCAATTCCGCGGACCCTTAACATGTCGATGATTGGTGTCCGTGATTTGTCCGTGATTGAAACACCACCAACCAACCGTTATCCAATTCAGACTTATGTAATGGAAGAAAACGCTGGTGCAATTCGCGATGGGATTCACCGCGAGCTGCAACGAGGTGGACAGGTTTTTTATTTGCATAACCGGGTGGAAGATATTGAAGAGACGGTAAGCCAGGTCGAAGCGCTAGTGCCGGAAGCCAGTGTGACGTACATTCATGGGCAAATGTCTGAAAAACAAATGGAAGACGTTTTGTATGACTTTGTCCAAGGAGAATACGATGTGTTAGTGACCACAACGATCATTGAAACTGGTGTAGATATACCTAATGTGAACACCTTGTTCGTTGAAAACGCTGATCACATGGGCTTGTCTCAGCTGTACCAGTTGAGAGGACGCATTGGGCGAAGTAGCCGGGTGGCGTATGCCTACTTTACGTACAAACCTAATAAGGTGTTGACCGAAGTTAGTGAGAAACGTTTGGAAGCTATCAAAGATTTTACGGAACTTGGTTCAGGTTTTAAAATTGCTATGCGTGATTTATCCATTCGTGGTGCTGGAAACTTACTCGGCAAGCAACAACATGGATTTATCGATTCAGTTGGGTATGATTTATATACGCAGATGTTGACAGATGCGGTAAATCAAAAACAAGGTAAAAAAGCCAAAGTCACAACTGATGCAGAAGTTGAATTGGGTGTTGAAGCTTATTTACCAAGCACGTACATTGAAGATCAACGGCAAAAGATTGAACTGTATAAACGTATTCGGCAAATTGAAAATCAAGATCAGTATGTTGAAATCCAAGAAGATTTAATTGACCGATTTGGAGAATATCCAGTAGAGGTTACTAACCTCCTTGCCATTGGCCAAATTAAGATGTTGGCCGATGAAGCGTTAATAGAAAAAATTCAGCGACATGAAGATGCAATTCAAGTCACGCTCTCTCCTCGAGCGACTGGAAAATTACAACAAGCTGATATTTTTGAAGCCTTGTCTGCAACCAAGTTGAAAGCTATGGTGAATGTCGACGGTGGGAAAATGCAGATTAAGTTAGTGATTCAGCCAAAAATGGAAGAAAAAGATTGGTTAAAGCAATTAAAAGAGTTTGTTGAAGCGTTGATCAAAAAAGTGGCGTAGCTGAATAGGAGGGCACTCCCGTGCAAAATAACAAGATGAAAAATGCGATGCAAGGAGCGTTTATTTTAACCCTCGCGTCATTAGTTGCTAAAGTTTTAAGCGCTATTTATCGAATTCCACTTCAAAACTTAGTGGGCAACACCGGATTTTACGTTTATCAACAAATTTATCCCATCTATGGGATTGGGATTACGTTTGCCTTGAGTGGCTTTCCTGTCTTTGTGTCCAAATTAGTTGCAGAACAAGAGACTGAAAGTCAAAAAATCAAAGTTGCTCAAAAAGCGTTTGTTATCCTAAGTGTCATTTCATTGGTGATTGTTGTTTCATTATTAAGTTTTGCCCCAGAAATTGCTCATGGTATGGGGGATGTTGGGTTGACACCTCTTATCCGCTGCGTTTCACTGATGTTTATTTTTATGCCCTTTTTGGCAGTTGGTCGGGGTTATTATCAGGGAATCTTTCAAATGATTCCAACGGCGCGATCACAAGTGATGGAACAAGTTGTTCGGGTAGTAATTATTATTGGCGTGGCATATACAGCTGTTAATCAGGACTGGAATGTTTACCGGATGGGAACCTGGGCAATGTCCGGAGCCGTTGTGGCTGCCATTGTGAGCACACTATATTTTTTACGATTGTTTAAAAAGAAAATATTTGGGCCACTACCGACGCAAACGGGGCCGATTGCTAGTTATAAGAAATTAAGCAAGCGGTTTTTAATTGAAGGTGGCACAATCTGTTTATTTGCAGCAATTATCATTTTATTGCAATTAATTGATTCCTTTACTGTTAAGAATGGGTTAGTTGCGAGCGGAGTTTCTAACAAGGCAGCTAAATCTTTAAAAGGAATTTATGATCGAGGGCAACCCTTAGTTCAATTAGGATTAGTGGTGGCAACTTCATTTTCAACAACTTTACTGCCGTCGCTAACCAAAGCGGTACAAAAACATAATCGTTATGAGTTTAAACGAACTGTCCAATCAATGTTACACATTAGTTTGGCAATTTCGGTGGCTGCAACGGTAGGGATGATGACCTTAATGCCCCAGATTAACCGCTTGTTATTTGGAAATACCGAGGGAACGTCAGCAATTATGATTTATGTGGTGGCCATCGTTTTGGCCGCTTTAATTGCCACATATAATAGCGTTCTTCAAAGTGTGAATGTGTTCAAACCAGCTATTGTAGCTTTCTTTGTCGGTTTGGGTGTCAAACTTTTATTAAATAGAGTTGCTGTACAGCAATATGGGATCAATGGTGCAAGCTTGGTAACCATTTTGAGCTTAGCTGTGATTTTAGTGTTCATGCAACTTGGTAGCTCAGATTCCTTAAAAGGCAATCTCAGACTGGATATCGGCTTTTTCGGAAAGTTGATCCTTGCAAGCGGAAGTATGGTACTTGTGGTGAATTGGAGTAAAATGGTGCTACTATCACTTTTTTTTAACTCGGGACGCATAGAATTAGGAATCATGATTGTGGTGGTTGTTTTATTAGGCGGTTTAACTTTTAGTGGCGTAGCGATTGGATTGCGATTGTTTACCATTCGAGAATGGCTAACGATCCCCTATGGGAAAAAATTACTCAAAAAAATATTAGATAACAAGAAATGAGGAAAAAGATGCGATTAGATAAATTTTTAAAAATCTCTAGAATTATTAAACGGCGTTCAATTGCCAAAGAAATTGCAGATCAAGGACGAATCACGATTAATGATCGGGTAGCAAAATCATCATCTAATGTCGTGGTCGATGACAAATTAGTAATCAAATTCGGGAATAAAACCCTCACCATACGAGTGGATGAACTCCTGGAAACGACTAAAAAGGATGATGCCGAGCGCATGTTTACAATTTTGGCAGAAGATTACGAAAAAGATTATCGAAAATAAAAAATTAAAAAAATTCCCACAGTTACCTGTAGAATTGAATTATTTGGGGTCAGCTTTCCACTTTGTTGGTAAGCTGACCTTTTTTTAGTGTTTAAGAAACCACTTACAAAAATTAATGAATTCTTTGCTGCAAAGCCATGGACAGGCTCATGGGACCTTGTTATAATTGCAGGTAGAGATGGTGAAATTTTAGAAGTGGGGTTATAAAATGGTAAGTAATATGAATAATACAAAAAAACATAGCACAACAGCTACTGAAAAAATAAGTAACATTCGTACTGCTCGCCTGCATCGCTTCTATATTATTATGGGAATTTTTATTGTTTTTGTTGGGATTTTTTCTTTTCAGCTTATACATACGCATTATCAAAGGTCGGCAGTCGATCAACAGATTCAAACAAG